>JBEKLU010000140.1:0-15018 GCA_050010035.1 Roseiarcus sp.
AAAATGAGCGACTATGAGATACTACGAAACGATGTTGTGGTGCCCCTGGCCGGAATCGAACCAGCACTCCTTGCGGAACTCGATTTTGAGTCGAGCGCGTCTACCAGTTCCGCCACAGGGGCCCGCGCCAAGCGGTCGCCGGGCGATATAGAACGCCGGCGGGCGCCGGGTCAACGCCGCCGCCGGCGCCGCGAAGGCGCGAATTCAGGAAATCCTCACCATCGCGCGCTATGCCGAGGACATGGACTCCCCGGCCGCCGCCGGCTAAGGGTCGGCGCGGCGCGGGGCGTCTCTTCAGGTCGGCATGTTCAAGACTCTCTACAACAGGATCATCGCGCTCTCCGAGAGCGCCAACGCGCCCTACGCGCTCGCCGCGATCGCGTTCGCGGAGAGTTCGTTCTTTCCCATTCCTCCCGATCTCATCCTGGCGCCGATGTCGCTCGCCAAGCCGCGGCTCGCCTGGCGCTACGCGCTGATCGCCACGATCGCCTCGGTTCTCGGCGGCGTCGTCGGCTACGGCATCGGCGCGCTGCTGTTCGACACGCTCGGCCAATGGCTGATCCATCTCTACGGCTACGCCGACAGGATGGCGGCGCTGAAGGAGACCTACGCGCGCTGGGGCGCGCTGGTGATTCTCGTCAAGGGCATGACGCCGATCCCCTATAAGCTCGTCACCATCGTCAGCGGTCTGCTCGGCTATAATTTCGTGGCTTTCATGGCGCTGTCGCTGGTGACGCGCGGCGCGCGGTTCTTTCTGCTGGCGGGCGCGCTCAATCATTTCGGCGATCCCCTGCGCCTCGCGATCGAACGTCATTTCGCCGTTTTCCTAGGGCTATTCGCCGTCACGATCGTGGCGGGCTTCGTCATCGCGGCGCGGGTGTTCTGATGTCTTTTTTCGTCGATCGTCTTCCCCAACGAGCCACGAGCAACGCGCTGGCGGTCGGCGCCCTCGCCTTCGCCACCATCGCCGGGGCCTGGACGTTCCAGGCGCTCGGCTACGCCCCCTGCGATCTCTGCCTCGAGCAGCGTTACCCCTATTACGCGGGCATCCCTATCGCCGCGATCGCCTTTGCCGTGGCGAAGTCGGGATCGAGCCGCGCCCTGACGCGCGCTCTCTTCTGGCTGTTGGCGCTGATCTTCGCCGTCAGCGTCGTCCAGGCGGCCTATCACTCGGGCGTCGAGGCCCATCTCTGGCAGGGCCCGACCGCCTGCACCGGCTCTTTCGCCGGCGCCAAGAGCGGCGCCAGCCTTCTCGACCAGCTCAAGACCGTCAAGGTGGTGAACTGCGATGTCGTGCAGCTCCGGGTCTTCGGCCTTTCGCTCGCCAACTGGAACGTGCTGGTGTCGGCCGCCCTCGCGGCCCTCGCCGCGCGCGCCGCAGCGGCAGCGCGCGCCTGAGCCTCGCCGAGGCCGCGCCCTACAGCGGCGCCTTGCCGAGCGGCAGGCCGTTGACCTTGATCATGCCATCTCCGCCGAGCTCGCCGACCCAGGTCAGCGAGCCGTCGCCCTCGGTCTTGGCCAGGCCCTTGGCCATCGCCAGAACCGGGACCATCTTCTTCTCGGCCTCGGGGCCCAGGCTCTTCAGCGCGGCCTGCGTCTTGTCGAAGTTGCGCATGCGCACGGTGAACGACCCCGAGGGCTTGGCGCCCTGGTAACGCACCTGTCCTTCGAAGGCGATGTCGAGTTGCGGCGCGACGACGTGCGAGGGCGCGACGTCGATCAGCACCGGCCCGGCGCCGATGAGCTTGGCCCACACCTTGTCGCTGTCGTCTTTGGAGATCGGCGGCGCGTCGCCGGCCAGATGCATGTCGGCGATCGCCTCCGCCCCCGCGGCCGTCAGATCGAAGCCGGTGACCTTGAAGCCGACGTCGAACGAGGTCGGCACGAGATCGTGGAACGTCGCAGGGACGAGGCCGGGCGGCAGCGTGAGGCCGCTCGCCGAAAAATGCTCCTCGAATCGGCTGTCGGAACCGGCGGCCGCGCCGCCAATGCCCGCTTTGGCGGCGTCGGCGGCGATCAGGCCGCGCGGCGTCTGCACGTCGAGCGCCTGCATGGCGACGCTCTCGTCGAGCGACAGCTTGCTGGCGAGCGCCGCCGTCAACAGCGTCTTGAGCGTCGCCTCGTCGGCGGCGAGTTCGGGGCGCGTCGGATGCGCGACGAGGAAGGCCCAGAGGTCGAGCAGCGGGCGCGGCTTCACCCCCCCGAGATCGATCCCCACCGCCGTCTTGTCAGCGTGGATGGCGACGTTGACCGGCTTGGCGTCGGCGTTCGCGCCCGGGTCCGCGGCCTTGGGATCGACCGCTACCGTCAGCGCGAAGGCGCCGATGCTTTCCTGCAAATCGGTCGCCAGCGCGCCGTCGGCGGACGCCTTGCTCGCCATGGTCGCCTGGACCGCGCCGGTGTCCAGCGTTTCGTCGAGGCCGGGCCCGTGCCCGCGCAGGGTGAGTTTATCGCCGCTGCTCTGGCCGCTTCGCACCCAGGAGGTCGCCGGATCGATCACGATGACGTTGCTGAAACCGCTGAGCGCGATGGTCGAATCGTAGCTCCTGTCACCCTGTTTCGTGTGCGTGACAAGGGCCGGGAAATCGCTCTGTTCGACGCGCCAGGCGCCGTCGTCCTGCTCGAAGACTTTGAACTTCATGACGGCGGAGTCGTAGCTGACGCCCATCTCTTTGAACGGGGCGAGGAGGGCGCCGACGTCGACGGCGACGAGATAGTCCGCGCTCTCGGGCGTCACCGTGATCGCCGATGACGCGCCGGCGGCCGGCTTGCCGGCGTAGGTGGCGATGACGGCGGCGATCTTCTGCGCGCCCTCGGGCGTGGCGGCCAGGTCGGCGGCCGAAGCGCCGACGCTCAGCGCGCCGAGCGCTGCCGTCGCGAGCAGCGCGGCGCGCCAGGAAAAGCGATAGGGGCGAGGCGGCATGACGGTTCCCTTTGTCTTGAAGAGACGCGGAGCGCGCTCGGGGGCGCCGCGCGCGCCGACGATAGTCCAATTCCCGCCGGCCGTCGCGGCCTCTTCGTCGCGTCCGGCGCGGTCTTCGCTTATTGACGTTACGGGACGGTGAACGCAGGCCGGCCAAGTCGCCGGACGGGCGTCGTCGACGCCTTACGGCGCGGGCAGGGCCGTCGCCGCGCGCTTGCCGGGAATTTGCGCCAGCGCCACCCCGGCCTTCACCGCCGCCTGCACTTTCTCGAAGGCGCGCACCTCGATCTGGCGCACGCGCTCGCGCGAAACGCCGAATTCGGTCGAAAGCTCCTCGAGCGTCACCGGCTCCTCGGCGAGCCGGCGCGCCTCGAAGATGCGGCGCTCGCGCGCATTGAGCACCCGCAGCGCGTTTTTCAACGCGGCGAGCCGGGCGTCGCTCTCCTCGCGGTCGGCCAGAATGGTCTCCTGGCTGGCGCTTTCGTCGACGAGCCAGTCCTGCCACTCGCCGTCGCCTTCCTCGCGCAGCGGCGCGTTGAGCGAGGCGTCGCCGCCCAGGCGCCGGTTCATGTCGACCACGTCCTGCTGGGCGACGCCCAGGCGCTTGGCGATCACGGCGACCTGATCGGCGCGCAGGTCGCCCTCGTCGAGCGCCGAAATGCGGCTCTTGGCCTTGCGCAGGTTGAAAAACAGCTTCTTCTGGCTCGCCGTCGTTCCCATCTTGACCAGCGACCAGGAGCGCAAGATGTATTCCTGGATCGAGGCGCGGATCCACCACATCGCGTAGGTCGCGAGCTTGAAGCCCTTGTCCGGCTCAAACCGCCTGACGGCCTGCATCAAGCCGACGTTGCCCTCGGAAATGACTTCGCCGATCGGCAGGCCGTAGCCGCGATAGCCCATGGCGATCTTGGCGACCAGCCGCAAATGGGAGGTGACCAGTTTGTGCGCGGCCTCGCGGTCGCCGTGCTCGCGCCAGCGCTTGGCGAGCATGTATTCTTCCTGCGGCTCCAGCATCGGGAACCGTTTGATTTCGGAGAGATAGCGCGAGAGCCCGGACTCTCCGGCGATGATAGGCAGGGCGGCGGCCATCGAATCCTCCTCACGGGAGCGCTGCGGCGGGGCCGCGCTCCGGCGGCCCCTCGAAGCGCCGCAACGCACAATATAGGTCGGGCGACCATGGCCGAAAGAGGGCGAAAGGCAAACGATCGACCGACGGCGAGATGACATTTCGTTCATCCCGCGTCGCCCGGCTCAGCCCTCCCGGCGTTCCGCCGACTCCCGTAAGGCTTTGATGAGACGCAGGAAATTATCCGGCGGGGGAGAAGCGAAGGACATCGCCTGGCCGGTGATCGGGTGCTCGAAAGCCAGAGTGGCGGCGTGCAATGCCTGGCGCCCCAGCGCCTCCAGCGCGAGGCGGGCGCCGGCCGACAGCTGATTCGCCTTGGTCTTGAACCCGGCGCCGTAGACCGAATCGCCGAGCAGCGGATGGCCGATATGGGCGAGGTGGACGCGGATCTGGTGCGTGCGCCCGGTCTCCAGGCGGCAGGCGATCAGGCTCGCCGGCCCGAGCGGCTCCTCGAGCCGCCAATGGGTGACCGCCTCGCGTCCGCGATTCGGCGCGACGACCGCCATTTTCTCGCGATGGCTGGGATGGCGCCCGAGCGGCGCGTCCACCGAGCCGGCCTTGGTGTCGAGCGCCCCCCAGACCAGGGCGCGATATTCGCGCGTGAGCGAGCCGGTGCGTCCGTGATCGGCGAACAGCGCGGCGAGCCCCTGATGGGCGGCGTCGCTCTTGGCGGCCACGATCAGCCCGGAGGTGTCCTTGTCGAGGCGATGCACGATCCCCGGCCGCTTCACCCCGCCGACGCCGGAAAGACTCGCGCCGCAATGGCGGATCAGCGCGTTGACCAGGGTGCCCGAGGCATGTCCGGGCGCAGGATGCACGACGAGGCCGGCGGGCTTGTCGAGGACGACGAGGTGCTCGTCCTCGAACACGATGTGAAGCGGGAGGTCCTCGCCCTCGACCGCGGATTCCTCGGCGGGCGGCGCGACGACGACGATTTTCGCGCCCGTGCTCAGTTTCGCGGCGGGATCGCGCGCTTCGAGACCGTCGACCGCGACCTGTCCCGCCTCGATCAGCGCCTTGAGCCGTGTGCGTGAAAGCGCGAACCGCCGTTCGCCGGCCGCATGGCTGAGAAATCGATCGAGCCGCTCGCCCGCTTGCCCCGCGCCGACCTCGAAATCGAGGACGCCTTCGGCGGCGACGAGCGAAGGGCGCTCGGCGGGCGCCGAAACGATCAGCGCCGGCTCGAAGGCCGCGCCGCCGGACGCCGCGCGGCTCGCGGCGCGACTCTTCGCCTTGGCGTTCACGTGAGCCCCCGGCCGCGCCGGCGCGCGCGCGCGGCCGGCTCTGCGGCGGCCGGGGCGACGAGCGGGCCGAGCGCCGCTTCGATCGCTTCGAGGCTCGGCCGGGGGCCGGGCCGGTGGGAGTCGAGGGCGCGCCGCATCGCCGCCACATGCGCCGGCTTGGTCCCGCAGCACCCCCCGACGATGCGCGCGCCGGCGTCGACCGCGAGACCGGCGTACACGCCCATCAGTTCCGGCGAGCCGGAATAATGAATGTGGGCGCCATGCCATTGCGGCACGCCGGCGTTGGCCTTGGCGATCAGGTTTCGCTCGGGCCGCGCCTCGCTCATCGCCAGGATCGAGACCAGGAGATCGGCGGCGCCGACGCCGCAATTGGCGCCGAACGCGAGCGGCCGGGGCAAGAAATCGTCGACCAGAACGGCGAAGGCGGCGGGCGGGAGCCCCATCATCGTCTTGCCCGCGGTGTCGAAGCTCGCGGTCGCCGTGTAGGGCGTCCCCAGGCGTCCCGCGGCGCGCGCCGCGGCGCGGATTTCCTCGGGCGAGGACATGGTTTCGATCCACACGACGTCGGCGCCGCCCTCGCGAAGCCCTTCGATCTGCTCGACGAAGATTTCGACCGCCTCGTCTTCGGTGAGCGGGCCGAGCGGCGCCAGAAGGTCGCCGGTCGGCCCGACCGAGCCGGCCACCACGACGGGCCGCCCGGCGCTTTTCACCACCGCGCGCGCGTTCTCGGCCGCCAAGCGATTGAGTTCGCGGGTTCTTCCCTCGAGCCCGTGCAGCGCCAGGCGGCGGCGGTTGCCGCCGAAACTGTTGGTCAGGACGATGTCCGCGCCCGCCTCGACGAAGCTTTGGTGCAGCGCCCGGATCGCCTCGGGACGGGTGGCGTTCCACAATTCGGGATTGTCGCCCGAGGTGAGCCCGGCCTCGAACAGGTTCGTCCCCATCGCGCCGTCGGCGAGCAGCGGACGACCCTCGGCGAGCAGAGTCTCGAGCATGAATTCCTCGTGGAGGGCGGCGCAAAGGCGCCGCGACGGGCTGACTTAGGCGCGGGGCGCGCCCGTGGCAAGGCGCGGTTCGGGTACGAGGGGCGCGGCCGGAGGGCGGCTTTCATCCCCACCCGATGCTGGCGAAGAAGGGCGGAACAAAGTCCAGCCTCGAGAAGGCTCGGCTCGGCGTGTAGTCGGCGAGCGGTTTGCGCCCGGCGCCGCGGTCGATCCAGATGCAGCGGAAGCCGATGTCGCGCGCGGCCGCCAGGTCGAGGTGCGGACTTGCGCAGATATGGACGACGTCGCCTTTCGTCACGCCCAGCTGTCGGTGCGCGTATTCGAAGATCTCTCGCGACGGTTTATAGGCGCGCGCCTGCTCCGCCGTGATCACCCGGTCGATGTGACCACCCATCTGCGCCACGTTGCCGGCGATGATGTCGTCGTCGGTGTTGGAGACGATGCAGAGCTTGAAGCCCATCCGCTTCAGATCGGCCAGCGTGCCGACGACCTCCGGAAAGGGCGGCATCTTGGCGATGCTCGAGGTCAGGATGTCGATGTCGTCGGGCCGATAGCGCAGACCCAGCTCGGTCATGGCGCGCCGGAGACTTTCCGCGGCGACCGCGCGGAATGGCTTGTGCGGCTTTTCTTTCTCGAGCGCATGCTCGTGTCTGTCGAAGACCTCGATCAAAGTCCTGGCCTCGATCGTCGCGCCGGCCTGTTGGCCTAGGATCGCCTGCACCGCGGCGATCAGCCCTTCGTCCCACTGGACGAGCGTGCCGTAGCAGTCGAAAGTCAGCCATTGCGCCTTGGCGCCGAGAGCGTCCGCCAACGGAAATCTCCTTCTCCTGAGAGGTATCGCGCGCGGCGTGGCGTCACCGCGCCTTCAGATGCGCGACGAGTTTCTCGCCTTCCGTGACGTTGTGACGTTCGGACAGCAAAGCCGCGCGCGCGCCGTCGCCGGCGAGGATGGCGTCGACGATCGGCTGATGCTGATCGACGAGCGCTCGGCCGGAGACGAGGAGCGCATCGCTCGACGCGATGAACATGCGCACCTGCTGGCTGACGACGCGATACTGCTCGGCCAGCCGCCGATGGCCGGCAAGCCCGACGATCGCCTGGTGCAGGGCGAAATCCGCTTCGGCGGCGTCAGGCGGCGAGCCCGACGCCGAAGCCCTGGCCAGCTGCGCCATGACGCCGAGCAGCTTCTCTCGGCCGACATCCGACAATTTGGCGGCCGCGAGCCCGGCGGCGAGGGATTCCAGGGATGCGCGCAGCGTGTACAGCTCCCAGGCGTCGACCGGCGTCAGATCAGCGACCATCCACCCCGTATAGGGGATCAGGAGAATCAGCCCTTCCTGCGCCAGATGGTGCAGGGCTTGCCGCACGGTGGCGCGGGCGATCCGCAGCCGCGACGACAGTTCCATTTCCGTCAGCCGCGATCCTGGCGCCAGGTCGCCCTGCAACAGCCGCTCTCGGAGAATGGCGACGGCCTGCGCCTCTGCGCTCGACTTGACGACGGACTTCACGGCTGCTCCGGCTGAGGTCGCCCGAGAAATAGACGATTGTCGACAATCGTCAATATGGAAAACGAGACGGCGCCGGAGGTTGGAAGGCCGCTCCGTCAACCATCCCATGCGTTCGCAGCATTCCCGGGACTTCGCGCCGAGGCGGTTGGATCTCGTGGCCGGGGCCAAAGGACCTCCTGAGGCGACCGCCTTGCTGCGGCGAACCGACGCCTCGACCCTGCCGACAAGTCTTTCCCGAACTTCGGACGTTGCGACATCCTCTATCGATATTCATCGAAGCGCCGCTCTCTTCGCGTAAAATGCAATCCCACGCGGCAACAATTCGCGCCAAGCGCGATTTTCTTTTTTCGTCTCTACAAGGGTCGTGAAATCTCGCGGAACGGCCGAGAATCCGTTGGCGAAGGCTTAGCGAAGCCTGCCGGAGCGGGCGGGGAAGCTCGCCCAAATTCGAGGGGAATTTGTCCAGCGCGTCGACGTCCGCGCGGGCGCCGAGCCGGAGGATCGCACTCGGCGCCGCCTTGATTTGAGCCTTGTGTTCCGATATTCCCAGTAGGATCGATTACCGGCCGACGACTTGGCCCCGTATCTCGCGATGCGTGCCGACGAAACTAGCTGCATCGATATTCGCGCCGGTGCCGGCGCGCCAACGCGTATCGACTCTCTCATATACGGAACTCTCCGATGGCTACGGGTACGGTGAAGTGGTTCAACGCCACCAAAGGATACGGCTTCATTCAGCCTGACGACGGCGGCAAGGACGTTTTCGTCCACATCAGCGCGGTCGAGCGCGCAGGGCTGCGCGAGCTCAACGAAGGCCAGAAAGTCTCTTACGAGATCGTCGCGGACAAGCGCACCGGCAAGTCCTCGGCCGGCAATCTCAGCGTCGCCTGACGACCTGCTTCGTTTGCGCGGCGGGTCCGGCGCGAAGCCCCGGCGACGAGTCCGGGGCTAGAGCCCGTTGTGACGCCTGAACGGCGGCGCGGCGGCGCCGTGAGGGGAGGACGAATGTCGAGGGAGACGCGCGCCGGCGAGACGTTTCTCGGGCTGGACGTCGGCACCTCGTCGGTCAAGGCCCTGTTGATCGACGTCGATCAGCGGATCGTCGCCGACGTCTCGACGCCGCTGTCGCTGTCGCGGCCGCATCCGCTGTGGAGCGAGCAGAACCCCGAGGACTGGGTCGAAGGGGTCGAGGCCGCCGTCGCCGCTATCCGCCGTCACGCCCCGGCGGCGTTCGCGCGCCTCGCCGGGATCGGCCTTTCCGGACAAATGCACGGCGCGACGTTTCTCGACGCCGCCGACGCGCCGTTGCGGCCGGCGATCCTGTGGAACGACGGGCGCGCCTTCGCCGAATGCGCCGAGCTCGAACGCCGCGCGCCGCATTTTCGCGCGCTCGCCGGCAATATCGCGATGCCGGGCTTCACCGCGCCCAAGGTCCTCTGGGTCGCCGCGCACGAGCCGCAGGTCTTCGCCGCGACTGCTCGCGTGCTGCTGCCCAAGGATTTCGTGCGCCTTCGCCTCACCGGCGAGGCGGTCTCCGACATGTCGGACGCCTCGGGCACGCTGTGGCTCGACATCGCCAATCGGCGCTGGGACGACGAGCTTCTCGCCGCCAGCGGGCTCAAGCGCTCGCATATGCCGCGCCTGGTCGAGGGCTCGGCGGTTTCGGCCGTTCTTTCGCCGCGCGTCGCGAGCGCCTGGGGCCTCGAGGGACGACGCATTCCGATCGCCGGCGGCGGCGGCGACAACGCCGCCTCCGCGGTCGGCGTCGGCGCGATCCAGCCGGGCGCCGGCTTCGTTTCGCTCGGCACCTCGGGCGTGATCTTTTCGGCGACCGATCGTTTCGTCAGCCTGCCCGAGCGCACCCTGCACGCGTTCTGCCACGCGCTCCCCGGGCGCTGGCACGCTATGGCGGTGATGCTGTCGGCGGCGTCCGCGCTGAGCTGGATGGCGGGCGTGTTGGGGCGCGCCGGCGACATCGGCGGCTGCATCGACGCCGCGGAACGCTTCGCGCGTTCGCCGGACGCCGTCGCCGCGGCGCCGGTCTTCCTGCCCTATCTCAGCGGCGAACGCACGCCGCACAACGACGCGACGGCGACGGGGATGTTCGCCGGCCTGCGGGCCGAACACGGCGCGGACGCGCTGATCTATGCGGTGCTCGAGGGCGTCGCCTTCGCCTTCGCCGACGGCGTCGACGTGCTCGCCGAAGCCGGCGCCCGCCCGCGCGAGCCGATGCTGGTGGGCGGGGGCGCGCGTTCCGGTTTCTGGGGCCAGACGATCGCCGACGTCACCGGCTTGACCATCGACCTCGCCGCCGGGGCGGAGGCGGGCGCGGCGTTCGGCGCGGCGCGGCTGGCGATGTTGGCGGCGGGGGCCGGCGACGAGGAAGCCGTTTGCCGCCGTCCGCCGATTGCGCGGCAATTCGTTCCCAGCGCGGCGCGCTCCGCGCTGCACGCCCCGCGCCTGCGCCGGTTTCGCGCCCTCTATGGGGCGGAGAAAGCGGCGCGCGGCGGCGAGTCCCGCGCGATGTGACGGTCGAGCTTAACGTTTCCTGAAGGCCCGCCGCCTAGGCTGCCTCATCGTCTTCAATCGATGAGGAGAGCGAGTCATGGCTGTCTTGGCCTGGCTGTGGGCGGGAGTTCTCGACCGCTTGGATCAGACCTTCGGCGTGACGGCGCCTTACGGCGCGCCGGCGATGGTCGGCGCCCTCGTGTGCTCGTTCGCGTATTACGTCTGGCGCCGGCGCGCGCGCGGACGTTCCGTCAGCGTGAGACTTTTCCTGCGCTGGCTGTTCGCGGGGCGCATCGTGTGGAACCCCTCCTCGCTCGTCGACATGCGCATGTGGGTCCTCAACGGGCTGGCGCTCGCCTGGGGTTACGGCTTTCTCGCGGTCGGCGCCGTCTTCTGCCGCGACGCGGTCGTCGGCGGCCTGACGGGCGCGTTCGGCCCGCATCAGGCGACGGCGTGGCCGGCGTGGACGGTGCTGTCGATGGCGACGCTGTTCGAATTGCTCGCCTACGAGCTCGCCTATTGGTTCGGCCACTACCTCTTCCACCGCGTTCCCGCGCTGTGGGAGTTCCACAAGGTGCACCATTCGGCCGAGGTGATGACGACCTTCACCGAGCTGCGCCAGCACCCGGTCGAAATCCTCGCCTTCATGAACCTGATCGCCATCGCCACCGGCACGGTGTTCGGCGTGATGACCTACGCCTTCGGGCCCGGCGTGCAGCCCTTAACCCTGCTCAACGGCAACGTCCTCTTGATGACGTTCCTCGTCACCTGGGGCCATCTGCGCCACAGCCACATGTGGATCGCCTTCACCGGCCTCGCCGGCAGGATCCTGCAGAGCCCGGCGCATCACCAGCTCCATCATTCCGACAACCCCGCGCACTGGGACAAGAACCTCGGCTTCGCGCTGGCGCTGTGGGACTGGGCGTTCGGAACGCTGTATATTCCGCAGCCGACGCGCGAGGCCATCCGCTTCGGCGTCGGCCCGACGCAGGGCGAATTCAGCACCGTGACGCGCAATTATCTGCTGCCGTTCGTGCGCTTCGGCGAGCACGTCGCCAAAGCCGCGCGCCATCTCCTTCCCGCGCCGCGCGGCGCGATCGGGGCCGATGCCCAGAGGTAGCGCGGCCAACAGCATTTTGTTGACGCGCCGGACGGCTGTCGTCTCTAAGCTCGGATGACGAATCATCCGGGTTTGGAGACGACCTGATGCCGGGCGAAAGCGCCGCGCGCCGGCGGGGGCTTCTCCTCGTTTTCGCCGCCACAGTCCTATGGAGCCTGGCCGGCTATTTCGCCCGGCTGATCGCCCATCTCGATCTGTGGACGGTGCTCTACGGCCGCGCCGGCTTCGGCGGGCTGTGCATCGCGATCTGGGCGATCGTCGAGCAGCGGCGCGGCCGCCTGGGGCCGCGATTCGGCTTCGGCCCGCTGTCGCCGCTGATCGTCGCGCTGTCCGCCACCGCCATCTCCTCCTATGTCGCCGCCGTCATGACGACGAAGGTCGCCGACGTTCTCGTCATCTACGCCACCATGCCCTTCGTCGCGGCGGGCATGGCGCTCGTCATCAACGGCGAGCGCGTTTCGCGCCGCACCCTCGTCGCGGCGGGCGTCGCGATGATCGGCGTCGTCCTGATGGTCGCGAGTGGGCTGGGTTCGGGGCGCCTGCTCGGGCAAGCCCTGTCGCTGCTGATGACGGCGACGTTCTCGCTGATGGTGGTGCTGCAACGGCGCGACCCGGCGATGTCGATGACCTCGATCAACGCGACCGCCGCGTTCGTCGCCGCGACTTTCGGCTACGGCCTGTCGCCCCATCCGGCGCTCAGCCTCAACGACATCGCCATCCTGTTCGTCTTCGGCCTGACGACGGTCTGCGTCGCCTTCGTCATGTTCATGGAGGGCGCCAAGCTGGCGCCATCGGCGGAAGCGGGCTTGATCGGCATGCTCGACGCGGCGCTCGGCCCGCTCTGGGTGTTTCTCGCCTTCGGCGAAAATCCGGGCCTCGCCACGCTGATCGGCGGCGCCTTCGTCATCGCCGCGGTGATCTGGCGCGTGATCCCTGAAATCCGCGGCGCGCCGCCGGCCGACGAGGTGACGAGCGCGTCCTGGCCGCTGTAGGATCGCTCAGAAATCCAATTTGCGAGGCGACATGGCCGGGGACAAATTCGCGCTCGTCACGGGCGCCGGAAGGGGGATCGGGCGCGCTGCGGCCCTGGCGCTCGCCAAGGCCGGCTGGCATGTCGCGCTCGCCGGCCGCAGCCTGGAGCCGCTCGCGACGGCAGCGCGCGAAATCGAGGCGCTGGGGCGGCGCGCGCTCGCCCACCCTTGCGACGTCGCCGATCCCGTCGCGGTAAGAGCGCTGTTCGCCGCGCTGGAGCGGGAATTCGGCCGGCTCGATCTCCTGTTCAACAACGCTGGCGCCGGCGCACCCGCCGTTCCCTTGGACGAACTGACCTACGAGCAGTGGAAGGCGGTCGTCGACGTCAACCTGACCGGGGCGTTCCTCTGCGCGCAGGGCGCGATTCGCCTGATGAAGCGACAGAGCCCGCGCGGCGGGCGCATCATCAACAACGGCTCGATTTCCGCCCATGCGCCGCGCCCGATGAGCGCGCCCTACACGGCTTCGAAACACGCGATCACCGGCCTGACCAAGTCGATCGCGCTGGACGGGCGCGCCTTCGACATCGCCTGCGGGCAGATCGACATCGGCAAAGATCGACATCGGCAACGCGCTGACCGAAATGGCGTTCAAGATGACGCAAGGCGTGCCGCAGGCCGACGGGCGCATCGCCGTCGAGCCGACGATCGATGCCGCGCAAGTCGGCGAGGCGATCGTCCACATGGCGGGCCTGCCGCTCTCCGCCAACATCCTGTCGATGACGCTGATGGCGACCAAGATGCCCTTCGTCGGGCGGGGGTGAGGCGCGCCTCGCCTCAGTTCGGCGCCGCGGTCAGCGGCTCGAAGGGCTGGGCGATCGCGCCGCGCGCGAGGTCGCGCTCGAAGCGGGCAAGGCCGCCCTCCTCGTTGCCGTTGGGATGGACGAGCACGATCGAGCCCTCGCCCGGCTTCTGACCGAGCGCCAGCCAGGCGTCGGCGCCGAGCGAGATCAGATGATGGCGGCCGACCGCCTGCATCAGCGGCGTCGAGGAGATCAGGCCGGGAAATCTGAAGAACAGCGACGGCGTCTGGCCGTTGGCGATGAGGAGACGCTCGGTGTCGAGAATCTCGGCGTCGGCGTCGACGTCCGCGGCGAGCAGGAAGTTGCGCTCTTTGGGCAGGCCGCGCCGGTAGGGATGGTGGTAGGTGTGGTCGACCCAGAGGATGTCGAGCGCCCCCGCCGCCTGCCGGTCGAGGAGCCAGCGGTAATCCTGGAAATGATGGAGAAGCCAGAGGCCGGAAATCGACAGCGCCACCGGCGTATGCGGCCCTCGGGCGGCGAGCTCGTCGAAGAACGGCCGGTCGAGCGGGCGCCGGCTGGGGCAGAGATCGCCGGTGACGAAGGCGCCCGCCGCCGCGCCGTGAGTGAGGCCGGCGTTTTGGAGAAAGCCGCGGCGGGTCAGGCCCGGCGCCTCGGCCGATTGGGCGACCGCACGCAGCATGCGCGTGCTCGCGAGCGCGTCTTCGCTCGCGTCCTCACAGGTCCAGCAGGCGGCGCGCTCCAGGCGCGTCGTGAGCTTCTGCGGATCGGCGAGGAGCAGGATCGGCGTCCCGGCGACGGTCATCGTGCGGATGGCGGTCGCTTCGCCGCCGTCGGCGGCGCGGCAGGTCCGCAGCACCGACTGGTAGTCCGCGACCGCGTCCTTGGCTACGAGCTGCGCCGGCGACGCGGGCGCATAGAGGCAGGACGAAGAGGGCCCGCCCTCGGCGCCTCGCGCGCCGGCGCTCAGCCCGACGGCGAGGACGGCGAGGGCGAGGAGGGGCGCGGCGCATGGCTTCAAGGCGAGGCTCTTCGGTTCGGGGCGCAGGCGGCCGGTCCGGTCCGCGACGATGGGATATCAGGGGTTTGAGTGCGCTTTTGTGTCCCTTTTGCGGCCCGCCGCCGGCGTCCGATCGCCACCGGACGCCGGGCGCCGCAGGATTCGCTTCGCGGCGCTCGCGAGGGCTTCGCTCGCCAGCCGACGCCGACCTATTGAGAGGCTGAGCATCCTATCGCCGTGGCGCCAAGCTTTTCCAAGGATTTCCAAGGAAATTCCAAGCTTTTCCAAATTTTTCCAAGGATTTCCAAACTTTTTCCTTGGCCGTTTCGAGGGAAATCAAGGGGTTGTCGGTCAGTCGAGCCGGAATCGCGTCTTCTCCAATTTTTGCGTCGTCTCGGCCGCGGCGAGCGGCCCGACGTACGCCGTCGAACGCGCTCGCGATTCAACATAGCGGGAATTCGGATTATCGGAAAGAAATTGTCGGCGACGATTTTCCGCAGCGGCCCCGGGGCGAGCGCGGCGTCGCATGCGCCAACGCGAAAGCCGACCGCTGCGACGCCGGCGCCGTGCAACTTCGGCGGGGAGCGCCGTCGACCTCATGGAAGCCTCTTGTTTCCGAAGTTTCGAGGCTGTCAATGGCGCGCGTTTCGCGCGCCGCCTCTGGCGGTCGACGACCATGTGTGCCGGGCATGTCCGGCGTCCTGGGGGTGAAAGTCCCCTGTGCAACCTGATGGAGGTGAAGCACGAGCGAAGCGCAAGGGCGGAACCGCGAGGGACCGTCTGAAGGAAGCGTGGA
>JBEKLU010000141.1:0-13463 GCA_050010035.1 Roseiarcus sp.
ATGGCGACGGACGGACGCGAAAGCCCGGCGTTTACCGGCCGGCTCATGGAGGCGATCTGTGACCCGGACAACATCGAAGACGCTTTGAAAGCGGTGGTGCGCAACAAGGGCGCGCCCGGCATCGACGGGATCACCGTCGAGCAATTGCCGGGGGTTCTCAAAGCGCGCTGGCCGGAGATCGAAGACCAGCTGCTTGCGGGGCGCTACCACCCCCAGCCGGTGCGTCGGGCGACAATCCCGAAGCCGGACGGGGGCGCGCGCAACCTCGGCATTCCAACGGTGATTGATCGCGTGATCCAGCAGGCGGTTCTGCAGCGGCTTCAACCGCTGTGGGATCCGACGTTCAGCGAGCGCAGCTACGGCTTCCGGCCGGGCCGCTCCGCTCATCAAGCGGTGGCGCAGGCGCAAGCCTATGTCATCGAAGGCCGTCGGTTCGTCGTCGATATCGATCTGGCGAAGTTCTTCGACCGGGTCCATCACGACCGCCTGATGGCCGCGATAGCGGCGCGCGTCGCCGACAGGCGCTTGCTCCGGCTCATCCGGAGCTTCCTGACGGCCGGCGTGCTCGACAACGGGCTGTTCGAGGCCAGCCGGGAAGGGACGCCGCAAGGCGGTCCCCTCTCGCCGCTGCTCTCGAACCTCGTGCTGCCGCAAGGCGGTCCCCTCTCGCCGCTGCTCTCGAACCTCGTGCTGGACGAACTGGATCGCGAGCTCGAGCGTCGCGGCCACCGGTTCGTGCGCTACGCGGATGATTGCAACATCTACGTGCGCTCTGAAAAGGCCGGCCGGCGGGTCATGGCGAGCGTGACCCGCTTCATCGAACGACGCCTCAAGCTTCAGATCAACACGCAAAAGAGCGCCGTGGACCGACCGTGGCGACGCTCGTTCCTCGCCTTCACGCTGCGGAACGAACCGGAACGCTGTCACCGGAACGCCGGAACGCGGAACGACCGGAACGGCACCGGAACGACCGGAACGCCGTAATCCTGAACTGCGTCCCGTGGTATATTCCCTTATGAAGGAGAGCGCGCCGGTGCCTCGCTACAAAGTAATGGTCGATGACAACTTCCACTACATGGATTCCGAGGAGCGCCGTGAGCACGGCACCTACAAAACTGTGGAAAAGGCAATTGCGGCGTGTCGTGAAATCGTCGATCGATCGCTTAAGGCGGGGTATGAGCCCGGTATCTCGGCTGAAGCTCTCTACGATGGTTACGTGAGCTTCGGTGATGACCCCTTCATCGTGGTGCTTGACGGCACGGATGACAATGCCAAATTCTCGGCTTGGAGCTATGCGAAAGAGCGCAGTCGCGTAATCTGCGGCGAGTCCAAGCGGATCATTGGGGGTTGAGTAAACTGTCACCAGAATCCCCCGGAATCCCTTTTACCCGTGTCTCAACTTCGGGGTCCACTCCACCGGAATCCGGGTTGAGTAAGCTGTCACCGAAACCCACCGAAACCCACAAAAACAAGCTAAGTGAAATTGATATTGGAGAGGGGCAAATGCAAGAGACCGAAGTCAAAGAGCCCAAGCGGAGCTTTTCGATAGATCGATCTTTCCTCGGAAATTACGTACTCACCCAGGAGGCGCTGCGAGAGGCATTTTCTCGGTTCAAACGAGATTTTGACGAATGCAAAATTGCGATAGCTTTTGCCTCGGAAAGGGAGGTCGAGGCCGAAGAAATACAAGACGCACTGACAGACCCTCTAATTCGATCCACTCACATCCAGCGTATTGCTATTAACGCATCGACTTATGTTCGTGGTAAAGGGTACTCCAACGCAACATTGTATTTGTCGTCTGGTTTAGGTCGCACCTCATCATTGCGAATAAATGATAACCGCGAAAGAGCACTATCTATAGAACATGATATAGCGCATATCTTAAACTCATGCCGAGTACCGTTTGGATTTTTGAACCCAAACAATTATTCGAGCGGCGTGTCTACAATGATAGGTTATATGACGTATGGTGGCGCGTTGACCGCAGCATTGGCCGGCTTAGTAACTGGTGCGTTATCATCTAACAATGTCTCTATGAAGACACGAGTGATAATATTACTCGTATCTTGGTCTTTTATAATCATTACCGCCCTCGCAACAACGATGTTTCCCCGATTTGTTTTTGACTTCGGAGCAGGAGAGCGGATTTGGAAACGAGGTAAGGCAATCAGAAATTTCGTTTTCTGGTCTCTTATATTTGAGTTCATTATGGGTGTTTTAGCAATTTACTTTACTGATTGGCTAAAGGGGTGAGCGCACGGAGTCACTGCGCATCTTCGCCATTTGGCTTCCCCACCTATCCGTTCGCTGCCCAGCCGTGTAGGTTTCGGCGAGTAGGTTTCGGCGGTAGGTTTCGGCGACAGCTTACTCAATCCCCAAACGACCCGCCTCGCTCCCCCCCGCTTGCGCCCGGCCCCCGCATCCTCCATCTTTCCCCCATGAGCGAATCGTCGCCGCGGCGCGAGCCCTCGCGCCTCATCGCCGTCCTCGGCCCCACCAACACCGGCAAGACCCATTTGGCGGTCGAGCGCATGCTCGGCTTCTCCTCCGGCATGATTGGCCTGCCGCTGCGGCTGCTGGCGCGCGAGATCTATGACCGCGTCGTCAAGGCGCGCGGGGCCCGCAGCGTGGCGCTGATCACCGGCGAGGAGAAGATCGTCCCGCCGATGCCGCGCTACTTCGTCTGCACGGTCGAGGCGATGCCGCTCGACCGCCCGGTCGAGTTTCTCGCCGTCGACGAAATCCAGCTCTGCGCCGATCCCGAGCGCGGCCACGTCTTCACCCACCGCCTGCTCAACGCGCGCGGGCGCGCCGAGACCATGCTGATGGGCGCGGCGACGGCGGCGCCGCTGATCCGCCGGCTCTGCCCTGACGCCGAAATCCAGTCGCGCGAGCGCTATTCGCAACTGACCTACGCCGGCCCCAAGAAGATCACCCGGCTGCCGCCGCGCAGCGCCGTGGTCGCCTTCTCCGCCGACGCGGTCTACGCCATCGCCGAGCTGATCCGCCGCCACCGCGGCGGCGCGGCGGTGGTGATGGGCTCGCTTTCTCCGCGCACCCGCAACGCCCAGGTCGAGCTGTTCCAGTCCGGCGAGGTCGACTTCCTCGTCGCCACCGACGCGATCGGCATGGGGCTGAACATGGACGTCGACCACGTCGCCTTCGCCGCGTTGCGCAAGTTCGACGGGCGGCGCGCGCGCTGGCTCTACCCGCAGGAGATCGGCCAGATCGCCGGGCGGGCGGGGCGCTTTCGCCGCGACGGCACCTTCGGCGTCACCGGCGACGCCCCCGACCTCGCCGCGGACGCGATCGCCGCGGTCGAAGGCCATGTCTTTGCGCCGCTCATGGCGGCGGAGTGGCGCAACGCGCGGCTCGATTTCCAGTCGCTGGCGGGCCTGATGGGCTCGCTCGCCGAGCCGCCGCCGACGGCGGGGCTGAAGCTCAGCGAGGAAAGCCAGGACGAAACGACGCTGCGCCAGCTCGCCGGCGACGAGACCGTCATCCGCCGCTGCCGCGACCGCGCCAACCTCGTCCGGCTGTGGGAGGCCTGCCAGACCCCGGACTTCCGCAAGGCGACGCAGGACGAGCACACCCGCCTGATCGGGACGATGTTCGAGCACCTGACGCAACGCGACCGGCGCATCCCCGAGGACTGGATGCAGGGCCAGTTCGCCAGCCTCGACCGGCTCGAGGGCGACATCGACGCGCTGTCGGCGCGCCTCGCGCGGGTGCGCACGCTCGCCTATGTCGCCAACCGCAGCGACTGGCTCGCCGATCCCCAGGGCTGGCAGGGGCGAGCCCGCGCGCTGGAGGACCGCCTCTCCGACACCCTGCACCAATGCCTGATGCAGCGCTTCATCGACCGGCGGACCAGCGCTCTGCTGCGATCCTTAAGCCAACGCACCGGCCCGATCCTCGGCGGCATCGGCGCCGACGGGGCGGTGACGGTCGAGGGGCATTTGGTCGGCACGCTCGCCGGCGTCGCCTTCGAGCCCGAGCGTGGCGCCTCCGCCCTGGAGAATCGCGCTCTGCGCGGCGCGGTCGAGCGGGCGGTGGCGCCGGAAATCGCCCGCCGCCTCGGCGAGCTCGCCAGCGAGGGCGACGAAGCCTTCGCTCTGGAGCCGGACGGGACGGTCATGTGGCGCGGCTACGCGGCCGGCGAGATCAAGGGCGGCAGGCCGTTTTCGCCGCGCGTGCGCTTGTTCGGCGAATTCGGCGCCGACGCCGCGCGCGAGCGCGCCACGCGGCGGCTCGAGGCTTACGTCGCGGCGGAGTCGAGTCGGCGCCTCTTTGTCCTCAAGCGGCTGAAGGCGGCGGTCGCCGACGGGCGGCTCAAGGGCCTCGCGCGCGGCCTCGCCTATCAACTGGTCGAGCAGTTCGGCGTCGTCGACCGCCGCAAAGCCGAGACGCAGCTTCGCGCCCTCAGCCGCTCCGAGCGGCGAACGCTGAAAGGTCTCGGCGTGCGTTTCGGCGCCTTCAGCCTCTATCTGCCGGCTTTGCTGACGTCGGAGGCGCGGATGGTCGGCGAAGTCTTCGCCGAGTTGGCGCGGCCGGGCTGGCGGCCCGCGGCCGACGCCTTGACCGGCCTGCCGCACCCCGCGCCGCCGCCCGAGGCCTTGTCGCTGCGCGGCCTGCGCGCCGTCGGCGGGATGGCGGCGCCGGTGTTGGCGCTGGAGCGGCTCGACGCGCTGGCGCGCGCCGCGCCCGAACATGCGGGCGCCATTGCGCTGACGCCGCAGCTGCTGGCGAATCTGGGGTGGAAACAGGGCCAGGCCGAGGCGATCCTGCGCGCGCTGGGCTTCGCGCCCGCGCACAGAAACGAGGCCGAATCGAATCTCTGGCGGCGCCGCGCGAGCGCGGCCAAGGCGGCGCCGGCCGGCCCCGCCGTCTCGCCCTTCGCCGCCCTCGCGCCGCTCGTCAAGCCGGCGACTTCGCCCGCGCGCCGCACGCGCCGCATGAGGCGGCGCCGGCGCGCCGCGTCAGGCGGCGGCGCCTCGTGAGCGAACCGGGCGAGACCTGTCGGGTCGACGTCTGGCTGTGGCGCGCGCGCTTCTTCAAGACCCGCGGTCTCGCCGCGCGCATCGTCGGCGAGGGCGGCGTTCGGCTGTCGCGCGGCGGCGCGACGATCTCGCTGGACAAGCCGAGCCGCACGCTGCGCGCCGGCGACGTCCTGGTCTTTCCCATCGGCGCCCGATGGCTCGCCGTGCGGATCGAGGCGCTCGGCGCGCGGCGCGGGCCGGCGAGCGAAGCGCGCACGCTCTATCGGCTGCTGGACGATCCCGCGGGCGCGCCGCCGAGCCCGGGTTAGCGGCCAAAATCCTGCGCTCGGCGGCCGCGCCGCGCACCGCGGCGGCCTCGCTCGCGTCGGGGCGGGGCGCGGACCTGACATTTGGCTGACAAGCCCAGTCAGGTTCTCGTCGATTCATGTCTGCTAACCCATTGGCGTCGACGTCGGGTCGACACGAATCGGGAGGGTTAAAGACTTAGGGCGTCGAATCCCTTCTTGACGGATCAGGTTCGCCTTTTCGACGGCGACGTCGCGATGCCCCGCATTCGGCGGCGCGCTGCCGTCGACGTCAGGGCGAGAGCCGGGCCGTCGTGGATTCGGGGGAAGGGGACGGTTCGCGCCGCGCGCGCCGTTCCGACGGTCGAGTGGAGTTGCAAGCGTAATGCGTAAATTGCGTCCAAAACCTCCTCTCTTTGGTTCCTGGGAGGGGGCAAGGGGATGACGAATTCGCGAAGGCATGCCCGCACATCGCCTTCGAGCGGCGAATCCTCATCCTGCGCCCAAGGGGCGCCCTCAAGAACGCCTCTGGGACCCCCCTCTCTTCCGCCCCGCAGGGGAAGAGAGGGGGCGCCTGGGCTGCCGATCCTCGGCTCCGCGAAGCGGCTCCGGCGCGCGAATGGCGCCAAAGCCGAATTGCAGCTAGGATCACCGCCATATCCATGACGAACCCGAGCGCCAGAATTCGATCGTTCCGTCCCTTCCTCGAGCCGGGGAAGGGGGTCGCGATTCTGCTCGCCTTGGCCATCGTCGCCAGCGCCTGCCTCGCGCCGGTCGCGGCGTCCGCCGGCGAAGGCGGCGAAGGCGGCGAAGGCGGCGGCCATGGAAGCGACGCCGCCGCCGCTTCCAGCGCCGCGAGCGGCCCGGCGACCGGGCCGGGAGGCGGCGGCAAAAGCTACGACAGCGCCGCGGCCGGCTCCATTCCGCGCCCCGGCGCCCACGCCTCGCGGGGGCGGGTCCTGAGCGCCTTGCCGCTCGGCGCTCCCCTCGGCTGGCTGACGCGCAACGTGTCGCGCTCCCTCGCCCGCGCCGCGGGCGCCGCGAACAGGACCGGCGCGACGGCGTTCGGCGCGACGCTGGCCTGGCTAGGGGTTCGCGTTCACGCCGCGACCCCCGATCAGGACCGTGCGCGCGAGGCGGTCAAGAAGGGGCAAATCGTGCCGCTGGCCTCGATCCTGAAGACCATACAGAAATCCGTCCCCGGCGATGTGCTGAAGGTCGCGCTGGTTCACGACGTCGAGGGCTCGTGGAGCTATTCGGTCACCGTCTTGACCCCGCAGGGCTATTATCGCGACGTCAACGTCGATGCGGGCGCCGGCCAGATCACGCAAATCAAGGAGCATTGATGCGCGCGCTCGTCGTCGAGGACGAAACCAAGATCGCCGCCGAAATCGCGGCGATGCTTTCGCAAGCCGGCTACGTCGTCGAAGCCGCGCGCGACGGCGAAGAGGCGTGGCTGCGCGGCGAGACCGAGGACTTCGACGGCATCATTCTCGATCTCGGCTTGCCGCGCCTCGATGGGCTGTCGGTGGTCAGGAACCTGCGCGCCGCAGGGGTGACGACGCCGATCCTGATCCTGACCGCGCGCGGTTCCTGGACGGAGCGCGTGGCCGGCATCGACGCCGGCGCCGACGATTATCTGCCAAAGCCGTTCCAACCGGAGGAACTGATCGCCCGCCTCGGCGCGATCATCCGCCGTACCGCCGGCCATACGACGCCGATGCTCGAGACCGGCGCATTGCGCATCGACACCCGCCGAATGGTGACGACGGTCAACGGGGCGCTGATCTCCCTGTCGTCGCTCGAATACCGCGCGCTGCGCTATCTCGTGCACAACAAGGGACGGCCGGTCTCGCAGGTCGAACTCGGCGAACACGTCTACGGCGCGGAGCACGAGCCCGGCTCGAACGCCGTGGAAGTTCTCGTCGCGCGCTTGAGAAAGAAGATCGGCGCGGAGATCATCGAGACACAGCGTGGCTATGGCTATCTCGTCCGCGGCTGAGACGTTTCACGAGGACGCTGCGCCGCGCGCGCCGCGTTCCATATCCTTGCGCCTGCGCTTGCTCGCCCTCGCGGCGCTGTCGATCGCCGCGACGCTGACCGTCGCGGGACTGTCCTTCTCGTATATTTTCGAGGACCACGTCGAACGCCTGATGGAGCAGGACCTCGAGACGCGTTGGCGCGAACTCGCCGGCGCCTTCGCTCTCGACGCCGACGGGAGTCCCATCGTCACGCAGGAGTTGACGGACCCCCGCTACCGCCTGCCCGCCAGCGGCGCCTACTGGCGCGTCGCCGAAGGCGACCATGTCGCCTTGCGTTCGCGTTCGCTGTGGGACCAGGATCTGGAGCCGACGCGATCCGCGCATTTCTCGCCGACCGGCGAGGCCATCGAGCAGCGCGGGCCCAACGGCTCGACCGTTTACATGATGGAGCGCGAGGTCACGCTCGGCGGCGAAGGCGCGCGGCGCGTCTTCCGTCTCGCGGTGGCGTTGGACACCGCGCCGCTCGACGCCTTGCGGCGCTCGTTCGTCAAGGAGATGGAATTCGCGTTGGGGTTGATCGGCCTCGTGCTGTTCGCCGGCGCGTGGCTGCAGGCGAGCGTCGGCCTGCGGCCGCTGAGCCGTCTGCGCGATGAACTGGCCAAGGTGCATCGCGGGATCGAGCCGCGCCTCGCCGGTCGTTTTCCGCTCGAAGTCGCGCCGCTGATCAAGGATCTGAACCTGTTGATCGAACGCCAGGAGGGCCTCGTGCGCAAGGCGCGCGAGCGCGCCGGCGACCTCGCGCACGGGCTCAAGACGCCGCTGACGATCCTGCAAGGCGAGGCGCGCCGGTTGGAGAGCGGCGGCAATGGCGATTCGGCGGCCTTGCTGAATCAGCAGGTCGATCTGATGCGTCGACACGTCGACCGCGAATTGGCGCGCGCGCGCACCATCGGCGCCACCGCGGCGGCAGGGACCCTGACCGACGCGCACAAGACGATCGCGCGCCTGATCGATCTCGTCGGCCGAATGCCGCGCGCCGACGCGATCGCGTGGGAAAACGAAGTCAGCGAGGGCTTTCGCGTGCGCATGGACCCCGACGACTTCGGCGAAGTCATGGGCAACCTGCTCGACAACGCGCGCAAATGGGCGACGTCCCGCGTGCGCATCGGCGGTGAAATCCGCGGCGCCGTCGCCTCGATCGTCGTCGACGACGATGGCCCCGGCGCCGCCGGGGCCGATCTCGCCCGGCTCGCCCAGCGAGGCGAACAGGCGAACGCCGACGGCGAGGGCGCGGGTCTCGGCCTCGCCATCGTCACCGACGTGCTGACCCAATACGGATCCGTCTTGGCGATCGAGACCTCGCCCTTGGGCGGCTGCCGCGCCAAGTTCTCCGCGCCGCGGTGAAAACCTGGACGGGCGCGTGCGGCGGCCGGCGGGCCGGCGTTTCTCCTGCCCGCCGCCCTCCTCGACGGCGCGCCTCAGGCGGCGGGGAACTCGAACGCGACGAAGCGCTCGCCTTGCGCGGTCTTGATCTTCATCAGCACCGCCTTCTTGCCGTCGCGCTCGGCGGCGGCGATGTCGGCCTTCACCTCGCCGGGTCGCGAAACCGGCTTGCCGGAGACCTCGAGAATGACGTCGCCGTCCTTGAGGCCCTTGCTCGCCGCCGCCCCGTTCGGATCGACGCCGACGACCGCCACCCCCTGGTCGCCGGCGCCCGCCACATCCTTGGCCGGCGCCAACTGGAGGCCCAGCGACATCCCGCCTTCGCCCTGACTGGTGCCGGCGCTGGCGGTCTTCTCGTTCTTCTGCCGGCTGAGCGCGACGCTGACCGACTTCTCGGCGCCGTCGCGAAGGTAGGTGACGTCCGCTTTGTCGCCTGGCTTCAACGCCGCCACCCGTCGGGTGAGTTCGGCCGCGTCCTTCACCGGCTCGCCGTTGAGCTTGGTGATGACGTCGCCCGACTTCAGACCGGCCGCTTCGGCGGGCGTGCCGGGCTCGGTCTGGTCGACCAATGCGCCGGCGACGCTCTTGAGCCCGAGCCCTTCGGCGATATCCTGGTTGACGGGCTGAATCATGACGCCGAGGTAGCCGCGGGTGACGACGCCGCCGTGCTCGAGCTCGTCGACGACCTTGGCGACCGTGCTCGCGGGAATCGCGAAGCCCAATCCGATGCTGCCGCCCGAGGGCGAGTAGATCGCCGTGTTGACGCCGACGACCTGACCCTGCAAGTTGAAGGTCGGCCCGCCCGAATTGCCTTTGTTGATCGGGGCGTCGATCTGCAGGAAGCTATCATAAGGACCCTCGCCGATATCGCGGCCTTCGGCCGAGATGATGCCCGCGGTCACGGTGCCGCCGAGGCCGAAGGGGTTGCCGATGGCGACGACCCAATCGCCGACGCGCGGCGCGCCCTTGGCGAAGGAGACGTAGGGGTAATCGCCTGTTTCGGTGACTTTCAGCAGCGCCAGATCGGTCTTCGCATCCGTGCCGATCACCTTGGCGTCCAGCGTCTTGCCGTCGTTCATGGTCACGGTGACGGTCTTGGCGTGGTCGACGACATGGTTGTTGGTGACGACGTAGCCGTCGGCGGAAATGAAGAAGCCGGAGCCGAGGGCGACCGTGCCGTTGGGCCCCGATCGACGCGGCGCCATGCCGTTCGGCATGCCGAAATCGCGGAAGAATCGCTGGATCTGCGGCGGCAGATTGTCCATCTGGCCGGAAAGATCCTCCGAGTTGGCGGCGGCGTTCTCCATTTTCACCTTGACCGACACCACCGCGGGCTTGACCTGTTCGACGACGGGGGCGAACGAAGGCAACGACTGCGACGGCAGATCGGCGGTCGGGACGGCCGCGGCGCTCGCGGGCGCCGGCCCGGACGTGAGCGTTGCGCCGGCCGCGATCACCGCCACGACCGCGGCGGAGGCGAGCATGCGACGGCGGTAAAGGGTGCGATGGTTCGAGTTGAAGAAGGACATGGCGGTTCTCCGTGGCGGGAAGGATCGTTCTCCGCGCTGTGTGCCGCCACCATGCGCTTCGACGCCTGCCGCGGAGGTGACCGCGGCATTAATCTTTCTTAATCGCGGCGGGAAAGACGCGCCTTCGGCCGACGCCCGAGCGCCGCGCAGCCTCGGTTTTCAGCGCCAGGCGCGAGCGGCCCGCCCACCGTCCCCGCGTCCTTCGTCGCCGCCGTCAGCCGAGGCCGGTGAGGCGCAAGATCACGCCGATGATGGCGTCGGCGGGGCGGATCACCGCCTGAGCGAACAGGTCGAGGCGGACGCCGAGCTGCGCTTCGAATGTAGGCAGGAGAAAGAAGACGGCGATCACGATCAGCATGCCGTAGGGCTCCAACGCCGCCAGCGGCGCCGCCAGCGCGTTCGGCAGCAAGCCGACCGCGACCCGGCCGCCGTCCAGCGGCGGCAGCGGGATCATGTTGAACACGGCGAGAATGACATTGATTTCGATGGCGTTGACGAGATTGGCCAGCGCCCATTGGCCGGCGCCCGCGGGCAGATAGGCGACGGCGTGAACGAGCAGCGCCGCCGCCGTCGCCAGAACCAGGTTCATGCCGGGCCCCGCGGCCGCCACCCAGATCATGTCGCGCCGCGGATTGCGCAGCCGGCCGAAGTTCACCGGCACCGGCTTGGCGTAGCCGAACAAGAACGGGGCGCGAAACAGCAGCAGCAGCGCCGGCAGCAAGATGGTGCCGAACGGGTCGACGTGCCTCAGCGGATTGAACGAAACACGTCCTAGCCGCCAGGCGGTGTCGTCGCCGAAGGCGCGCGCGACGTAGCCGTGCGCCGCTTCGTGCAGCGTGATCGCGAGCACCAGCGGGATAACCCAGGTCGAAACCTCGTAGAGCGTGACGTCGAATTGCGGACTCATCGTTCGCTCCGGCCCGGCGCGGCGCCGCTCGTCGCGGCTCGTTGGCGCCCGGCCAGGAAACCGAATAGAATAAAAGCGTCGGGCGCCCGCGCGCGGCCGGTCGCAGTATCCCGGCCTCCGCGCCGCTCCGCAATCGAATTCCGCCGTTCGGCGACGCCGGCGAGACCATCTTTCAATCGCAAGGGCGTGGAGATCGCGAGGATGGATCGAAAGGCGCAAATCCACCTTTGGTACGTCCTGATCGCGGTTTCGATCTTCATGCTCCTGCAGGGGCTGTATCTGCAGAGCAAGCAGTTCACGGCGATCCCCTACAGCCGGTTCGAGCAGTTGCTGAACGACGACAAGATCGACAAGCTGTGGATCGCTCAGAACACGATCCAGGGCGACTTGAAAGCGAAGGAGGCGGACGGCCTCGAAAAATTCGTGACGACGCGGGTGGCGCCCGATTTCGCCGCCGAGCTCGACAAGCGCCACGTCACCTATTCGGGAACCGTGCAAGACACCTGGGTCGGCGACATCCTGTCGTGGGTCGTGCCGACGCTGCTGTTCATGGCCGTGTGGATGTTCGTCATCCGCCGCTTCGCCAACCAGCCGGGCATGGGCGGCGGCCTGCTGTCGATCGGCAAGAGCCGCGCCAAGGTCTATGTCGAGAAAGACACGAAGGTGACTTTCGCCGACGTCGCCGGGGTCGACGAGGCGAAGGAGGAACTCAAGGAAGTCGTCGAATTCCTGCGCACGCCGAAGCAATACGGCCGCTTGGGGGCGCGAATCCCCAAGGGCATTCTGCTGGTCGGGCCGCCCGGGACGGGCAAGACGCTGCTGGCGCGCGCCGTCGCCGGCGAGGCCGGCGTCAAGTTCTTCTCGATCTCGGGGTCGGAATTCGTCGAGATGTTCGTCGGCGTCGGCGCCGCCCGGGTGCGCGACCTCTTCGAGGAGGCGCGCAAGGAGGCGCCGGCGATCATCTTCATCGACGAGCTCGACGCCCTCGGGCGGGCGCGCGGCGCGTTTCCGATGGGCGGCAACGACGAGAAGGAACAGACGCTCAACCAGCTCCTGGTGGAGCTCGACGGCTTCGATCCGAGCGCCGGGCTGATCCTGCTGGCGGCGACCAACCGGCCGGAGATCCTCGATCCGGCGCTGCTGCGCGCCGGCCGCTTCGATCGTCAGGTCCTGGTCGACCGGCCGGACAAGCGCGGCCGCGTCGACATCCTCAAGGTGCATCTCAAGCAGGCCGTGCTGGCCGACGACGTCGAGGTCGAGCAGATCGCCGCGCTGACCCCCGGCTTCACCGGCGCCGACCTCGCTAACCTGATCAACGAGGCCGCCCTGCTCGCGACCCGGCGCGGCGCCGACCGTGTCCACCTCGCGGATTTCACCGCGGCGTTCGAGCGCATCGTCGCCGGGCTGGAGAAGAAGAACCGCATCCTCAATCCCTTCGAGCACCGCGTCGTCGCCTATCACGAACTCGGCCACGCGATCGTGGCGATGGCGCTGCCTAACCAGGACCCGGTGCACAAGGTCTCGATCATTCCGCGCGGCGTCGGCGCGCTCGGCTACACCCTCCAGCGCCCGACCGAGGACCGCTTCCTGATGACCCAGGAGGAGCTGGAGAACCGCATGGCGGTCCTTCTGGGCGGGCGAGCCGCCGAGGCGATCGTGTTCCACCACTTGTCGACGGGCGCCGCGGACGATCTGGCCAAGGCGACCGACATCGCGCGCAGCATGGTCATGCGCTACGGCATGGACAAGCAGCTCGGCCACGTCGCCTACGCGCGCGAGCGGCCGACGATGCTCGGGGTCCCGACGACGCCGGGCGCGCACGACGACGCCTACAGCGAGGAGACCGAGCGCAGCATCGACCACGCCTTGCACGACCTCATGCAGCGCGCCTTCGATCGCGCGACGTCGATCCTGACGCGCAATCGCGACGCGCTCGAAAAGACGGCGCAGCGCTTGCTGGAGAAGGAAACGCTCGAAAAGGAGGAGCTCGAGGCGTTGCGCGCGCAGGTGCGCGCCGAGGCGCCCGTCGAGGCGCGCGGGGAACCGGCGCGTCCGGCGATCGGCGCGACGTAGAGCGTGTTGCGATCGGATCGACGCGCGCGGCAAAGTTATAGTGCGCCCGTTCTCCCCGATTGCCGGCCACGGTATGCGCACATCTCGAAGGCGGGGCGCGCCCCTTCTCCCCTTGCGGGAGAAGGTGTCATCGCGTCAGCGATGATGGTGTGGACGGCCCCACCCTAACGGCATCAAGTGCCAAGACGTGGCCGCCGGAGCGCCACCAACGGGGAGACCGTCCGTGAGAAAGTTTATCAGAA
>JBEKLU010000142.1:0-12622 GCA_050010035.1 Roseiarcus sp.
GCCGCTGGAGCCGAAGCACCAACTCGATCAATTGCTCCTTGCTGAGCTGCTGCAAATCAACCCGATCCATCCCGCCATGGATTCAGAGATCGCAGCCCATGGCAAGGGGGTGGGTAATTACATCATCGACCTCATATCAACCTTTTCAGTCAGCTTGTTTCTCTTCGCCAAGAGGCGAGCGCTGCTGATTATAAACATCGCGATTTCCCATTTGCCCCAGCCGCGATTGATTTCCTTGGCCTGCTTGATGGCGCTTCGCTTGATTCTGTTCGAAAAGGAAATCGCGAGGTCTGGATTACCAGCTTGTATACCAATTTTCATCAGGGCGTAGGTAACGGCGAATGTTTGAAACAACGTAGTCCTCGCTCGGATGAAGGCCCGGTTGCATACTTTGCGCGAGGGTGCGGCGATGTCAAATTCGCATAAGCTCCAGTCTGCGGGATCGCATCGAAGGCAAGGGCCCCCCGTTCGCCTAAAATTGTTATATGGAAACCGCGCGGCACGGCCTCGCGGATTCTTTAGCCTCAGCGCCCGCGCGTTTTCCGTCTCTCTCAAAAGCCGCCGATTTTCGGGCCAAAAACGCAGTTGCAAATATCTTGATTTCTGCACCGCTCGGAATGTCTGCTCAGGGTCGACTCCAGTCTGTTTGGTCTCGACCGCGGGGGGTAGGAGACGGCCGGATCGCGCCAGAGACGGCACACGCGCCTCTGCGGTCGGCCTCAATTCCCCGGCAACATTCGTGCGAGGACGGAGTCGTATTTGACGAGGCGGTCCTCGCGGGCAGCATGACGAGAGAAGCGGCGTAGCTGCTTTTCAACTCAGTCCATGTCGTAAGCACAATCTGCCGGATCAGCTTCGTGCGCGCCCAAGCTCGCATCGAAACGAAATAGCGTAGAGCAATAGGGGCAGACGATCTCGCTGGCATTGCCCATATTGAGGTAGATGTGCGGGTGATCTTGCGGTGGCTTATCGCCAATGCACTTGAACTCGCGGCAGCCAATGCGCACGATAGGCGCCCCGACTTCATTATGAAATTTCGGATAGCCTTCCATCTGCAGCTCATGGCTTAGGCGCACGATCGATGACGCAAAGTGGCGTGCATGGATCGTCGAGCGAGGGCTCGCTCCACAGGTCGCCGTCGATTAGCGCCCGGCGAGCGGCCCCCTCTCGCGTCGTTCGGTTGCCGTAAAACGTACCGATAGCGACACGTCCATCGGCAGTTTCTCCCACCGAGAGAGGGTTGGAAGCTAATACGACGGCAGGAGCGCCGGGCTCTCCATCGCGGCAACGCGGTTCTTCACCGCCTTCCGCACCTTCTCGAAGGAGCTCACGTCGATCTGGCGCACGCGCTCGCCCGAGACGCCGAACTCCTCGGCAAGCTCCGCGAGCGTGATCGGGTCCTCGGCGAGTCGGCGCGCCTCGAAGATGCGGCGCTCGCGCGGATTGAGTACGCGCAGCGCGTTTTTCAGGGCGTCGAGGCGGGCGTCGCTTTCCTCGCGGTCCGCCAGAACGGTCTCCTGACTGGCGCTTTCGTCGACGAGCCAGTCTTGCCACTCGCCGTCGCCGTCCTCGCGCAGCGGCGTGTTGAGCGAGGCGTCGCCACCGAGGCGCCGGTTCATGTCGACCACATCCTGCCGGGCGACGCCCAGGCGCGTGGCGATGGTGGCGACCTGATCGGCGCGCATATCGCCCTCGTCGAGCGCGGAAATGCGGCTCTTGGCCGTGCGCAGGTTGAAGAAGAGCTTTCTCTGGCTCGCCGTCCTGCCCATCTTGACGAGCGACCAGGAGCGCAAAATATATTCGTGGATCGAGGCGCGAATCCACCACATCGCGTAGGTGGCGAGCTTCAAGCCCTTGTCCGGCTGGAACCGCCTGACCGCCTGCATCAGGCCGACATTGCCCTCGGAAATGACTTCGCCGATCGGCAGGCCGTAGCCGCGATAGCCCATGGCGATCTTGGCCACCAGCCGCAAATGCGAGGTGACGAGCTTGTGCGCGGCTTCGCGATCGCCGTGCTCGCGCCAGCGCTTGGCGAGCATGTATTCTTCCTGCGGCTCCAGCATCGGGAACCGCTTGCTCTCCGCGAGATAGCGGGAAAGACCGGATTCGGCCGTAAGGATCGGCCAGGCGGCGGCGCGGGCCATGTTCAGCTCTCTAATTAGTTTCGAAACAAAATTATCTGTATCGGGACGATTGTCAAGTTGATTTCGAAACGCTATCATAATCTTCGGAGAGGCAATGATGTCAGGACGCGAAACGGCGGAACTCCTGGTGCTGGTGGGGCGGCTTGTGCAAGCCGAGGGCTATCACGGCGAACTCAGCCCTGCCCAATGGATGGCGCTCCGTTTCTTCGCCCGAGCCAACCAGTTCTCGCGAAACCCATCGGCATTCGCGGAATATCAAGCGACGACCCGCGGCACTGCATCACAAGCCATCAAGGCGCTTGAGGCAGGTGGGTACTTGGTCCGACAGCGATCCGAGGCGGACGGGCGAAGCGTTACTCTCCGATTGACGGACAAAGGCAAAGAAGCGATTGCGCGCGATCCGTTCGAAGCTCTGGTGCGCGCCGTGGACTCGCTCGACCCGGAAGAGCAAACCGCAGTGCACCACGCCCTGCGCCACGTCCTGACCACGGTAGCCGCGAGTGGGGCAGATCGGCACTTCGGTGTTTGCCGGGACTGTGGGTACCTCGGTGGAGAAGCCTGCGACTGCTCAACGCGCGCGACCCGCTCGTCCCTCGAATGCCTACTGTTCGGAGTTCCGATAGAGCCGGAGGACGCTGGGCTCGTCTGCGTCCATTTTCAGCCAAAGAGCGAGCGCCGCGAGGACGGACACCGTGAATGAGGTCACCACTGCGATCTGCTGGAGGGACGTTTAATTGACCTACGTCGTCAACGAGAGCTGCATTCGCTGCAAAATCATGGACTGCGTCGAGGTGTGCCCGGTGGACTGCTTCTACGAGGGCGAGAACATGCTCGTCATCCATCCAGATGAATGCATCGATTGCGGGGTCTGTGAGCCGGAATGCCCGGTCGACGCAATCAAGTCGGACAACGAATCGGGGCTTGAGAAATGGCTGTCGCTGAATGCCGAATACGCGAAAATCTGGCCAAACATTACGGCTAAAAAAGCGCCCCCGCCCGACTCTAAGGAGTGGGAGGGGAAGTCGGACAAACTTCAATACTTCTCACCAAATCCCGGCGCGGGTGATTAAGGCGGACAGCGCCCGTAATCACAGTCCCTTCAATGGCTTGGTTCGCGGAGATTACAACATCGCTTTCGTAGTTCGCCGGCCTTGATGCGGGCGACGGTTGACACGAGGAGTAAGCAACGTGACCGAAGCTCTCGCTAGCAAAACCTGCACTCCCTGTCGCGGAGGAATACCTCCGCTCACGCGCGAGCAAGCCGAACTCTTTCGCGCACAGGCGCCAAACTGGCTACTGACGGAAGAAGCTGACCGCATCGAGCGGAGCTTCCGGTTTCGCAATTTCCGGGAGGCGCTTACCTTTGTTCAGGAGATCGGCGAACTCGCGGAAGCTGAAGGCCATCATCCGGATATCAGCTTCGGTTGGGGCAATGCGACGGTCTCTCTGCAGACCAAGAAGATCAAGGGATTGCATGAGAACGACTTCATCATGGCCACCAAAGTTGACGGCATTTTCGCTCGGAAGGCCACCGGGTGAATGAGCTCTGGTTGTCCCGCAACTTGCGCCCTTTTTCGGCGCCGAGCACGTTCTTCGACATGCAGCTAACTGATGCCGCGACGCGCTAGCCGTTGGAGCCCTGCTGCGATTGGAGTCAAGGCAACCGACACTTCCGCGTGGCGCATTTCAGGCGGCCAGTTTGGCGCGCCGAAAGACAGCTTTGGGTCGAATCCCGCCATCCGACGAACCGAGGCCAAGCGCCCGATTTTCCCCCCATGACTCACGACACGAAATTGGCACTGTCTCGACAAGACGCGGCGGTCCGCGAGTCCGCCGCCGCAATCGCGCAGGCCCGCGTCCGCGTCAAATCGCACGGGCTACGGCTGGCCGCGGGGCCGGCCGGCGGCTGCGGCGGGATTGAATTCGTTCGCGCTCGTCCTCGATCGTCGCGTCGCCGGGCGAGCGAGGCGACGTCGTCGCGGCCGGTCCGCCCGCCTCGCCCTGCCCGTCTCGCCGCCGTCACCAGCGCGCGTCACAAGAAAAGTTGGAATCGGTTTTCCGATGAAGACGCGCTCTACGAAGACCCTATGCCAAGTCTCGGTGAGCGTGACCCGTTGGAAAATGCTCTCGCGCCGTCATGGCCGTCCCCGGACTTGATCCGGGGACGGCCGTGACGGCGTTGGGTTCTCAGAGCTTTCTTCAATGAGTCGCCCTCTCTGAGGTTTGGTGTTAGCCCCGATCCCGATTCCAACGAAACGGGATTCGCCTCTAAGCGGAGGCGTCTTCCCGGTGGATCATCGCGACGATCAGGGCGAGAGCGCAGGGCAGGAAATAGATCATGGCGCCGAGCTGGAGGCCGAGCGGGTCCTTGGCCGCCTGCCAGGCGAGGAACCAATCCCCGGCGACCACCATGAAGCCGACGCCCCAGACGAGAACCGCGCAAAGGCAGGCGAGGATCATCCACGCCTTGCCCTTGGCGAAGGCCACCGCGCTCGCGCGCAGATTGGCGAGCATGACCACGACGCCGATCGCTCCGAGAATTCCCGCGGCGGTCTCGACCGTCATGATGCACGCCAGCGCGACGGGCGGCGCCCAAGGCGCTGTGATCGCGCGCCAAGTCTGCCAGGGATTGGAGTAGGTGTTGGTCATCGCGATCAGCGGCTTCACGGCGTTCTCCGCCGTGCCGCTGAAATCGGCGACGTTGTTGAGATCGCCCAAGAGGCCCCACAGCGCCGGAAACAGCGCCATGACGATCAGCGCGAGCCGCTTGACGATCCGCAGGTCCACGACACCCTCCACCGCTGTCCTAATTCAACTTGCCGTCGGCCGCCGCAGACCGAAATCCGAACCGTCTATTGGCAATAACGCCCGGTCCAGGTTTCCGGCTTGCCGTCGACGATCCAGGTCGCGGTGAACGTCCCGTCCGCCAGCTTCTGCATGTCGGCCAGGCCGCTGATCTGGTTGGTGCTGATTTGAACGCCCTTCGGCGTGACGACCCACGTCCCCACGCCGTCGTTGGTGCTGGAATATTTGCCGTCGGCGTCATAATTTTCCGTCCCGCCGTCGTTCCAGCAGAATTTCTTGCCCGAGAGATCGGCGCTGGTCACCGGCGTCGCCATCGCTTGCGACAGGGTTAGAAAGGAGGCGGCGAGACCGACGGCGAGGAGTGAAAACGGCGTTCGCATGGCTTGCGCTCCGGCGGCGGTTCGAGGGAGGCGGCTTTCCCCGGCCGGCCCTCGCGCATGGCGTCGCTGGAAAGCTAGCACAATTTCGAAGGGCCTTCCCACGCGGGCCCCGCGGGGAGCCCCGCGAACCCCGCGCGGCCGTCGCCTCACGTCTTCAGATACGGCCCGAGCAGCGCCATGTCCGCGGCGCCGAGCCGGTCGTTGGCCGTCCAGGCCTGATGCCAATAGGGATAGATCAGCGTCGGCTGGCTGACATGATCGAGCCGGGCGCGCTCCTCGGCCGTGAGCTTCACCTCGACGCAGGCGAGATTGTCCTTAAATTGCGCCTCGGTGCGCCCGCCGACGATCACCGACGTGACGCCCGGGCGGCCCAACGTCCAGCTAAGCGCAATGCGCGCCGCCGAGACGCCGTGGGCTTCGCCGATCGCCACGAGCTCGTCGACGATATCCCACAGCTTGCCTTCCTCGGCGATCGGCGGCTCCTTCCAGCCCGCCGTCTGCCGCGTGCCTTCGGGCTCGCTCTTGTTGCGCCGGTGCTTGCCCGACAACAGGCCGCCGGCCAACGGACTCCAGACGAGCACGCCGAGCTTCTGGTCGAGCGCGATCGGGATCAGCTCGTACTCGGCCTCGCGCGCCTGCAGGGTGTAGTGGATCTGCTGCGAGACGAAGGGAATGCGGCCGTCCCGCCGTGCGACTTCCATCGCCTTCATGACGTGCCAGCCGGAGAAATTGGAGCAGCCGACGTAGCGCACCTTGCCGGCGCGCACGAGGCTGTCGAGCGCCTCCAGCGTCTCCTCGAGCGGCGTCGCGCCGTCCCACTGGTGCACCTGATAGAGATCGATCACGTCCGTGCGCAAGCGCTCGAGGCTCTCTTCGCAGGCGCGGATCAGATGCCAGCGCGAAAGCCCGGCGTCGTTCGGCCCCTTGCCCATGGCGAAGCGCGCCTTGGTGGCGATCAGCATGCCGGGCTTGCGCTTGCCGCCCATCGCCTCGCCAAGCATCGCTTCCGAAGCGCCTGCCGAATAGATGTTCGCGGTGTCGATGAGGTTGACGCCGGCGTCGGCGACGAGATCGATCAGCCGCCGCACCTCCTCGAGCGAGACGGCGCCGACCTTGGCGAAATTGCCTTTGCCGCCGAAGGTCATCGTGCCCATCGTCAGGACCGAGACCTTCAGCCCCGAATTGCCTAGTTGTCGATATTCCATGGCTAACCCCCGCGCGTGCGCTTCGCGGGTTTCCTTCCCGGCGAAACTGAGGCATAAACGCCTGGGAGGAAGTAACATTTCAGCGCCGGCGAAGCAAAGTCGCGCGCCGCGTTTCGTGCGACGGAGCGGCGAAAACGTTCGACCGCCGGCCGCAATCCCCCCAGCGGCGTCGCCGAGACGCCGATCGAGACTGGAAGCGATGACCTTCCCGATCCTGCAATTCGGCACGAGCCGGTTCCTTCAGGCGCATTTCGATCTCTTCGTCGCGCAAGGCTTCGTCGAGGGCGAGGGAACGGGAAGAATCGCGGTCGCGCGGACCACGGCTTCGGCGGAGAGCGCGCAGCGCATCGCCTTCTTCAATTCGGGCCGCCCATACCGCGTTCATGTGCGCGGCCTGGCGGGCGACGCGGTCGTCGACGAATGGGTCGAGGTCGACAGCGTCGGGCGCGGCGTCGACGCCAACGCCGACTGGGACGCGCTCGAGCGGCTGTTCGTCGACGAGGCGCGCTGGATCGTTTCGAACACCGGCGACCGCGGCTACGAGCTGAGCCCCGGCGATCGCTTGCAGGACACGCCTCCCCGCTCGTTCCCCGCCAAGCTGACGAAGCTGCTCCACGCGCGCTTCCTCGCCGGACGCCCGGCGCCGACGCTCTTCCCTTGCGAGCTCGTCGAGGGCAACGGCGACAAATTGCGCGCGCTGGCGCTGGAGGTCGCCGACGGCTGGACCTTGGGCGAAGATTTCCGGCGTTGGGCGGCCGATCGGTGCCTGTGGATCAATTCGCTCGTCGACCGCATCGTTTCGCAGCCGCTGGAGCCGGCGGGGGCGGTCGCCGAGCCCTACGCGCTGTGGGCGGTCGAAAACCGCCCCGGCCTGGTCATGCCCTGCCGGCATCCCAGCGTCGTCCTCACCGACGATCTCAGGCCGTACGAACGCCTGAAGCTCTTCATTCTCAATCTCGGCCACAGTTATCTCGCCGAGGGCTGGGCGGCGCGCGGCGGCGCGCGGTCCGAGACGGTGCGCGCCCTGCTCGCCGACGCCGCGGTCCTTGCCGGCCTCAACGATCTCTACGACCGCGAGGTGCTGCCCGTCTTCGACGCGATCGGGATGGGCGAACAGGCGCGCGCCTATCGCAAAAGCGTGATCGAGCGCTTCCGCAATCCGTTCCTCGACCATTATCTCGCCGACATCTTCACCAATCACGCCGCCAAGAAACAGCGCCGTTTCGCCGGCCTGATCGCCTTGGGCGCGCAGGCCGGCCTGGCGATCGCGCAGCCGCGCCTGTGGGCCGCGCTGGCGCATTGATCGCCCTTGCCGCACGCGGCGAAAGAGTCCAATGTCGCGCCCGTTCGGGCCGTCCGAACTGGGGAGTTATTCGTGATCGCCTCGTCTTCGTCCTCTTTCGTTCGCCGCGCCGCGCTCGCGGCTTTCGCCGCCGCTCTTTGTCTTTCCGCCGCCGCGCAAGCGCAGACCGCACCCAACCCCTCGGGAACGGTGGACATGGCAACCGTACTGCAACCCGGACCGTTGCCGGAGATCGCGATCGGCGCCCCCGACGGCGTTCCCGTCGTCGAGTACGGCTCGCTGACCTGCCCGCATTGCGCCGTGTTCGATCGCGAGGTGATGCCGGCGCTCAAAGCCGCGTATGTCGACACCGGCAAGGTGCGCTACATCTTCCGCGAGTTTTCGCGCAATCCCCTCGACGCCGCCGCTTTCCTGCTGGCGCGCTGCGTCGGCGACGACAAGGCGTTGGCGACGATCGAGCTCCTGTTCTCCGAGCAGGACAAATGGGCGTTCGGCGACAACCCGCTCGAAGCGCTGATCGCGGCGGTGCGCCCGACCGGGATGAGCCACGACAGGGCGATGGCGTGCCTGAGCGATCAGGCCAAGGCCGACGCGCTGCAAAAGATCGTGCGGACGGCGGTGGAGACGGTCAAGGTCGAGGGGACGCCGACGTTCGTCATCAACGGAAAAGTGTACGACGGCGAACTGAGCATGAAGGATTTCGACGCGATCCTCAAGCCGCTGGTGAAGTAGCGCGCCGTCCCCCCGCCGAGCGGGGCGAGGCAAGCTCTCACCACTGCAGGAATCGGCGCCCGGCGAGCGCGCCGGCGGCAACCACGACGAGGGTGGCCAGCGGATACCAGCTCGCCACGAACAACGGCGAGTCGTCGGTGCAGTTGCTGGCGTAGATCGTCGCCGCGACGCCCGCCGCGGCGGCGCCGGCGAGCGCGCCGCTCAGGGCCGGGTATTGCGGCGCGCCGGCGCGCATGGCGAAGATCAGCGCTGCGAGCGGCGCGATCGAGAACAGCGGGATCAGCGTCAGGCAGTGCAGCGCGTTGGTCCCGATCAGCCGCGTCCCCCAGAGATCGGGCGGAACGAGCGCGAGTTCGGCGACGACCGCCCCAGCCAGCAGCGCGAAAGGCGCGACGAGCAGCAGCGCCAGCGCGCCGGGGCGCGCGTCGGGCCGCATCAGCCGCCAGCACAATAGCGCGGATGGCGCCAGCAGCGTCAGCGTATCGACGAATTTGAGATCGAAGCGGACGGATCGCGCCGCCTCGGCGATGTCAGGCCGAGGCCCGAGGGCGGCCATGAACACGGCCAGGCTCGCCGCCGCGCCGAGCGCCAGCGCCAGGGTCACCCGCCTTCCCAGATGGATCGGCGGCGCAGGCGGATCGGCCGCGAGCGAATTGATGAGTTCGGCGGTCTTCATTGCGTCGCGCTCCGCCAGGCCGCGGCGAGGGATTTGAGGGCGCGATGCAGCGCGACGCGCACCGCGACCTCGCTCATCGAAAGCCGCGCCGCCGTCGCCGCGATCGACTGGCCGTCGAGCGAGATCGCGGTGACGATGTCGCGCGCACGCGGGGCGAGCTTGAGCATGACGCGCTCGATGTCGCTGCGCAGGTGCGGATCCCCCGCTTCCGGGGCGGCGAGAACCGCCTCGAAATCCTCGATCGGCTCGGAGCGGCGCGCGCCGCGCCGCCGCATCGCGTCGATGATCTTGTGGCGCGCGATCGCGTTGACCCAGGGCGCCAGCCTGGGGCCGCCGTCCCAGGTGTGCCGCTTCAGGTGGATCGCCAACAGGGTCTCTTGCACGACATCCTCGATATCCGCGTCGCCGACCCGCATGCGCGAAAACGCTCCTCGCGCCATCGCGCGGACGGCGCGGCCGATCTCCTTGAGCAACCGACGATAGGCCGCCTCGTCGCCCGCCATGGCGGCGCGCATCAACGGCGCCCATTTGTCGTCGCCGGGACCGACGGCCGGTTCCTCACTCATTCGCCCTTCGTCCCACCGCGACGATTGTTACAGCCGGAGCCGGACGCTTTCGTCGGAAGGCTCGCAAACTGCTCGCGAACGCCCTGTAACATGCGGCGCGCCCGCCGCGAAGACGCTGACGAACGCCTGATGCGGCCCGAGCCGCGAGGAGGAGCCCGATGTCCCTTTCGCCAGTTGCTTGCGCGCGTGTCGCCGCGCCCCTGCCGAAACGCGGCGGCGTCGGCCTGAAAGCCGATCACGTCGAACAAATTCTCGCCGAGCGGCCCGACCTCGGATTCTTCGAAATCCACGCCGAAAACTATATGGGCGACGGCGGCCCGGCGCATCGTCGGCTGGAGGCGATCCGCGCGCTCTATCCGATCTCCCTGCACGGCGTCGGCCTCTCCATCGGCTCGCCCCGGCCCCTGGACAAAGACCATCTCAAGCGCCTGGCCGCGCTCGCCAAGCGCTACGAGCCCGGCCTGTTCTCGGAGCATCTGGCCTGGTCGAGCCACAACCAGGGCTTCCTCGACGATCTCCTGCCGCTCCCCCTTACGAAGGAGACCCTCGCGACGGTGTGCGATCACATCGACGATACGCAGCAGGCGCTCGGCCGGCGCATGCTGCTCGAAAACCCCTCGACCTATCTCCTGTTCGCCGAAAGCACGATTTCCGAGACCGACTTCGTCGCCGAGGTCGCGCGCCGCACCGGCTGCGGGCTGCTGCTCGACGTCAACAACGTCATCGTCTCCGCGACCAACCACGGCTTCGACGCGATCGCCTATCTCGACGCCTATCCGCTTCGCCATGTCGAGGAAATCCACCTCGCCGGCTATGCCGAGATGCAAGACGACGCCGGGCGGCCGCTGCTGATCGACGCGCACGATTCGCCGGTTCGCGAGCACGTCCTCGCGCTCTACGCCGAGGCGATCCGGCGCATCGGGCCGACGCCGACCCTGATCGAATGGGACAACGACGTGCCGGTCTGGCCGGCCCTCCTCGCCGAGGCGCGCCGCGCCGAGCTGACGATGGCGCGCGTCGTCGCGGCGTCCGAAGAGAAGGGTCTCCGCCATGCCGTTTGAAGCTTCGATCGAGGCCTTCGCGCAGGCGCTGAGCGACCCGGCGCGGCCGGCGCCGCCGCAAACGCGCGGCCGCGAGGGGCGCCCCGACGCGCGCCGCTTCGCCGTCTACCGCAACAACGTCGCGGTCGGCCTGATCGGCGCGATCGAGGCGCGCTATCCCGTCACGCGGGCCATCGTCGGCGACGCGTTCTTCCGCGCCATGGCGGGCGCCTTCGTCGCCGCCGAGAAGCCGCTGACGCCGGTGCTGATCCATTACGGCGAGGCCTTCCCCGACTTCGTCGCGGGATTCGAACCGGCGCGGGAGATCGCCTATCTCTGCGACGTCGCGCGGCTGGAGAACGCCTGGGTCGAGGCCTATCACGCCGCCGAGGCCCCCGCGCTGGCGCTCGACGCGCTCGGCGAGATGGCGCCGGAGGATTTCGCCGCCCTGCGGTTCGCCCCCCATCCGGCGGCGCGGCTCTTGCGCCTTGCCCATCCCGCCGCCTCGATCTGGGCCGCTCATCAGGGAACGGGCGAGCCGCGTCCGCCCGAGGCTTGGCGCGCCGAGGAGACGCTGGTGACGCGCCCCGTCGCCGACGTCCTGGTGCGCGTCCTGCCGCCGGGCGGATGGGAATTCGCCCGGGCGCTGTTCGCCGGCGCGACGCTCGGCGAAGCCGCCGAGAGATGCGCCGCGGAAGGCATCGATCCCGGTTCCCATGTCGTCGGCCTGATCGCGGCCGGCGCGTTCCAGTCGCTGCGCTGAAGGAGTGATCCCATGTCGAAGAACCCGATGGCCGCGCCCGCCGCGGCGGCGAACCCCCTCGCCCGCTTCACCGGCGCGCTGTTCGGGCTCGCGCCGATCTCGCTGACGACGCTCGTCCTGCGCGTCGCGCTCGCGCTGCCGTTCTTGCGGGCCGGTCAGACCGATTGGGACGGCTGGTTCGATCTGTCCTTCGGCGTCAAGGCGCGTTTCGCCGACTTGCGGCTGCACTGGTTCGGCGCGGAATATCCCTTCCCTGAGCCCGACCTGTGGGCCTTGGCCGCCGGCGTGGCGGAGGTTGGCCTGCCGGCCCTGCTGATCGTCGGCCTGGGAACGCGCTACGCGGCGCTCGGCCTGCTCGTCATGACGGGGGTCATCCAGCTCACCTTTCCCGAGGGTTGGGCGAATTTCCACCTGTACTGGGCCTCGCTGGCGCTGGCGATCATGACCTTCCGGCCGGGCAGGATCGCGCTCGATTACGTGCTGGGGCTCGACCGGGTTTCGCGGGCGAGGCGAGCCGCGGCGAGCTGACGGCGGAAGGCGCCGATCGCCGATTTCCGCTGCGCGCCGCGCCGGGCGGAGGAGCAATTTGTGGGCGGCGGCGGCTGATCTGCATTTTTTGGATGGGTGGCAGGCGGATATTTGCAACAGAAATCCGCAACGGCTAAGCGTTTGATATTCTTAAAGTCGCCGCGTGTTGCGAATATCTTGAGATATGCGAAACGCCGGGTGCCAACACGCAACAGGCTTTTGTGACACAGGGCAAATAGCGCAGGGGAACCTCTTCCACGAAGCAAGTCCTACGGGCTATCCTGTTCTTGATGAATTGGAGGGCTCGCGATGTGGGGGATATTCAGTTCAAAGTGCGCAGCCTGTGGAGCCAAAGTAAGGTAATTACCCACCCCCTTGCCATGGGCTGCGATCTCTGAATCCATGGCGGGATGGATCGGGTTGATTTGCAGCAGCTCAGCAAGGAGCAATTGATCGAGTTGGTGCTTCGGCTCCAGCGGC
>JBEKLU010000143.1:0-12377 GCA_050010035.1 Roseiarcus sp.
GCGTCCTCGTCGAGATCCTCGAGCGTCGCGATGACCGGCAGGCGGCCGACGAATTCCGGGATCAGGCCGAACTTGAGCAGATCCTCGGGCTCGACATGGCGGAACACCTCGCCGGTGCGCCGGTCGTCCGGCGACTGGACCTTGGCGGCGAAACCGATCGAGGTTCCCCGGCCGCGCGCCGAGATGATGCGCTCCAGGCCGGAAAACGCGCCGCCGCAAATGAACAGAATGTTGGTGGTGTCGACCTGCAGGAATTCCTGCTGCGGATGCTTGCGCCCGCCCTGCGGCGGCACGCTGGCGATCGTGCCCTCCATGATCTTCAGCAGCGCCTGCTGCACGCCCTCGCCCGAGACGTCGCGGGTGATCGAAGGATTGTCCGACTTGCGGCTGATCTTGTCGATTTCGTCGATGTAGACAATGCCGCGCTGCGCGCGCTCGACGTTGTAGTCGGACGCCTGCAGCAGCTTCAGGATGATGTTCTCGACGTCCTCGCCGACGTAGCCCGCCTCGGTCAGCGTCGTCGCGTCGGCCATGGTGAAGGGCACGTCGAGGATACGCGCCAGCGTCTGGGCGAGCAGGGTCTTGCCCGACCCGGTCGGCCCGATCAGCAGGATGTTCGACTTGGCGAGCTCGACGTCGCTGTGCTTGGTCGCGTGATTGAGGCGCTTGTAATGATTATGCACCGCAACGGACAGCACGCGCTTCGCTTGCGGCTGGCCGATCACGTAATCGTCGAGCACCTTGCAGATTTCACGCGGGGTCGGAATGCCGTCCTTGCTCTTGACCAGCGCGGTCTTGCTTTCCTCGCGGATGATGTCCATGCACAATTCGACGCATTCGTCGCAAATGAACACGGTCGGACCGGCGATGAGCTTGCGCACCTCATGCTGGCTCTTGCCGCAGAAAGAGCAATACAGCGTGCTCTTGGCGTCGCCTTCGGCCTTGGCCATTGTCGTTCTCCGTTCCGGCCGCTCCAGTCGATGCGATTCAGCGGACGCCCGACTGCACAGCGTAGATAAAGCATCCTAACAAACCGTAGCGCCGGACCTGTCCGCTCCGCCGACGCCCGATACGCGATACGCCCCCTTCGGCGAAGCGCCGACGATCCGGGCGCTCGCCCTCGCCGACAAGCAACCACCAATCGCCGAGCAAAATCAAGCCCGCCGTTCCGCGGCCCGGCGCCGCGCGCGCCGTCGCCACCCGATTCGAACGCCCCGAGGACAGGCTAACCCGCTATTATCAGACGGGTTTCGGCTCTTCCGGCTCGGTCGCGCGCTTGACGACGACCTCGTCGACGATGCCGAAGCTCTTGGCCTCCTCGGCCGACATGAAATGGTCACGATCGAGCGTGCGCTCGATCGCCTCGTAGCTCTGTCCGGTATGCTCGACGTAAATCTCGTTGAGGCGCCGCTTCACCTTGAGGATGTCCTCGGCATGGCGCTGGATGTCGGACGCCTGGCCCTGGAAGCCGCCCGAGGGCTGGTGGACCATGACGCGCGAATTGGGCAATGCGTAGCGCATGCCCTTCTCGCCGGCGCACAGCAGCAGCGAGCCCATCGAGGCGGCCTGGCCGATGCACATCGTCGTCACTTTCGGCCGGATGAACTGCATCGTGTCGTAGATCGACAGGCCCGCGGTGACGACGCCGCCCGGCGAGTTGATGTACATCGCGATCTCTTTCTTGGGATTGTCGGCCTCGAGAAACAGCAATTGCGCGACCACCAGCGAGGCCGACATGTCCTCCACCGCTCCGATCACGAAAATGATGCGCTCCCTGAGCAGACGCGAGAAGATGTCGAACGAACGCTCGCCGCGCGCCGACTGCTCGATGACGATCGGAACGAGTTGGTTGGTGTAATAGTCGACGGGATCGCGCATGGGTCTCGCTTTCAGGAGGAATCGGTCGGCGCCGCTAAGCTGTAAGATAGGCGCCTCGCCGCCGTTGCGGAAGGGGTGTCGAGGCGCCCCCTCGAGCGAGGCGCGGGCGTCTATTTGGCCGGGACTTCCTCGTCCTCGGCCTGCAACAGTTCCTTCACCGTCACCTTGCGGTCCGTGACCTTGGCGAGGCCGAGGATGTGGTCGACGACCCGTTCCTCGTAGAGGGGCGCCCTGAGTTCCGCCAGCGCCTGCTGATTGTTGCGGTAGAAGTCCCAGACCTGCTTCTCCTGGCCGGGAAAGGCGCGGGCGCGCGCGATCAGCGCCTGCGTCATCTCCTCGTCGCTGATCTTGACCTCCGCCATGGCGCCCACCTCGGCCAGCAGCAGCCCGAGGCGAACGCGACGCTCGGCGATGGCGCGATAGTCCGCGCGCGCCGCCTCCTCGGAGGTGTTCTCGTCGGCGAAGCTGCGGCCCGAAGCCTGCTGCTCGCGCTCGACCTGCGCCCAGATCGAGGCGAACTCCTGCTCGACCAGGCCCTGCGGCACTTCGAACGAATAGCGCGCCGCGAGCGCGTCGAGCAGCTTGCGCTTGACCCTGTCGCGCGAGGCGCGAGCGTAGTCGGCGCCGATGCGCTCGCGCAACGACTGCTTGAGCTGGTCGAGGCTTTCCGCGCCCAGGCTCTTGGCGAACTCGTCGTCGATGGCGAAGAGTTCCGGCGCCGCGACGGCTTTCACCGTCACGTCGAAATCGGCCTTCTGACCGGCGAGCTTGCGCACCGCGTAGGCCTCGGGAAACGTCGCCTGAACCGCGCGCCGCTCGCCCGCGACCGCTCCCAGGAGGTGTTCTTCGAAGCCGGGAATGAAAGTGTTGGAGCCGACCACGACCTCGATGCCTTGGCTCGTGCCGCCCTCGAACGGCTCGCCGGCGATCGTGCCGACGAAGTCGACCGTGACGCGATCGAAGTTTTCGGCCTTGGCGCCCTCGGGCTTGTCGGCGTAGACGCGCCGATCCTGGGCGAGGCGCTGGAGCGTGAGTTCGACTTCGCTCTCCTCGACCTCGGCGACCGGCCGCTCGAGCTCGATGTCGGAGAATTCGCCGACCTCGAATTTCGGCAGCACCTCGAGCGCGACCTTGAAATTGAGGTCGCCGCGCGCGTCGAGGGCCGCCTCGATCGCCTCCTTGTCGGTGGGCAGCTCGATCTTGGGCTCCTGGGCGAGGCGCAGTTGGTTGTCGTCGACGATCTGCTTGTTGGCGGCGTTGATCGCGTCCTGAACGACGTCGCTCATCACCGAACGGCCGTAGACGCGCTTGAGATGCGCGAGCGGCACCTTGCCCGGACGAAAGCCGTTGATCTTCACCTTCGTCTTGAGATCGGCGAGTTGCGCGTCGAGGCGCGAGGCGAGATCGCTCGCTGAAAGAACGATGTTGTATTCGCGCTTCAGCCCCTGGCTCAGCGTCTCCGTGACCTGCATTTCAATCCGCCCTATAAAAAAAGCCTAACTCGCTGCCGCGCCGCTCACGCGCCGATCGATCTCACTAGAACCGCCGAAGCGGAGGGTCGCGCGACGCGCCCTCGGCTAGGATGGTGCGGGCGGAGGGGTTCGAACCCCCACGACTTTGGGTCACCGGAACCTAAATCCGGCGCGTCTACCAGTTCCGCCACGCCCGCATCCCGCGCGCTCCGCAGGAGAGGCGGGTCTGCTTCGGGCGCGGTCTATAGCAGCTTGGCCCGCGCGCGCCACAGAAAAATGCGCGGCCCTCGCGAGCTTCGCCCGGCCGGTCAGTCGCCGATGGTGGCGGCCGGGGCGATGGTGAAAAGCCCCCCGGCGAGCGTCAGCGCCGTTGCGCCGGCGGCGCCGTCGTCTATGAATCGCGACGAGGCCAGGGCGAGCGCGGCCAGCGCGAGGCCGAGGGTCAGGCCGAGGAGCGCGATGAATTTGGCCATGGAACGGCTCCGAACGCTTGCAATGCGCCGGCGCCTCGGCGCCGGGGACAAACGCGAGCGCGCGCAAGAGCGGCGCCGCGGGCGGCGTCCCGAAACGACGCAAGTCTCGACGGACGGGCGCGCATGCGGGTGAAGCGACGCGCGTTCCTCGGCGGCGGCGTCGCGGCGAGCTTTTGGGCCTGGCGCAGCGGCGCGCGCGCGCAAGACGCCGCGCCAGCGGACGGCGTTCGCCGCCTCGAGGCCGCGCCCGCGTCCGCGCCGATCGCAGCCCCGCCCGCCCCGGCCACGCGGCTTCTTTGTTACAATCGCGCCGCCCCCGGGCCATTGCTGCGCCTGCGCAAGGGCGAAGAGCTCAAGCTGCGGCTGGTCAACGGGCTCGAAGAAGGCACGACGCTGAGCTTCCCCGGCCTCAGGGCGGCGAACGCCGCAGCAGGCGTCGGCGGCCTGACGCAGCCCCTGGTCGCGCCCGGCGCCGAATTCGACATTCGCTTCACGCCGCCCGACGCCGGCTTCAACCTCTACGGTCCCGACGCCGGCGGCGCGACCGCGCGGCAGATCGCCAGCGGGCTCTTCGGCCCGATCGTCGTCGAAGAAGCGTCGCCGCCGGCGGCCGACGTCGAGGCGATCGTGGTCCTCGCCGACTGGCGGCTCGACGAAAATGGGGCGATCAAAGACGACTTTTCCGACGCGAGCGTCGTCCGCGCCGCCGGGCGGCTCGGCGAGCTGCTAACCGCCAACGCGGCGCCGGCGCCGCTGAACTTGACCGCCGCGCCCGGCGCGCGCGTCCGCCTCCGGCTCGCCAATGCGGCGACCGCCCGCATCATGTCGATCGGCGTCGCCGGGCTCAAGCCGGTGATCGTCGCGGTCGACGGCCAACCGAGCGAGCCGTTCGAACCGTTGCGCAACGTCTTTCCCATGGGGCCGGGCGCGCGCTTCGAGCTGATGTTCGACATGCCGCACGAGACCGGCGCCACCGTCGGTTTCGTCCTGCGCGGCGGCGAAGCGGCGGGCATTCCCGGCGAGGTCGACCGGCCGATGGTCGTTTTCGAGGCGCGCGGCGAGGCGCTCGCGGCGCGCTCCGCCATCGCCGGCCTGCCCGCCAACCCGCTGCTGCCGCGAGAAATCGGTCTCGAGCGCGCCAAGCGCGTCGACTTGACGATCGAGGGCGGCGGCGGCGCGCCCTTCAGGCTCAACGGCGCGAGCTTTTCCGATTGGGGCGCCAAGCCGCTGTTCGCTGTCCCGCGCGGCGCGCCGGTGACGCTCGGCTTCGTCAACAAGACGGCGTTCACCCAGGCGATGCGCCTCGGCGGCCACGTCGGGCGCCTGTTGCACGCGCTCGACGACGGCTGGGAGCCCTATTGGCGCGACATCGTCCTCGTCGCGCCGGGCCGCACCGTCCACTTCGCCTTCGTCGCCGACAATCCCGGCAAATGGCCGCTCGGGTCGGCGATTCCCGAGCATCGCGCCGCGGGCGTGGGCGGCTGGTTCCAAGTGGGGTGAGCGGCCCGCGCCGCCTATGGCCTCAGAATCACGCTCCCGGTCGTTCTGCCCGATTCCAGATCGGCGTGCGCGCGCGCCGCGTCGCGCAGCGGGTATTCCGCCCCGATCGGGTTGACGAGACCGTCCGCCAGCGCCGCGAACAAATCGCCGGCGGCCGAGCGGTAGAGCGCGGGGTCGTTGCAATAGGCGAGCACGCTCGGTCGGGCGAGCGCGATCGCGCGGGGGTAGCTCAGCGTCTCCACCGCGACCGGCGGAATCGGACCCGCCGGCTGGCCGAGGCTGGCGGCGACGCCGAACGGACGCACGGCGGCGAATGTCCGCGCCAGCATGGCCCCGCCGATGCCGTCGACCGCGAGTTGGACGCCTTTGCCGTCGGCGACGCGGCGAACTTCGCCCTCCCAGCCCGCGTCCTTGTGCGAAAAGACGCATTCGGCGCCGGCCTCCAGCGCCAGCTCGGCCTTTTCCGGCGACCCGACCGTGCCGATGACCCGATAGCCCAGCCGCTTCGCCCAACGCGTCACGAGTTGGCCGAGCCCGCCCGCCGCCGCATGCACCAGCAGCCAATCCCCTTCCTCGAGCCGACAGACCTTATTGAGCAGCATGTGGGCAGTGAGGCCGCGCAAGATCGACGCGCCGGCGACGCGCAGGTCGATCGCGTCGGGAACGCGCAACAGGCGCGTCGCCGGGATGTTGCGCGCCTCGGCGTAGCCGCCGAGCGGAAACCCGCCGTAGGCGACGCGGTCGCCGGGCGCGAGGCCTTGCACGTCCGGCCCGACCGCTTCGACTTCGCCCGCCCCTTCCAGCCCCAGGATCGCCGGACGGGCGGGCAACGGGTAAAGGCCGCTGCGGAAATAGACGTCGACGAAATTGACGCCGATCGTCGTTTGGCGAATTCGCGCCTCGCCGGGTCCCGGCTTGGCCAGCGCGACTTCGCGCGGCTGCAGGACGTCGGGAGCGCCGGGGGCGTCGAGCGTGATCGCGAGAGGCATGGTCGGGTTCCTTTGCGCGCCAGCTTAACAAGTCGGCCCGTCCGTGCGAAGTTGCGATTCTCTGCACGCATGATGTGCAATAGTGCACCGATGATCGACTGGCGGGACCTCGAGCATTTCCTCGCGCTGGCGCGGTGCGGCACGCTTTCCGGCGCGGCGCGCGAATTGCGCGTCGATCACGCGACGGTCGGGCGGCGGATCGGCGCCTTGGAGCGGGGGCTCGCCCTGCGCCTCGTCGACCGGCTGCCGCGCGGCGCGGCGCTGACGGCGGAAGGCAAGCGCGTCGCCGAACTGCTCGCTCCGGTGGAGGGGAGCGTTCGCGCGGTCGAACGCCTGGCGCGCGTCGCCGCGGCCTCGCCCGCCGCCTCGGTGCGCGTCAGCGCGCCGCCGGCTCTGGCCGCCTATCTCATTGCGCCGCGCGTCGCCGCTTTCCACCACGCCCACGGCGGCGTCTCGATCGTTCTCTCCGCCGCTTCGGCGCCGGCGAATCTCGAGCGCGGCGAGGCGGACGTCGCGGTGCGCATGGGCCGCCCGCAAGGCGCCGGGCTCGTCGCGCGGCGCGTCGGCGTCGTGCGCTTCGGCCTCTATGCGAGCGCCGCCGAGGCCGCCTCAGCGCCCGGCGACTGGCGCTTCATCGGCTACGACGCCGCGCTCGATCACGTGACGTCGCAGGCGTGGCTGCGCGATTTCGTCGCCGGCCGGCCCATCGTGTTTCGCGCCAGCGATCTGTTCAGCCAGGCCGAGGCGGCCCGCGCCGGGCTCGGCGCCGTGGTCTTGCCGCGCTTCATGGGCGAGGGCGACCCGACGCTCGTCGAACTGCCGCTCGACCGCGCGCCGCCGCGCCAGGACCTCTGGCTCGTCGCGCATCCCGACATCCGCCGCGCGCCGCCCGTGCGCGCGGTGATGACGTTTCTTGCCGAAGTCGTCGGCCGCGCCTGCCCGATCGGCGAGCGCGGCGGCGGCCGAGCGACGCAGCCGCCGCGTGAAGCTTGAAAGCCGCCCGATCCGACGATTGACCGCGCCGCACGATCGGATAACGTCGAACCGCCACAGAGCCTATCGAACGAACTACGACCGCGGCGAGAGGTTGGCCATGCCCAACGCAAACTACGAACGCGATTTCTACGCCTGGGCGAACGAACAGGCCGCGCTGCTGCGCGCGGGCAAGTTGGCGCAAGCCGACATCGCGCACATCGCCGAGGAGATCGAGAGCATGGGCAGGACCGAAAAGCGCGAACTCGTGAGCCGCCTTCGCGTCTTGATGCTGCATCTTCTCAAGTGGCGATTCCAGCCTATGGGGCGCACCGCGAGCTGGGAGGCCTCGATCGGCGTTCAGCGATTGGACCTCGCCGAACACCTCAAGGACAACCCCAGTCTGAAGCCCCACCTGCCGGAAGCCGTCGAGACCGCCTTCAAAGGCGCAGTTCTCGAGGCGGCGGCCGAAACCAAGCTGCCCAAGTCGACGTTCCCCGCCGCCTGTCCCTGGTCGTTCGATCAGATGATGGACTCCGAATTCTGGCCGGACTGAACGCCGGGTTCCGTCGCGGCCGCAGCGCCGCCGCCTAGCCGATCAACTCCCGCAGCACCCTTGGCAGCGCCTCGGGCAGATCCTCGGCGATCAATCCCGGCCCGAACGCCCGCGCGCAGGCGCCGTGCAGCCAGACGGCGGCGCTCGCCGCTTCGAAAGCGGGCATGCCCTGGGCCAGCAATCCGCAGGCGAAGCCCGCCAGCACGTCGCCGGAGCCGGCGGTGGCGAGGTCGGGGGGCAGGTCGAAGCCGATCGAGGCGCGCCCGTCGGGCGCCGCGACGACGCTGTCGGCGCCCTTGAGGACGACGACCGCTTCGAGGGCCGCGGCGGCGGCGCGGGCGCGCGCGAGCTTGCTCGGCAGGCCGAGGATTTCGGCGCGGCCGCGGAACAGGCGCGAAAACTCCCCTTCGTGCGGCGTGACGATCGTCGCGCGATGCTGACCGACGATGAGCGCGGCGAGGCCCGCCGCGTCGCCGGCAAAGCTGGTCAGCGCGTCGGCGTCGAGCACAATCGCGCGCGCCGCGGCGCTTCGTTCGCCCAAAGCCGCCGCGACCAGGGCGCGCGTCGCGTCGCCGACGCCGGCGCCGGGGCCGAGAAGAACGGCGTTGCGCCTGGGGTCGGCGAGCAGCGCGGCGAACTCGGCCAGGCTGGCGAAGGGCGCGACCATCACCGCGGTCGAATGGGCGGCGTTGACCAGGACCGCGTCGGGCGGGCTGGCGAGCGTGACGAGCCCGGCGCCGACCCGCAGGGCGGCGCGCGCGGCCAGCCGCGCCGCGCCGGTGCGATGCGCAGGGCCGGAGACGACGAGTGCGGCGCCGCGCGAGTATTTGTGCGAGGCGAGCCCAGGGCGCGGCAGCGCATGGCGCCAGATCGCCGGCGCGTTGAGAAAGGCGCGCGGCGCGATGGCCGTCAGCGCGCTCGGCGCGCTGCCGATCTCGGCGAGCGCAAGGCGCCCGCTCAAAGCGCGGCCCGGCAGCAGGAGATGGCCCGGCTTGAGGCGAAAGAAAGTGACGCTGGCGCTCGCCTCGACCGCCGCGCCGCGCACCGCGCCGGTTTCGCCGTCTATCCCCGAGGGGACATCGACGCTGAGCACGGGCTTGCCGGCGCGCGCGAAGGCGTTGATCGCCTCGACGCAACGAAGCGCCGCGCCGTCGAGATCGCGCGACAGCCCGGCGCCGAACAGGGCGTCGACGACGAGATCGGCGGCGGCGAGATCGAGCGCCTCGGCGGGCGCGACCGAACCTTCCCAGCGCGCCGCCGCCAGCGCTGCGTCGCCGCGCAGCGCCGCGCGCTCGCCGAGCAGATAGAGGCTGACGCGGTAGCCGCGCGCGCTCAAGAGCCGCGCGGCGACGAAGCCGTCGCCGCCGTTGCCGCCCGGCCCGGCGACCACGGCGACGCGGCCGGCGCTCGGCGCCATGCGCGCCGCCTCGTCGGCGACGGCGGCACCGGCGCGCTCCATCAGCGCGGCGCCGGCAACGCCGCCGGCGATGGTCAGCCGGTCGGCCTCGCCCATTTCGGCCGGCGTCAGCAATTCGCAATGGCGGCGGGGATCGAGCATGGCGGGACAGTGGCGCCGCGCCCGCGCCGCGGCAAGGGCCGCAAGGGAATTGGAATCCGGGCCGGGCGAAATTGGCGCTTTCCATCGCGCGATTTTCTGCTATATCGCGCCCTCGCGCTCCGGCCTGATCCCCGATAGCTCAGCTGGTAGAGCATTCGACTGTTAATCGAATGGTCGCAGGTTCGAGTCCTGCTCGGGGAGCCAATAACTTCAATAGGTTATGGCGAAAGAGGATAAGCCGACGGAGACGCTGTGCTTCTCGGACAACGATCCGGACGACAATTCCGTAAAGTCGCATTTTCACGACGATCCGAATGTCTGACGCCCCCTACGCCGACCGCAAGAGCCTCACCTTCGAACAAGCCGAACGTCGACCCTTCGCCGGCCCAGTTGCCGCCGAAAGAGATTTTTCAGCAGCTCGCAGCCGTGCTGTGGGCAGTGGTTTACGAAAGCGTTATGAAAACGATTAGTTATGACGGGTTCCACAGTCGACTTGGCTGCGATTGGACTGAGATTATGTACGACTATCACGTGTATCATGAGTACTGGCCGCGTATGCCTATAACAATGTTACACAACACATAGTGAAATTAATGCGCAAAATCTTCTTCTCGCAATATCACGTCGAAATATTCGGGTTTTTGCAATTTGCACTACGCCATCCACAGACCCGCTTCATTAACTGAGAGGATAGGAAACGCATTACGAATTGGGCACGCTGGTTATAGAATTGTTTAAGGAAACGCTATCGTTCCCATCGCGTCAGAAGTTGAACGGCAAACTCTCGACCGCGCTTTCGCCGACTTAGCCGCGTCGAAATTTCAGGGCGCGACAGCTCATTTGCGCGAAGCGGGCGTCGCCCTTACGGCCGGAAATTACACGTCGAGCATTCGCGAGAGCATCCAAGCCGTCGAGTCTGTCGCGCGCTTCCTAGAACCGGCGGACGATCTCAGCAAAGCGTTGGGCAATCTGGAAAAATCCGCTTCGATTCATGGCGCTTTGAAAGGCGGTTTCGTGTCGATTTACGGTTACACGAGCAATGAACAGGGCGTACGACATTCACTCATCGATAGCCCGTCAGCAAATGTCGACGAGACAGACGCGCTTTTTATGATTGGGGCGTGCGCCTCTTTTGTGTCCCACCTCATCGGCAAAGCTCGCTCAGCCGGCTTGCTGAAAAAGAACAGTCGAGGGAGACGGGAACCGCCCCTCGACGCAAACGAAACGGCCGCCGCTAATGCAAAGTAGGTAGATTCGGGACCTTTCGCGCGAGCCCGGCTTGCTGCATCCTATCTGCACCGAGCGCCGGTCTTTTATCGCCCCCCAGCCCCGACCGGCTCTCGCGTCTCGGCGGTCGCAGAGTCCCCCTCAATGCGCGCGCCTTTTTTTGTCGCGTCTCGATAGAGCTTCCAACGATGCCCACCTCAGGAAAGGGAACGCCATGCCGTCATATGTCACACTTTCCAAGTTCACCGACCAAGGAATCCGGGACATCAAGGACACAACGAAACGAGCCGAAGCGTTCAAGAAAGCGGCGACGAACGCGGGACTGGCCGTGAAGGAAATACTTTGGACGCAAGGGCAATACGACCTCGTGACAATCATCGAGGCGCCCAACGAGGTCGCGGCGGCCGCGCTAGGCCTGAGCGTCGCCAAGTTGGGCAATATTCGCAGCGAGACGCTGCGGGCTTTTACAGCGGCTGAGATGGAACGAATTTTGGACAAGTTGGGGTAACCAGAATTAGGACGGCCGCCGAGCGGGCGCCGGCGGCCGTCGAATTGGGGGGCTGCAACTCACACCGCGAGCGGCGGCGACCTCGGCAAGGACCGCGCGAGGATGGCGGCGCACAACGTTGAAACGCCCCGCGGTCCAAGCGGATGGCGTATTCGACGGTCGCCCGCATGCCCGCGACCGAGGGCCGGCGCCGTGGGGCGCCATCGCCGACGAGGTCCTGAACGCGAGCAATGACGAATAGGGCCGCCCAAAACCTCGATGTGGCGCAAGGCCTTCCGCCGCAGGCTTGACGGCGTCGCGCCAGCGATGGTCTGTTCGTGACGCGGACCGGCGTCGGCCGGCTTTCCGGTACAAGCAAAGGGGAAGGACGAAATGAAAGCCATCGCCGCAGCCGTCGCCTTCGTCATGTGGGTCGTTCCCGGAGCCGCCGTGGCCGGATCGGGCGCGATCGCATACAACTCAGCGAACGGCGACAGTTCGGAAGCCGACGGTTACGAGAGTTTAGGGGCCGCCGAGTCTGCGGCGCTCGGTTATTGCGGCGGCGGCTGCCGGATCATCAACTGGGAACAGAATTCGTGCATCGCGTTCGCCACCGGCCCCGGCGGCGTTTGGGGCGAGGGGCACGGTTACTCCACCAGTGGCGCAGCGATATCCGCCGCCATCTCGTATTGCGGAGGCGGTTGCGGGTGGCGGGAATGGGCCTGCAACTGACCGCGCGCCACTCGCAGGGCGATCGCTCACTCGGGGACTGCCGTCCTTCGACATGACGCGGCAGGGCTTCACGCTCTTGGTCATGGGCTGGACCGTCGAGCCCTAGCGACCCTCGAAACCGCGACCAAGCGCCGCCGCGCGACCGCTGGCGGCCTCTTCATGATGACGAAGCCCGCGCTCGCCAGGCGCTCGACAAGGCGCTTGGCGACGATCGCCGCCATCACCTCCGCGGCGTCGTGCCGCCGCTTACGGCCATCGAAGCGCAACGCGAACGCGAGGGCGCCGGCGAGGTCATCGGCGGCGGCGGGCGTGAGGCGATCGGGCGCGGCGGTCATGCTGCGACCGTAGCGCGGCGGCAAGAACAAGACAAGAACGGGCGAAACATCCGTCCCTGTCCCGCATTGTCCGGCCGCCACGGCACGGATTCCAGGTTAACAAAACACTTGAGTCGATCGCGCAATGCCCACTCGTGGTTGCATTTGAACTCTTCAAGACTCGGTCCCCGAGCATTTTTCGCCGCGGCGATCATTCCT
>JBEKLU010000144.1:0-12333 GCA_050010035.1 Roseiarcus sp.
GCGATCGTCGCCGGGTTGCGCGGATCGTCCTCGGGAATGCCCGCTTCGACCTTGCCGACGAGGTCGGCGCCGACGTCGGCGCCCTTGGTGAAGATGCCGCCGCCGAGACGGGCGAAGATCGAGATCAGCGAAGCGCCGAAGCCGAGCGCGACCAAGGCGTCGACGACGATGCGATCCGAGATCGCATGGCCGAGCGGCCCGGTCAGAACCCAGTAATAGCCGGTGACGCCGAGCAGCGCGAGGCCGGCGACCAGCATGCCCGTCACCGCGCCCGACTTGAAGGCGAGGTCGAGGCCGCCGGCGAGCGATTTCGTCGCCGCCTGCGCGGTGCGCACGTTGGCGCGCACCGAGACGTTCATGCCGATGAAGCCGGCCGAGCCGGAAAGCACCGCGCCGATGAGAAAGCCGATCGCCACTTCCCAGGAGAGCAGTAGCCAGAGCCCGACGAAGACGACGATTCCGACCCCGGCGATCGTCGTATATTGCCGCCTGAGATAGGCCTGCGCGCCCTCGCGGACCGCGGCGGAAATCTCCTGCATGCGTTGCGAGCCGGCGTCGGCCGCCAACACTTGGCTGACCGTATAGCCGCCGTAGGCCAGCGAAAGCAGGCCGCACAGGATAATCAGCCCCAAAATCATGGCGTTAACCCCCAAACCGTGATCATGCGGCGCCTGGCGCGCCGCCCCCGTCGGCCGCCCTCATGCCAGAAACCGCGCTGCGCCGCAACGCGGTCGCGCGGATTTGTCGCGTTTCTGCGAGCAAAGTCGCCGGGACGGGCGGGCTTCGGGCAAGATTTTGATATTAAGGTGGTTGGAGGAATTTGGCGCGGCGCTCGTCGTCCCGCCGAGAGACCGGCCGGGACGGCGAGAATTCGATGGGAAGTTCATGCCCCGGCGCCAGCGCGGTCCTGCTGGCGGCGCAGGTCTACAACTTACGTGCGTCGCCTGACGTCGTCGCCGTAAACCGGCTCCGGCGTTGGGGCGGTTTCCGATCGGGCCGCATGGCGTCTTGCGGCGGCGAAGTAGTTTTCGCGCTCGCGTGGCGCGAAGCGAGCGAGGCGATCAGGCCGTCGCCCCCGTCGCCCCCTGACGGTCGGATGGTCGGTTTCGCTTGGCGGCGCGGGCGACGCGCGCGCCCCGCCCTAGCGCTCGCCGCCGTTCTCCCCCGCCCCCGCCAGCCTGTCGGCGAAATAGGCGATGGTCTTGGCGTAGACCGGCGCGCTGTTCCATTCCTGAAGGGCGGCGAAATTGGGCTCGCCTTCGTCCCAGCCGGCGCCGCGCTTCCAGCCCTTGGCGCGCAGGAAGTTGGCGGTCGAGGCGAGCGCGTCCTTGGGGTCGTCGATCAGGTCGGCGACGGCGCCGCCGTCCGCTCGAACCGCATACTTGAGGTAGGTCGAGGGCAGGAACTGCGTCTGGCCGATTTCGCCCGCCCATGCGCCGCGCATCTGCGAGGGCTCGAGATCGCCGCGCTGCACTATTTTCAGGGCGTCGAGCAGTTCCTCGCGAAACTTCTCGGAGCGGCGGCAGTCGTAGGCCAGCGTCGCCAGCGCGTTGAACGTCGGGACCGTGCCGGAGCCGGCGCCGAACTCGGTCTCCAGGCCCCAGATCGCCACCAGCACCGGCGCGGGCACGCCGTAGCGCCGCTCGATCCGATCGAGCGGCTCGGCGTAGCTGAGCAGCATGGTCCTGCCCTTCTTGAGCCGATAGGCGGTGACCCGTTTGGCGGCGAATTTGGCGAAGTCCTGGTGGAAGGAGCCCTGGCGACGATCCTGGGCGATCACCGCGTCGTCGTAGGCGACGTCCGCGAGCGCCGATTCGATCACCGAGGGAGCGACGCCCGCGGTCTCCGCCTCCTGCTTGAAGTCGGCGAGCCAGTCGTCGAAGCCGTCCGCGCTGTCGCCGCACGTCGCGGTTTGCGCGTGAGCGGCGCCGAGCATCGCCGCCGCCGCGCCGCACAGCGTAACGGTTCTGAGCGCCGCCTGCGCGCGGCGGGCGAGCGTCCCTCGCTTTTCCCGCCTGACGGCCTTTGCTTGCAAGAGCGGAACTCCGGTTTCGTCGAGTTGAACGCGCGCGAGCGTTACCGACAAAACAGGGCCGAACCTTGACCGCCGCGCGCGCGCCGACGAATTCGCGCCTCGGAGCGAACGCGAGGCGGACCTAGAACCTCTGCGCCTCGACCCCGGCCGCCCGGCACGCCGCGGTCAGCGTGTTGGCCATCAGCATGGCGATGGTCATCGGGCCGACGCCGCCGGGGACCGGCGTGATCGCGCCGGCGCGCGCGGCGGCTTCGGCATAGGCGACGTCGCCGACGAGGCGCGTCTTGCCCTCGCCCTTCTCGGGCGCCGGCACGCGATTGATGCCGACGTCGATGACGATCGCGCCGGGCTTGATCCAATCGCCGCGCACCATCTCCGCCTTGCCGACCGCGGCGACGAGGACGTCGGCGCGCCGCGCGACTTCGCGCAGGTCGCGCGTGCGCGAATGGGCGATGGTCACCGTGCAATGGCGCGCCAGCAGCAGTTGCGCCATCGGCTTGCCCACGATGTTGGAGCGGCCGACGATCACCGCCTCCATGCCTTCGAGGCTCGCGCCGAGCGCCGCGCAGGCCCGGTCGATCAGGATCATCGCGCCCGCCGGCGTGCAGGGAATCAGCGCGCGGCCGAATTCGCCGATCGCGGCGAGGCCGACGTTGATCGGATGGAAACCGTCGACGTCCTTGTGCGGGGCGATCGCCTCCAACACGCGCGCCGCGTTGATCGCCTTGGGCAGCGGCAGTTGCACGAGGATGCCGTGCACGTCGGGATCGGCGTTGAGTTTCCCGACGAGCGCGCGCAGTTCGGCTTCGCCGATGTCCGCCGGTAGGTCGAATTGCAGCGAGTGAAAGCCGCAGGCTTTCGCCGCCTTGCCTTTCGCGCCGACGTAGACCTGGCTCGCCGGGTCCGCGCCGACGAGAACCACCGCGAGGCCGGGCGTCACGCCGCGCGCGGCGAGCGCGCGCGCTTCCTCGGCGACGCGCTCCAGCACGCCCTGGGAAATCGCCGTGCCATCCAGCACGACGGGGGCCGGAGTAGCCGATTTCGATGCAATGGTCATGGATCGGGGCGCGTCCGGAGCGTTGAGCAACCGACATCGCCTCGCTCGCGCGACGTCGGCTGCGGTTGTTTAGCGACAGGGCGCGCCCGAGTCACGCAGCAAACCGCCGCATCGGCCGGGCGCGCGCCGCCTTCGCCGCTCGATGTCCTAATCCGCCATCGCCTTTTCCATCGCCTCGGACGCCTCGGCGGTGGGGTTCTTGGCGCAATAGTCGCTGATCTTCTTGTCCATCGCGGCGGCGGCGGGGTCCTTGGCCATTTCCGCCTTGGTCGCGGCGTCGATCTGGGCGTTCGCCTTCAAGAGGTCCGCACAGGTCATGTCGGATTGCGCGTGCGCCGCGCCGAGCGCGCCCAGAGAAACGACGATCGCCGCAAGGGTGTTTTTCATGATGGTCAATCCTCAATCGCGCGACGAAGGCCGGCTTGTCGCCGCGGAAAATCGCGGCCTCGTGTCCTACGGCGAACGTGAAATTTGTTGAAGCGTTTTCGTAGAAACATTCCAAAATAGATAAATCACCGCATCCAAATGTTCTTGTTTCGAAACCGATGCGACGCTGAGAGGCGGGTCGAGGGCGGCGCCGTCGCGAGGTCGCTCCGCCGATCGCGAGGCGAAACGCCAAAGCCTCACGACTGAGCGAAAAATTGGTACCGCGCCGCGTGCCGCGCCCGCTCGCCGCCCTGAAGCACGCGCATCGACGGCTTGCCGAAGAGATCGCCGACGAACCCTTCAGGGTCGCTATAGCCGGTCCACGCCTCCAGGCAGAGGAACGGCGCGCCGGGCCGGGTCCACAGCGCGGCGTGGGCGAAGCCGGAAAAATCCATTTCGATCGCCGCGCCGCCGGACTGCTCGAAACGCAGCGAGCGGCTCGCCGGGTTCAGGAAGCACAGCGCGTCGTTGGCGAAGAGTTCGTCGCTCAGCGCCAGCTCTCGCCCGCGCAGCGGAATCGCGCGCACGCGCGATCCGATCAGGCCGCCCGGCGCGATGACGGGAACTTCGGCCGGTTCTCGGCTTTCGAAGATCACGCGGGCGCCTTCGCGCCTCCCGCCGGCGAAGGGCCAGCGAAAGCCGGGATGCAGCCCGCAGGCGTAGGGCGCGGGCTCGCCGCCGGGATTGGCGACCTCGAGCGCGATGGCGAGCGCGTCGGCGCTCAAGCGATATTCGACCGCGAGACGAAACGCGAAGGGATAGAGCGCGCGGGTCTGAGCATTGTCGCTCAAGGTCAGGCGCGCGAAATCGGCGCCCGCCGCCTCGACCTCGAAGTCCTGCCGGCGTGCGAAGCCGTGCAGCCCGAGCGGATACTGGCGCCCGCCCACGCGCGCGCCGTCGCGCGTCCAGCCGACGACGGGATAGAGGATCGGGCTGATCTCATCCCAGATCGCCGGATCGCCCGGCCAGAGAAGATCGCGCCCGCCGACGCTCCAGCGCAGCGCTTGCGCGCCATGTACGGCGATGACCGCATTCGCGCCGCCGCTCGCCAGCGCGAGCGCGCTCATCGTCAAGGCGCGAGCCCCTTGATCGCCGCCGTCTTCAGCAGCGCGTCCTTGACGCCGGGCGCGCAGGCGAGGATCGCATTGCCCTTGCGCAGGCCTTCGCCGGCGAGGAAGTCGCTGACGTAGCCGCCCGCCTCGCGCACCAGGGCGATCCCCGCCAGGCAGTCCCAGGCGTTCATGTGGTTCTCGACATAGCCGTCGCGCCGCCCAGCCGCGACATAGGCGAGGCCGAGCGCCCCCGAGCCCGAGCGCACCACCGCCGACCCCGCCTTCACGACGCGGCCGAAGAGTCCGAGAAACGCGTCGGCGCCGTATCGCATGTTCCAGCCGACCTCGACCGAGGCGGCCTTCAGGTCGGCCGTCGAGGAGACGCGCATCGCGGCGGCGTTGAGCGTCGCGCCGGCGCCGCGCCGCGCCGCGAACAACTCGTCGACCATGGGATCGTAAATGACGCCGATTTCGACTTCGCCGTCGAGGATGGCGGCGATCGAGACGCAGAAATGCGGCGCGCCGCGGGCGAAATTCGCGGTGCCGTCGATCGGATCGACGACCCAGATCGGCGCGCCGGTCTGGCCGACGCGGCCTTCGCCCTCCTCGCCGATGAAGCCGTCGCTTGGGAACACCTCGTGGATGCGCCCGGCGATGAGCCGTTCGACTTCGCCGTCGACCTCGGTGAGGTAATTCTGCGGCCCCTTGAAGCCGACCGTGAACGAATCGCGATCGAGGAAGCGTTGCTTGGCGATTTCGCCTGCCGTGCGCGCCAGCGCGCAGGCGACGAGAAAGCGGGTCGTGAGGGCGCGCGCGTCGACGGTCACGTTGAAATCCTCCATAAGGGCCCGAGCTCAGAAATGGCTGAACGAAGCGTGTCGGAACGCCGCCTCGCGTCCGTCGCGGCCGACGAATTGCGGCGGCCCCGCGCCGGCCGACGCCTCGCCGACGAGGGTCACGGCGACCCCGGCCGCCACCGCCGCCGCTTCAAATGCGGCGCTTTGCTCCGGCGCGACCGCGGCGATAAGCTCATAATCGTCGCCGCCCGTTGCCGCAATCTCGAACAGCGCCGGATCGGCCGCGATCGCCGCCGCCGCGGCGCGCGAAAGCGGCAGGCGCGCCAGCTCGACGCGCGCCGTGACGCCGCTGACGCGCAGCATCTTCGTCAGGTCGCCGACGAAGCCGTCGGAAACGTCCATGCCGCCGTGCGCGTGAGTCCCCATCGCTCGCGCCAGCGCCAGGCGCGGCTGCGGCAGGAGATAGCGATCGAGCAGATGGCGCCGATGGGCTTCGGCGAGTTCGGGTCCCCGCCCCAGCCGCAGCCGCAGTCCGAGCGCGGCGTCGCCGATCGAGCCCGAGACGTAGAGCCGGTCGCCGGCCCTGACGCCCGTGCGCGCCGCCATGCGGCCCTTCTCCACCGCGCCGAGCGCGGTGACGGCAATCGTCAGCGGCCCCGGCGTCTTCACGGTGTCGCCGCCGATGAGCGGGCAGCGGTAGAGCGCCGCGTCCTCGCCGAGCCCGGCGGCGAAGGCTTCGAGCCAGGGCGCTGTCCAGTCGGCGGGAAGGGCGAGATCGATGAGAAAGCCGATCGGCTCGGCGCCCTTGGCGGCGAGATCGGAGATGTTGACGCGCAGCGCCTTGCGCGCGATCGCCGCCGCCGGATCGTCGGCGAAGAAATGCACGCCCGCCACCAGCGCGTCGGTGGTGAGGACAAGCTCCCGTCCCGGCGGCGGCTCGAGCAGCGCCACGTCGTCGGCGAGCGCGAGCCCGGCCGGGCCGGCGAGCGGCGCGAAATAGCGCGCGATCAGGTCGTCTTCGCTGGGGCGGTCGGGCATGGGCGGGGTCTTCAGGGTCGAGCGAGGGCCGCGCCCGTGATGCCCGAACCCGGGGGAGAGTCAAGGACGGGGCGCCAACATTGCAGGCCGCGCTCCCCTTCCCCCCTCGCGGGCGAAGGTGTCACGCGAAGCGTGACCGCGGACGAATGCTTTGCATTCGCCTTGGGATGAGGGGGGTCGCGCATAGCGCGACATCTTCGACGAGCGCCGGTCATTTTGCGATAGCAGGGTAAATCTGCGCCAATGACAGGAATATTCGTCAGGCCAACGAGATAATGCAATTCGCATCGTGCCGCCGCGACCCCTCGTAGCGCCCGGTGACACTGGGTCTCCCATCGCTCTGAATTCGAGCATGAGGCCTTGCCATTTGCGCGCGATGCGCCCGCCCAATCGAGCTTTGTCTTGACAATGTCGGGCGCCGACCGCTACCCTTTCGCCCATGCCCGCCCCCCGCGCCAACCGAACGGAAAAGCTCGATCTCCGTCTCACCAAGTCCGCCAAGCAGACCTTGCAGGCGGCGGCGGGGGCGGCGAGCAAGTCGGTCAGCGAGTTCGTCATCGAGGCCGCGCTCAGCGAAGCCGAAGAACGGCTCGCCGACCGTCGGCTGTTTGCGCTGGACGCCGAGCGCTGGCGCGCCTTCCTCGCCGCGCTCGATGCGCCGCCGCGCCGCCTTCCGCGCCTTCAGCGTCTCTTTCGCGAGCCGTCCGCGTTCGACCCCGAGCCGTGACGCCGGCGCCGCGCATCGAGAAGCTCTCGCGCGCTCATGCCGTCGAAGTCTTCGACTGCGGTCAGCCGGAACTCGATCGCTTTCTCGTCCGCCACGCGCTGCAAGCGCAGCAGGCGAATTCCTCGCAAACCTACGTGGCGCTCAGCGGCGCGACGATCATCGGCTATTACACGTTCGTCGTCGGCCAGGTCGAACGGGCCGACGCGCCGGCGCGCGTCGTAAAGGGCATGGCGCGCTTTCCGATCCCGCTCATGGTGTTGGCGCGGCTCGCCGTTCACCGGGAATGGCAGGGTCGCGGGCTCGGCGCGGGGCTCCTGCGCGACGCGCTGGGCCGCACGTTGCAGGTCGCGGAAATCGCCGGGGTGCGCGCGCTCGCCGTCCACGCCAAGAACGACGCGGCGGCTTCCTTCTACCGGCATTTCGGTTTCGCCGGGTCGCCCACCGACCCGCGCCATCTCTTCCTGCTCGTCAAGGACATTGGCGCTGCGGCCGGCCTCTAGCCCCTCGCCATTCGCGGCCTCTCGGGTGTATGGACGAGCCGCAAGGAGACCGCCCATGCCCAAGACCGCCCCACCCGCCCCCGCCCCCGCGCCTCGCCTCGATCTCGCGCAGCGCCCGCGCCGCAACCGCAAGAGCGAATGGGCGCGTCGGCTGGTCCGGGAAAACGTGCTGTCGACGGGCGACCTGATCTGGCCTTTGTTCCTGATCGACGGCGCCAAGACGCGCGTGCCCGTCGCGGCGATGCCCGGCGTCGACCGCCTCAGCGTCGACGAGGCGGTTCGCGAGGCGGAGCGTGCGGTCGCTTTGGAGATCCCCGCGATCGCGTTCTTTCCCTACACCGAGGCGAGCCTCAAGGACGAGCACGGCAGCGAGGCGTTCAACGAACAGAACCTCGTGTGCAAGGCGTGCCGCGCCATCAAGAAGGAATTCCCTCAGCTCGGCCTCGTCACCGACGTCGCGCTCGATCCCTACACCAGCCACGGCCACGACGGCGTGATGGCGGGCGAAACGATCCTCAACGACGAGAGCGTCGCCGCGTTGGTGCGCCAGGCGCTCAACCAGGCGCGCGCCGGCGCCGACGTCATCGCGCCCTCCGACATGATGGACGGGCGCGTCGGCGCCATTCGTGAGGCGCTCGACGCGGAGGGGTTTATCGACGTGCAGATCATGGCCTACGCGGCCAAATACGCCTCGGCCTTCTACGGCCCGTTCCGCGACGCGGTCGGCTCGGCGGGCGCGCTTCGAGGCGACAAGCGCACCTATCAGATGGACCCCGCCAATTCCGACGAGGCGCTGCGCGAGGTCGAGCTCGACCTCGCCGAGGGCGCCGACATGGTGATGGTCAAGCCGGGCATGCCCTATCTCGACATCGTCAGGCGGGTGAAGGACGAATTCGGCGCGCCGACTTTCGCCTACCAGGTGAGCGGCGAATATTCGATGATCATGGCGGCCGCGCAAAACGGTTGGCTGGACGGCGACAAGGCGATGATGGAGAGCCTGATGGCGTTCAAGCGCGCTGGCGCCGACGGCGTGCTGACCTACTTCGCGCCGCGCGCGGCCGAGAAGCTGAAGGCGGGACGGTAGCGGCGGCGGCGACCCGACCAGTTCGTCGTCGCAACCCCGAAGAGCGGTTGGTTTTCGCCGGCTCGCATTGACGATGGCGGCTCGCTATGCGCTCGCGCCGCGCTCGGACAGATGCAACCCCGCGAGCATGCAGCGGATCGAGCCGCCGGCGAGCTCGATCGTCGGGACGTCGAGCGGCAGCGGCCGGCAGCATCGCTCGACGACGGCGCGTTGGGCGTCGCTCAAGGCGCGCCAGCCGCGCGAGGAAATCGCCAGGATGCGCCCGTCCCGGCCCTGCAACTCGATCGCGTTGCCGGCGAAGTCGGCGATCTGGCTTTGCGACAGCTCGACGATCGCGCGCCCGCCGGCCGCGAGGCGCTCGCGGACCTCGTCGCGGCGGGCGACGCCGCGGATCGTTGCCAGGCCGACGAGGCAGATTTCTGTCCCGACACACATTAGGACGTTGGTGTGATAGATCGCTCGGCCCTCGCCGTCGAACGCGTCGAACGCCATCGGCTCGAAATTGAAATGCGTGCAGAAGCGTTCGAGCGCCGCCTCGTTGCAGCGGTTGGAGCGCGCGGCGTAAGCGACGCGCTCGGCGTGATCGAGCACCATCGCGCCGGTTCCCTCGAGATAGACGCCGTCGTGCTCCAGCCCGGAATAGTCGATCACGTCCTGCACGCGGTAGCGCCGCTTCAGGAGCTCGATGACGTCGGGGCGCCGCTCCCGCCTGCGGCTCGGCGCGAACATCGGATAGATCGCGACATGGCCGCCGCGGTGGGTGGAGAACCAATTGTTGGGGAAGACCGAATCGGGCGAGCCTCGCGTCTCGTCCTCGAACAGATGCACCGTGACGCCGGCGGCCTCGAGGCGTCGCGCCGCGATCGTGACTTCCGCGTAAGCGGCCGCCGCGATCGCTTCCGCGCTTCGCGAGGCGTCGCGGGATTGAAACGCGTTGTCCTCGGCCGTCTCATCGTTCGGCAAGAAATGATGCGGGCGAATCATGACGATGCTGCGCGGCGCCTGCGCGCAGACGCCTCTCACGACGCCATCTCCGCCAGGGCTTCGCCGGCAGGAACGAAGTTACGGCGCAACAGGCCGAACAGATCGCGCGGATCGTCCGGCTCGGCGAGAAGATCGATGTCCCGACAGCAATCGGTTCCCTGCACGCGATCGCGCAAGTAGCGCAGGGCGGAGAAATCTTCGACGGCGAATCCGACCGAGTCGAAGACGGTGATCTGGCGCGCTGAAGAGCGGCCCGGCGCGCGGCCGGCAACGACGCGCCACAGCTCGGTGACGGGAAAGTCGGCCGGCATCTGCTGGATTTCCCCTTCGATGCGGGTCTGTTCGGGATATTCGACGAAGACGTCGGCGCGCAGCAGCAACTCCTTCTGCAGCTCGGTCTTGCCCGGGCAGTCGCCGCCGACGGCGTTGACGTGAACGCCCGCGCCGATCATGTCGTCGGCGAGGATCGTCGCTCGCCGCTTGTCGGCGGTGACCGTCGTGACGACGTCGGCGCCGCGAACGGCTTCCCGCGCATCGCCCGCGACAACGATGTCAAAACCGAGGTCGGCGAGATTGGCGACGAATTTTCGCGTGGCGGCGGGATCGACGTCGTAGACGCGCAGGCGGGAAATCCCCAGCAGCGTCTTGAAGGCGACCGCTTGGAATTCCGATTGCGCGCCGAGCCCGATGATCGCCGTCGTCGAGGCGTCGCGCCGCGCCAGATAGCGCGCCGCCAGCGCCGAGGTCGCCGCGGTGCGCAGCGCCGTCAAGATCGTCATTTCCGACAGGAACCGGGGGTAGCCGGTTTCGACGTCTGAGAGAACGCCGAACGCCGTGACGGTCTGCAGCCCGTCGCGCGCGTTGCGCGGATGGCCGTTGACGTATTTGAAGCTGTAGAGACGCCTGTCGCTCACCGGCATCAATTCGATCACGCCGTGGCGCGAATGGCTGGCGACGCGCGGCGCCTTCTCGAACGATTCCCAGCGGCGAAAATCCTCTTCCAGATAGGCGGAAAGGCCGGTGAGAACCTCTCGCAAGCCTGTCCGCGCAATCAGGCGGACGATGTCCGCCACGCCGACGTACTGAACCACGGGACGCCTCCTCGTTAGTGGGCGGACGTCAGAATACGCTCGGCTTCTGTGCGCAGGATATATGGAACGTTGGCGCTTATTCACGATTAATCGTGCAACTTGCGAAGACATAGATTACAAATCGCCAATGCGCCATTTCGACGATCTCGACCGCCGACTTCTCGCCATCCTCAGGGAGGACGGCCGCGCGCCGGTGTCCAAGCTCGCCAGCATCCTGAAAGTGGCGCGCGCCACGGTGCAGGCGCGCCTCGACCGGCTGGTCGAATCCGGGGCCATCTTCGGATTCACGGTGCGCGCGCGTCAGGATCAGGAAGACGGCGGCGTTTGCGCGATCATGATGATCGAAGTGGCGGGCAAGTCGACTTCGGCGATCATCGCCAAGCTGCGCGGCCTGCCGGAACTTCACGCCCTGCACACGACGAATGGAACGTGGGATCTGGTGGCCGAGATCAGGGCGGCGAATCTCAGGGAGTTCGACCGGGTTCTGCACGACGTCCGCGCCATCGACGGCATTCTCAACAGCGAGACGAGCATTCTCCTGAGCTCCATTTAGATCGGCAGGGGAAAACCGGGCGAGCGCCGGGCGCCGGGTTTCATCTGACGGCGACGAGGGCGGCGCAAAAGCGCTGGCGGGACGATCGCGCCCCGCTCGCATTCAAGTCGAATTTCGCCGCCGCCGCGATTCTCGCCTTCGCGGCGGCGGGCGCCCCGGAGGGGCGGGAACGCGCCGGCGGGCGGTTCAAAGCTGCTCGAAATTGATCTTGCCGTCGGGCTGCTTCTTCCAGACGTACCAGACGTAGTCGACGGTGGTGCGGTCGCCCTTCTTGTCGTAGGCGATGTCGCCGATCACGGTCTTGAAGGTCATGCCGGAATGCATGACGTCGGCGACCTTGTGCGGGTCGAGCGAGTTGGCCTTCTCCGCCGCTTCCTTGATGATCTGCATCGCGGCGTAGGAATAGAGCGTGTAGCCCTGCGGCTCGAAGCCCTTGGCCTTGAATTCGGCGACCACGTCCTTGGCGTTGGGATTGTTGCGCGGCTCGGGGCCGAACGACATCAGCGTGCCCTCGACGCCGGGGCCGCCGATCGCGGCGAATTCGGTGTCGGTGATGCCGTCGCCGGAGATCATGATGGTCTTCATGCCCTGGTCGCGCATCTGACGAACGATCAGGCCGCCTTCGGTGTGCAGGCCGCCCCACATGAGGTAGTCGGCGCCCGAAGCCTTGATCTTGGAAACGATCGCCGAATAGTCCTTCTCGCCGACGTTGACGCCTTCGTAGAGGACTTCCTTCTTGCCGCCGGCGTTCATGAAGCCCCTGGCGGCGTCGGCGAGGCCTTGGCCGTAGGGGGTCTTGTCGTGGACGATGGCGATCTTGGCGTCCTTGAGCTTGGTCAGGGCGAGGTCGGCCCTCAGCTTGCCCTGCTGGTCGTCGCGGCCGCAGGTGCGGAACGCGTCCCACAGGCCGCGCTCGGTGACCTTGGGGTTGGTGGCGGAGGGCGTGATGAACAGCACGTTGTTGTCGGCGTAGACTTCGGAGGCCGGAA
>JBEKLU010000145.1:0-12320 GCA_050010035.1 Roseiarcus sp.
CTGGACGCAAAGTCCAGCCGCGCGAGTTGACGACGCAGTTACTCTCGGCTTCGCGCGGTATGGCTCCGCGCCGCGAGGACTCGCACCTCGCTGACAAAGCGTCCTCACGGACGCACGATCGCCTCGTCCTCGTCGTCGAAGGGCAATAGCGTCAGAACGGGGCCGAAGATCTCCTCCCGCGCGATCGACAGCGCGTCGTCGCGTGTTTCGAAAACCGTCGGCGCGACGAAGAAACCCTTTCCCAGTTCGCCGTCGGTCAGACGTCACCCTCCGGTCAGGAGTCGCGCGCCCTCGCGTCGGCCGGCGGCGATCGCCTCCAGCACCTTCTCCATATGCGCTTGCGAGATGAGCGAACCCATGTGGGTTCTGGGATCGCTGGGGTCGCCGACGACGATTCGCTCGACCCGCGCGATCAGGCGCTGGCGAAAGGCGTCGAGCGCGCCGCTTTGAACGAAAACGCGCGTGCCGTTCGAGCAGACTTCTCCCGCGGAGCAGAAATTGCCCAGAATCGCGCCGGAAACCGCCGAGTCCAGGTCGGCATCGTCGAACACGAGGATCGGCGATTTGCCGCCGAGCTCCAGCGTGACGTATTTCAGCGTCTCGGCCGCCGCCGCCATGATCCGCTTGCCGGTCGCGACGCTGCCGGTCAGCGAGACCTTGCGGATATCGGGATGGGCGACGATCGCCTCGCCGGTCTCGCGGCCGCCCTGCAGCACCGTGTAGACGCCATCGGGAACGCCGGCCTCGCGCATGACCTCGGCAAGCTCGCGCGCGGTCAGCGGCGTCAATTCCGACGGCTTGAACATCATCGCGTTGCCGCAGGCCAAAGCCGGCGCGGCCTTCCAGCAGGCGATCTGAAGCGGATAGTTCCACGCGCCGATGCCCGCCACCACGCCGAGCGGCTCGCGGCGCGTATAGCCGAACGCCGACGCGTCGAGATCGATGTGCTCGCCCGCCAGGCCCGCCGCCATGCCGGCGAAATACTCGAGACATTCCGCCCCCGAAATCACGTCGACGACGGAGGTTTCGGCGATCGGCTTTCCCGTGTCGAGCGTTTCGAGGCGGGCGAGTTCGTCGTTACGGGCGCGCAGGATGTCGGCGGCGCGCTTCAGCACGCGCCCGCGCGCCGCACCCGTCATCGCCGCCCACTTGGCCTGGCCGACCCGCGCCGCGGCGACCGCCGCGTCCACTTGAGCGGGCCCGGCGGCCGCCAGTCGCCCCAGGATCTCGCCGTTGGCCGGATCGATGGTGACGAATTCGCGCCCTCGCGTCGGCTCTGTCATATCGCTCCCGCTTCGCGACGGTCGTCGCGCTCGCGCCCCGCCCGCTGCGCCCGCGAAGCGCCTGGGCGCGCATTGTCGGAGTCGCCGGCCGGCGCGGCAAGACCGATGTTGTGACCGATGTTGTGTTCCCGCGATCTCAAATTTAGCGTCGAGCTAGATCGGCGCGGGGCCCCGCGATATCGCCGCGACGCCGGTGCGGGAGACTTCGACGAGGCCGATGCCGCGCATCAGCTCGACGAAGTCGTCGATCTTGCGCGGCGCGCCGGTGAGTTCGAATACGAAGCTTTCCGTCGTCGCGTCGATGACTTTGGCGCGGAAGGCTTCGGCCAGGCGCAGCGTCTCGACGCGATTCTCGCCCTTGCCGCGCACCTTCACCATCGCCAGTTCGCGCTCGATCGCGCGCACCCCGAGCGTAAGGTCGGTGACCGAATGGATGGGGACGAGCCGTTCCAACTGATGGCGCACTTGCTCGATCACCTCGGGCGTGCCCGAGGTGACGATGGTGATGCGCGACAGATGCGTCTCGTGCGCGACCTCGGCGACCGTCAGACTCTCGATGTTGAACGACCGGGCGGAGAACAGACCGACGACGCGCGCGAGCACACCCGGTTCGTTGTCGACCAACACAGAGAGCGTGTGACTTTCGGCATTGGACTTGCCGATCGGGGAAGAATAGGGCGACGGGGGGTAAACGGGGGAGGTCTTGTTCATCGGGTCAGTCCTTCATGGCGTTGCGCCGGCGCCGGCGCGGGAAACGTTAAGTCATTCGGCGGCGGCCTGACGCGTCGCGCCGACCCAGCTCTGGAACAGGTCGAAATCGATGTTGCCGCCCGACAGGACCAGACCGACCCGCTTGCCGGCGAGGCGCGAGCGCTCCTGCATCGCGGCCGCCAACGGCGCCGCGCCGGCGCCCTCGGCCAGATTGTGGGTGTCGGTCCAATAGGCGCGGATCGCGGCGGCGATTTCCGCGTCGCTGACCAGAACGATGCGCGCGGCGCCGCGCCGGATGATGTCCAACGCCTCGTCGTCGGGAACGCGTGTCGCCATGCCGTCGGCCAGCGTGTCGCTGCTGTCGGTGCGAACGGCGTGGCCCGCCGCGAACGACAAGGCGTAGGACGGCGCGTCGGTCGACTGCACGCCGACGATCTCCGTCTTCAGCCCCAAGGCGTCGCGCGCGGCGATGCAGCCGCAGATTCCCGAACCCTGGCCGATCGGAACGTAGAGTGTGTCGAGGTCCGCCCATTCGTCGAACAGTTCCAGCGCGTAGGTGGCGACGCCGAGCGCCAGATCACGGTGGAAGGCGGGCACGATCTCCAAACCGCGCGCCTCGGCGAGCCGTATCGCCTCTTCGCGCGCGGCCTGGAAATCCGCGCCGTGCTCGATGAGCTGCGCGTCGAGGGCCCGCATCGCGGCGTTCTTCTCGGCGGAGTTTCCCCTCGGGACGACGATGGCGACCGGAATCCCGAAGCGCCGCCCGGCGAAAGCGAGGCTCTGCCCGTGATTGCCGCGCGTCGCCGAAATCAGTCCGGCGGCGCTCGGCGCGCGACGGCGAAGCTTGTCGACGAACGTCACGCCGCCGCGCACCTTGAAGGCGCCGATCGGCTGATGGTTCTCGTGCTTGACGACGACTTCGGCGCCGAGCCGGCGCGCGAGCAGAGGCCAGGCGAAGGCCGGCGTCGGGCGCAGCGCCGTCTTGACGATCCTATGCGCGTCGCGCAGTTCATCGAGGCTGAACATGGCCTGGCTCCCGTCGCTTCGCCTCACACCAGCATCTTGCCCTTTTCGTCGATGACGGCGCCGATTTCTATTCCTGCGTCGTCGCCGAGCTCGGCGAGCAGCATGTCGTTGTGCGCTTTGCCCGACGGGATCATCGGAAAGCAGTTTTCCTTCTGGTCAACGAGGCAGTCGAAGATCACCGTCTTCGGCGTCTCGATCATCTCCATGATGGCGTCGTCGAGCTTGGCGGGATCGGAGCAGCGGACGCCGTGCCCGCCGTAGGCTTCGGCGAGCTTGACGAAATCGGGCAGCGAATCGGTGTAGCTCTCCGAATAGCGCCCGCCGTGCAGCAGCTCCTGCCATTGGCGCACCATGCCCATGTATTGATTGTTGAGAATGAAGATTTTCACCGGTAGGCGATGCTGGACCGCCGTCGACATTTCCTGGATGTTCATCAGGATCGAGGCTTCGCCGGCGATGTCGACGACGAGCGAGCCGGGATGGGCGATCTGCACGCCGATCGCCGCCGGCAGCCCGTAGCCCATCGTGCCCAGGCCGCCCGAGGTCATCCAGCGGTTCGGCTCCTCGAAATGGAAGTGCTGGGCGGCCCACATCTGGTGCTGGCCGACCTCGGTGGTGATGTAGACGTCGCGGCCTCTGGTCAATTCGTAAAGCCGGCGAATGGCGTGCTGCGGCTTGATGATCGAATCGGAGTTGCGAAAATCGAACGACCGGCGCGCGCGCCAGTGGTCGATCGTCTGCCACCACTTGGCGAGCGCGGCCGCGTCGGACTGCAGCGCGTCGGCGCGCCACAGCCGCACCATGTCCTCGAGCACGTGCGCGCAGTCGCCGACGATGCCGAGGTCGACCTTGACGTTCTTGTTGATCGAGGACGGATCGATGTCGATGTGGATTTTCTTGCTGTGCGGCGAGAAGGCGTCGAGGCGACCGGTGATGCGGTCGTCGAAGCGCGCGCCGACGCAGATCATCAGATCGCAATCGTGCATCGCGTTGTTGGACTCGAACGAACCGTGCATGCCGAGCATGCCCAGCCATTGCTTGTCGGACGCGGGATAGGCACCCAGGCCCATCAGCGTCGAGGTGATGGGAAATCCGGTCAGGCGCACCAGTTCGCGCAGCAGCGTCGAAGCGTTCGGGCCGGAATTGATCACGCCGCCGCCGGTGTAGAAGACCGGCTTCTTCGCCTTGCCCATCATGTCGACCGCGCGCTTGATGCGGTCGATGTCGCCCTTGACCTGCGGCTGGTAGGTCTTGTGCTGGATCTTGCGCGGGAACGTGTAGGCGCCGGAAGCGAATTGCACGTCCTTGGGGATGTCGATGACGACCGGGCCGGGCCGGCCGTGCGAAGCGACGTAGAAGGCCTCGTGCAGAATGCGCGACAGGTCCTCGATGCGGCGCACGAGGTAATTGTGCTTGGTGCAATTGCGGGTGATGCCGGTCGTGTCGCATTCCTGGAACGCGTCCGAGCCGATCAGATGCGTCGGCACCTGGCCGGTGATGCAGACGAGCGGGATCGAGTCCATCAGCGCGTCGGTGAGGCCGGTGATCGCGTTGGTCGCGCCCGGCCCCGAGGTGACGAGCAGCACACCGACCCGGCCGGTCGAGCGGGCGTAGCCTTCGGCCGCGTGCGCCGCCCCTTGTTCGTGGCGCACGAGAACATGGCGGAACGAATTCTGACCGAAAATGGCGTCGTAGATCGGCAGGACCGCGCCGCCGGGATAGCCGAAGACGAAGTCGACTCCCTGGTCCTTCAGCGCTTCGACGACCATCTCCGCGCCGGTCATCTGTTTCGACATTGCGATCCTCCGTTCGTCTCTTCGTTTTTCGGCTCGCGCTTCGGCCCGTGGCGCGGGAAGCCGGACTCAAGGCAACAAAAAAGGCCCGCGAGGGGCCTTGGGCATGCGCCAGTGGCGGGAAGCGGGTACTAGGCCCGTCCGCCCTCCAGCGCAGAACATACAATAAGTTCGCTCGTCACGACCCGCCGCCTCACCAGCACGAAATTGTCCAGACCCTACGCAAGGGCCGGCGCGTCGTCAAGAGGCGGATCGCGACGTTACGACGCGACGCCCGTCGGCGCCGCCGTTCAGCCTTGAAAAGCCGGCAGCGGCCGAGCCGTGGCGTAGGCGGCGCGCGTTCGTTTCGTCACGAGCGCGTTGAGCCAGACCGAAACGCACCAGAGCAGCCCGCCGACGACGAGATCCGTCCCATAATGCCCGCCCATCGGAATGGTCGAGACATGAACCAGAACGCACCAGAGCCATGCGACCGGCGCCACCCAGCGAACGTCGCGCAGCGCAAACGCCGTCATCAGGGCGATCGCGCCGTGAAATGAGGGAAAGGTGACGACGCCGGTCAATTGGTCGAAGTCGATCGTCGTGACGGCCCCCGAGCGAAACGCCTCGAAGACCGGCATGTAGAACGTCCCCGCCCCCTTGGGCAGGCCGGCGACGACGTCCGCGCCGATGCGGTAATGCGCGAACGTGCCCACCGCGGGGTAAGCGACCGAGACGGCGCCGCAGACGATCGAGCCGAAGGCGAAGGAGAAGGCGATGTCCCAAGAGCGCTGGCGCAATTTGCCAAACGACAGCGCGACCGCCGTCGCGAAGAGCGCCAGCAGCGCGCTGTGGTAGACGAAGCTCAGCGTCGCGGTCACGAACGGGCGCCCCGAAACCGCGCCGATCAGCCAGGGCGCGTCGAAGCCGAGCAGGGAATCGGCGCGGGCGAGCGCGTCGTCGATCAACGGATTGTCGGCGCGCAGCCCGGCGTGCGTGGCGATCAACGCCATCAGGCCACTCCACGAAATCGCGGCGATCACGCCGGGAGCGGTCTCCAGCTCCGGCGTTCTGCCTCCAAGCCTGACGGCAAAGTGAACGGCCGCGAGCGCCGCGACGATTTCGATCGGCAGGACGAACCCGGACCACGCGATCTGCATGCCGGTCGACAAAACGACCAGTATGGCGAATAAAGTCGAAACGAGACAGGCGATCCAAACGGGCGAAGACGAATAGCCCGCCGGCGTCCGCGAAACTTCGGTTGATTCTTTGTTGCTGGTTGCGACCCAGCCCAAGGCCTTGGATAGATTGCCTCTCATCCGCGCGACCCTCGGTTCCCATACCGGCGGGCGCGACCCTACGACGGAAGGGTTGACTCTCTGTTACGTCAGCCGGTCGATCGCCGATCGAAGCTCGCCGGGGCGGCATGTCAATCGCTCGGCACGGCCCCCGGCCCCGGCGTCGCGCCGGGCGGGCACTTGCCGAGGATGATCATGCCCAGCACCTCGTCCTTGGTGAGGTTCTCGACGCGCCCCGTGCCGACGATCTGGCCGTTCTTCATCACCGTGACGCGATCGGCGAGATCGAAGACGTCGTGAATGTCGTGGCTGATGAGAAAGATGCCGATCCCGTCGGCCTTGAGCTGCTTGATCAATTCGCCGACCTGGGCGGTCTCCTGCGGCCCGAGCGCCGCAGTCGGTTCGTCCATGATCAGAATCCGCGCGTTGAAATGGATGGCGCGCGCGATCGCCACCGATTGCCGCTGGCCGCCCGACAGCGAGGTCACCGGGTCCTTGAAGCGGCGGAAGTTCGGATTGAGACGCCCCATGACCTTGCGCGCTTCGGCCTCCATCGCCGAATCGTCGAGCGTTCCCCACCGGGTGAGAATCTCGCGGCCGAGATAGAGATTGGACGCGGCGTCGACGTTGTCGGCGAGCGCCAGCGTCTGGTAGATCGTCTCGATGCCGTATTGCTTGGCGTCGCGCGGGTTGTTGATCGTCGCTTCCTGGCCGTTGATGAAGATGTGCCCGCCGTCGCGCTTGTAGGCGCCGGACAGAACCTTGATCAGGCAGGACTTGCCGGCGCCGTTGTGGCCGAGCAGGCCGACGACTTCGCCGGGAAAAAGGTCGATCGAGGCGTGATCGACCGCCTTGAGGCCGCCAAAGGCCAGCGAGATGTCCTTCATCTCGACGAGCGGCGTCTTCCCGTTGGCTTCCATGGCTTACCCTTTGGCGGTTCTGCGGCGATAGAAGGTGTCGAGGCCGACCGCGCCGACCAGCACGACGCCCACGACCATTTGCTGGAACGCCGAGTCGAAGCCGAGCAGCACCATGCCGGACTGCAGCGACTGGATGACCAGCGCGCCGATCAACGCGCCGTAGATCGTGCCGACCCCGCCCATCAGCGAAGTGCCGCCGATGACCGCGGCGGCGATGACGTAAAGCTCCTCGAACTGCCCGAGAACGTTGGTCGCCGAATCCAGACGCGCCGACTCGATGCACCCGGAGATCGCAGCCAGCATGCCCATCACGGCGAAGACCAGCACCGTGATCCTCTTGGTGTTGATGCCGGCGAGCTCCGCCGCTTCCGGATTGCCGCCGATCGCATAGACGTAGCGGCCGAAGCGGGTGCGCTTGGACATGAAGGTCATCACGACGCCGGCGACCAGCGCCATCAACACCGGGATCGCATAGCCGGTCGGGATGAACAGGCCGCCTTCTGGGGCGACGATATTATTTGCGGCCGCATAGTTCGCCGCGACGCGTTCGGGCCACGGATAGTCGTTGACGACCCATGTCGCGCCAAGCGCGATGAAACAGCCGATGGCCGCGAGCGTCACCTCCGCCCACATCGGACGCAGAGGAAAATTGTAGCGCATGCGCCGCCGCCGCCCGGCGTAGAGGCCGATCATGATGCCGATGCAGGCGAGAAAGCCCAAAGCCCAGCTCGCGACGGCGCCGATGGAGCCGAGCGGGCCGCCGCCCATCAGGGAGAAGCGATCGTCGAGCGGGGCGATCGTCTGTCCGGTCGTCACCCACCACGCCGCGCCGCGCCAGAACAATTGTCCCCCCAGCGTAACGATGAAGGCGGGGATGCCGAGATAGGCGACCAGCGAACCGTGAACCGCGCCGATCGCCGCGCCGACGGCCAGGCCGAGGAAGAGGGTAATGATCCAAATCATCGGGTTATCAAGCCCGAGATACTGCGGCAGGATGTGAACCTGCGTCACGCCGATGATCGTGGACACGAATCCAAGGATGGCGCCGACCGAGAGGTCGATATGGCGCATGACGATGATCAGCACCATTCCCGTCGCCATTACCGCGACGGAGGAGGTCTGGACGAGAAGATTCCACAGATTGCGCGGCGTCAGGAACAAGCCCTCGCCGTTGAGGATGATCGTGTAAATGTGAAAGCCGATCCAGATCAGCGCCAGCGCGCCGATCATCCCGATCATGCGGGTGTCGATCTCGGTGGCGCGCAGCAGTCTGCGAATCAGCGGCTCGACCGGCGCTCCGCCCACTGCGCCCGGCGCTGTTGAGGACATGCTCCCCCCTTGCCCTTGCCCTTGCCCTAGTCTCTCGTCGTCGGTTCACTGCCGCGATCGCGGCATGGCCCCTCGAAAAAGCCGCGCCGCCTCTCGGCGACGCGGCCCTAGTTGTTTCATTGCCTTTCGGCGAGGTCAACTCACTTGCAGTAGGGGACCACGGCCGGATTCGCGCCGGCGCAGACTTCCGCCTTGGTGATCCAGCCCTTGTCGACGATCACGTTGAGATTGGCCCGGGTGACCGCGAGCGGCGTCAGCAGGACGCCGTTGACCGTGACGTGCTTGGCGCCGCCCGAGAACGGCTTCACGCCGGGAAGGGCGGTCATCTTCTTGCCCTGGGCGAGGGCCACCGCCGACTGGCCGGCGAGCTTGCCGAGATCGCGGCTGTCCTTCCAGATCGAGACGGTCTGGGTGCCGAGCGCGATGCGGTTGATCGCGGCCTTGTCGCCGTCCTGGCCCGAGACCGGCACGACGCCGGCGAGGCCTTGCGCCTTGAGCGCGGCGACGACGCCGCCGGCCATGCCGTCGTTCTCGCAGACGACCGCATCGACCTTGTTGTTGTTCTTGGTGAGGATCTGCTCCATGTTCTTTTGCGCGTTGTCGGGCTTCCAGCCGTCGGAGTAGCTTTCGCCGACGTTCTTGATCTTGCCCGCGTCCATCGCCGGCTTGAGGACTTCGGCGATGCCCGAGAACAGGAAGTCGGCGTTCGGATCGCCTTTGTCGCCCTTGATGAAGGCGTAGTTGCCGGCCGGCTTGGCCGCTTCGACCGCCTTCGCCATCATGCGGCCGACGCCGACGTTGTCGAAGGTGAGATAGAGCGCGCTGGGGCTTTCGATTTCGCGGTCGTAGGCGATGACCGGGATGCCCTCGTCGTTGGCCTTCTTGACCGCCGGAAGAATCGCTTCCGAATCCATCGCGAGAATGATGAGGACGTTGGCGCCCTTCGAAATGAGGTCTTCGACGTCGGTCAACTGCTTGGTCGGCGAAGCCTGCGCGTCGGCCGAGATGTACTTGGCGCCCGACGGGGCGAGCGCGTCCTTGATCGCGGCTTCGTCGGTCTTCCAGCGCTCTTCCTGGAAGTTGGACCAGGACACGCCTACGACGATGTCCTTGGCCATAACGGCGCTCGGTACGCACAACGCCGCAAGAGCAGCGGTCGTCAACAGGGCTTTCCTCATATTACTTCCTCTCCCATTTATGAGTTTGCCGCTGACTCCGACAAACCCGCTTCGCCAGTTCATTACGTCGAACACCACCGCGCGACGCGCGCGGTCACAGATACCAGTTCACCAGGTTTTCCAGATACTCCTGGCGACCGGAATGGGGTTGCGGGTCGAGGCCCTCGCGCCGCACGCGATCCGCTATGGCCGCAAAGTCGCGCTTGCCGGCGAGCATTTCGGCGCCCTCGCCGCGATCCCATTTGGCGTAGCGGTCCGCCACGAAGCGATCGAGCTTGCCGTCCTCGATCATCGCCGCCGCGGCGAGGAGGCCGCGCGCCAGCGTATCGATCCCGCCGATGTGGCCGTGCAGGAGATCGACGGCGTCGAACGACTGCCGCCGCACCTTGGCGTCGAAATTGAAGCCGCCCGTCGTCAAGCCGCCCGCCTTGAGGATGGCGTGGAGCGCCAGCGCCGTCTCCGGCGCGTTGTTGGGAAACTGGTCGGTGTCCCAGCCGCTCTGGTAGTCGTTGCGATTGGCGTCGAGCGAGCCGAGAATGCCGAGCGCGGCGGCGAGCGAGACTTCGTGCTCGAAGGTGTGTTTGGCGAGCACGGCGTGGCCGACCTCGATGTTGACCTTGACTTCCTTCTCCAGGCCGTTCGCCTTCAAGAAGCCGAACACCGTCGCGACGTCGTAGTCGTACTGGTGCTTGGTCGGCTCCTGCGGCTTCGGCTCGACGAGGATCGTCCCACGAAAGCCGATCTTGTGCTTGTATTCGACGACGAGCCGAAGGAACCGGCCGAGCTGCGCCAGTTCGCGCTCGAGGTCGGTGTTGAGCAGCGTTTCATAGCCTTCGCGGCCGCCCCACAAGACGTAGTTGGCGCCCCCTAACCGGTGCGTGACGTCGATGGCGTTCTTCACCTGCGCCGCCGCATAGGCGAAGACGTCCGGATCCGGGTTGGTCGCCGCGCCGGCCATGTAGCGCCGATGCGCGAACAGGTTGGCCGTGCCCCACAGCAGGCGCACCGGGCGCGTTTCCATCTTCGCCGCGAAGACGTCGGCGATTTCCTGCACGTTCCGATTGGATTGCTCGAGCGAATCGCCTTCCGGCGCGATGTCGCGGTCGTGGAAGGCGAAAAAGGGAAAGCCGAGAATATCGAACATCTCGAAGGCGACGTCCGCTTTCAGCCGGGCGCTCGCCATGTCGTCGCCGAACCAGGGCCTCAGGAACGTCGGGCCGCCGAACGGGTCCGATCCGTTGGCGACGAAATTGTGCCAGTAACAGACCGAGGCGCGCAGATGGTCTTCCATGCGCTTGCCGAGAACGCGCCTGTCCTTGTCGTAATAGCGATAGGCGAGCGGATTGTCGGACCGGGGCCCTTCGTAGCGGATCGGCTCGACGTCGCCGAAAAACCCGGTTCCGCTCACGGACGCTCCTCCCACGACGATCTCCCCGTCAAGAGATAGTCGACAAGCTGATGTGCGTCAATCATCCTAATTGAGGAGCTTCGCTCCGTCACCGGACCGATAACGAAATCGTCGTCGTGACGATCGCGATTGTGCGATGAATGGGCGCCAGAAAGCGCGCCGTTCGTCATTCGCGCGGCGTGGCGCGTCGGCTTGCCTCGGGAAGGGCCTTTTGATATACGCTCATCAACGGAGGGAAGGTTCGCCGCTGATGGTCCGCGCGACGGTGCACGATGTGGCGAAGGCGGCGGGCGTCAGCCTCGCGACGATCGACCGAGTGCTGAACCGACGCGGCGGCGTGCGCGCCGCAACGATCGAGAAAGTCGAACAGGCGATCGCCCGGCTCGGATATCGTCGCGACGCCGCCGCGGCGAAATTGGCCAAGCAGCACGAATACCGCCTCGCGTTCGTGATCCCGACGGGCGTCAACACGTTCCTCAGCAACCTCGCCGCCGAAGTCCGCAGGCTCGCCGACCTCAATCGCGCCGATCGGGTTTTCATTTCGATCGCCGAGATTCCTCCATTCGACGGCGAGGCGCTCGCCGGCGCGCTCGAGCGGTTGGAGACGCAGTCGCTGACCGGCGTCGCGGTGGTCGCGACGGACAATTCGACGGTTCGCCACGCGATCGACCGGCTCGCGGAGCGAGGCGTCTCCGTGGTGACGCTCGTTTCCGACGTGCCGGCGTCCAAGCGCGCGCATTACATCGGCATCGAGAACAGCGCCGCCGGCCGAACCGCCGCCACGCTGATGGGCAGGTTCCTGCGCGGCGAGAAAGGGCGCGTCGCCGTCGTCGCGGGCTCCATGCTGCTGCGCGATCACGCCGAACGGCGCTTCGGCTTCGAGCAGGTTCTTCGCACCGAATTTCCCGACCTCGTTCCCCTGCCGGTGGTCGAGGGCTTGGACAACGCCGCCGTCGCCGAGGAGGCGCTGGGGTCGCTGCTCGATCGGCACAGCGACATCGTCGGCGTCTACAGCCTGGGCGCGGGCAATCGCGGCGTCATCGCTGCGCTGCGCAAGCGCGGCCTGGCGGGCAAGATTTGCGTCATCGCGCACGAATTGACGACGCATTCTCGCGCAGCGCTGAACGACGGCGCCTTCGCGGCGATCCTCAATCAGGACCCGGGCCACGAGGCGCGCAGCGCGATGCGAATCCTGTGCGCGCTCGCCGACGGCGTCGCGATCGATCCGGGTCAGGAGCGCATCCGCATCGAAATCTATCTGCGCGACAATCTGCCCTAGTACACGCCGCCGGAAGATCGAACTCCGTTTCGCGTTCATGCGGCAAGCGGCTTGCCAGTCATGGTCCACTTGAAGGGTTTGGCGAGAGTACGGTTGAAGTATGCGATGAAGGCTTC
>JBEKLU010000146.1:0-12524 GCA_050010035.1 Roseiarcus sp.
TGATCTTATCAAGCACATTTGGATCAATGGGCGCGACGGTGTTCCCATAGAATCCGGCTGCGTATTGAATGACTTCGTCCGGAACAATGCTGTAGCGCTTGCCCGTAACGACGTTAAGCACAGCCTGGATGCCCACAAGCTGGCTGAACGGCGTCGCCATGCCGGGATAGCCGAGGTCGCGGCGCACTTCGGCGGTTTCGCGCAGGACCTCGTCAAGCTTGTCGGTCATGTTGTGTTGGGCGAGTTGCGCCTTGAGCGTGCCGGTCATGCCTCCGGGAATCTGGTGATGAATCGACAAGACATCGTATTCATTGGCCTGATTAACCAGGAAACCGGCAGCCTTGCCCACCCGCTCGAAATGGTCGGCAACGGGCGGCAACAGGGATTTGTTGATATTGTGGGTATGGCCGAGCAGCTCGATATTGTGGATCATGATCTCGGTCGACGGCACCGATGGTCCATTGGCCATCGGCCGACTCGCGGTATGCAGGATCGTCACGCCCAAATCGATCGCGTCCAGGTAGGTCTTCGCCGATTGGCCAAGAATATTGTTGGCGTGGAATTCGATCGGCTTTGTCATAGAGAAGCAATGTGTCGATGTCCGGGCTAGCCGACAGCTTGTCGGCTTTGTGTGCGTAATACTCGTCGGTGTGGACTGGCGAGAGCGCGAACATGATCGATCCGGCGACCTCCGAGCCAAACTCTTTCGCGACTTTGGCCAGCCTATGCATCTTGTCGATATTAAAAAGCACGTCGTAGATCCAGAAGCTTCGACAGCCGTGCACATTGAGGCGGCGCATCCACGCGTCCATCAGCGAATCCGGCGTCACGCCGAAGGTCACTGAGGCGTTCGAGCGCATGCCGCCGCGCAGCCGTGTGCGCGGCATGGCCGCCACAAGAAGATCGAGCCCTTCCCATGGGTTTTCTCGGCAGCTTTTAATCATCACCTCGAACAGGGACGAGCCCGCGAGATCGATCACACGAAACCCACTTCGGTCGATGAGCGGCGCGACCGGCAGCGCCATGCCGGCTTGCATGCGCATGCCCCATAGGCTCTGCTGCCCGTCGCGCATTGTTTCGTCCAAGAACTCGACGTGAGCCATTCTATGAATCCTTTTGCTGGCCATGGCTGGGAAGGAGAATCGTCTCCAGCCAGCGTGTGTCGAACCGCCCCTCGACGAAATCGGGGTGAGAGGCGATGGCGCGTAAGAGCCGAATGTTCGTCGCGATGCCTTTGATCTCGAATTGGGCGAGCGCGTCGCCTAGCAGCGCTACCGCAGCCGGTCTGTCGACGGCGTGAACGATCAGTTTGGCGATCATGCTGTCGTAGTAAGGAGGGACTAGCGTCCCCTCCTCCATCGCCGAATCGAGACGGATGCCGGGGCCAAGCGGCGGACGCCAGGTCGTGATCCGACCTGGCGACGGGGCGAAACCGCGGTCAGGATCCTCCGCGATAACGCGAACTTCAATGGCGTGACCCTTGGCCACCACGTCGCTTTGCTGGAGTGGGAGGGATTCCCCGCCCGCCACTCTAAGTTGAAGCTGAATCAAATCGACTCCGGTAATCATTTCCGAGACCGGATGTTCGACTTGAATGCGCGCGTTCACTTCCATGAAGTAGAAGGCGTCGCGATCGACATCATAGAGAAATTCGACCGTGCCAGCGTTGCGGTAGTTTATCGAAGCGAGAAGATCGACCGCCGCTTTGTGGAGTCGCGCTCGCGTCGCATCCGAGAGCGCGACAGCGGGCGCTTCCTCGACCATCTTTTGATAGCGGCGCTGTAACGAGCAGTCACGCTCGCCGAAATGCACGACACGTCCGTCGCCGCCGCCCATCACCTGCACTTCCACGTGGCGCGCATGCTCGACATACCGCTCCACATAGAGCGTGCCGTCGCCAAAGGCCTCCTTCGCCTCGACCGAAGCGCGTTCGAAGCCTTCTCGCAGCGACTTGGCGTCGCGTGCGACCACCATCCCGCGTCCACCGCCGCCAGCCGAAGCTTTCGTGACGACTGGGTAGCCGATCTCGTCAGCGAAGGCGACCGCGGCCCGCGCCGATTCCAATTTGGCGCTGCCTGGCACCATCGCGACCCCGGCCGCCTTGGCGAGACGGCGAGCGGCCAGTTTATCGCCAACCGCCTGGATCGACTCGGCGCTCGGCCCGACGAAGGCAATTCCCTCCTCTTCGCACAGCGCCGCCAGGGAATGTCGCTCGGAAAGAAATCCGTACCCAGGATGCAGGCCGTCGCAGCCAGCGGACTTGGCGGCATGGACGACCAGACGTGCATCGAGATAGGAGGCTCGGGCTGGAGATGGGCCAATCACCAAAGTGCGATCCGCTTCGCGCGCGGCGACGCTGTCGCGATCGGCGGCGGAGGCGGCCAAAACCGACTCGATGCCCAACGCCCGCGCCGCCCGTACGATACGTAGGGCGATCTCGCCGCGGTTGGCGATCAGGATCCGGCGCAGCGGCATAATTGCTCCGTCAGGCTCGCGGCTCGACCAGAAACAGCGGTTGATCGAACTCGACGAGTTGAGAATCTTCCGCGAGAATCCTGCGTACCGTTCCGCGAACGCCGGCAGCGACCGAGGTGAAGAGTTTCATTACCTCGATGAGGCAGATCTCCGTGTCGGGATCGACCGGTTGGCCGAGCGAGACGTAGGGTGGAGCGCCTGGCTTTGGAGAACGATAGAACGTGCCCAGATTGGGCGCCCGGACCACAACGAACTGTTCGGGAAAATCGGTCGCGACAGGTTGGCCGGCGGCGGAAGAAGATCCCGCTCCTCCCGCATTTGCAGACAGCACCGTCGGCAAGGCCTGCGGCGTCGCCGCCTCCGTGGCTCGCGAAACAGCGGACGATGCCTGGAGACGATCGCCGGGGTTCTTCGACAGGTAGATCTCAAACCCGTCGATTACTACGCGCAATTCGTCCCAAGTCGACTCGTCGAATCTTGTGACGATCGCCTCGATATCTTGAGCGTTGATGTCGGTCATGGGAGTTCTTTTTCGGTTGCGTTCAGATCAGTTTCCGCCGCAATCCGGGCGGCGGCTAGAAGTGGCGGCAAAACGGGATCGGCGACGATGAACTCGAGGCCGACGGCAATGGCCGCGCGGACGCCTTCATCAGAAGCAATGGCGCCGCCGCGCGCCCCCTTCGCCCCCTTAAACGCGATCAATGCCTCGCCAATCCGGGCCGGGTCGGCGGCTGCGTCGAGACCGCTAAGATCAATCGCGTCGAGCGCGCCGGCGGCCGATGGCGCGACGACTTTCAGGCGCGCGCGAGGAACCGCCCATTCAGCCAGCGTCGCCAGCAATTCATTGTCGTTCTCATCCGGTGCCTCGATCGATAGCGCGCCTTCGAAAACCTTGCCCGACCGCCCATCGACGGTGATCGTTTTTCCCGTTAACGCCGCAAGGCTGCCCGCGCCGCAACCAACGACGCAAGGCAGACCCAAGGCGCGGCCAACCACGGCCGCATGCGAAGTGCTGCCGCCATGCTCGGTGACGACCGCCCGCGCCGCGATCATGCCGTGCAGGTCGTCGGGGCTCGTGGTTGGGCGCGCGAGAATCACCGCCTCTCCCGCATGAGCGCGCCGTTCCGCCTCGTCGGAGTCGCGCACAACCACGCCGATGCCGACGCCGGGCGAGGCGCCCTCGCCCGCGGCGAGGACTTTCGCCGCGGCGATCGTATTCTCGTTCAAGTGCGGGCTCAGCAAGATTCGAACTTGATCCGGCGTAACGCGTTGCAATGCCCCTGCTTCGTCGATCAACCCCTCGCGCACGAGATCAACGGCGATCCGCACCGCCGCGTGCGGCGCGAGTTTGGCGCCACGCGACTGCAACAAATAGAGACGGCCGCGCTCGATCGTGAATTCGATGTCCTGAACATCGCGACCGGCTTCCTCGAGTTTGCGCGCGGCGGCCAAGAGCGCTTGATGGACCTCGGGCATGCTGACCCGGAGGGTGGATAGGGGCTTGGGCGTGAATTTGCCTGAAACCACGTCTTCGCCCTGGGCGCGCGGCAAGTATTCACCATAGGGTGTCGGCTCGCCCGACAACGGATTGCGCGAAAACAGTACGCCGGTGCCGGAGCGATCGTCGACATTGCCGAACACCATGGCCTGCACCGTCACCGCGGTGCCCAAGGTGTCGGGAATGCCATGGTGTTGCCGATAGCGACGCGCCCGGCGGGAGTTCCATGACTCGAAGACCGCGCGCACGGCGCCGCGCAGTTGTTCCGTGGCATCCTCGGGCGCCGGCGCGCCGACCACGCCGGCGATCGCCGCGCGCCATCGCGCTGGATCTTCACCGACGGCAAGCCCAAGATCGCCGGTCTTCAGAACGATATGCCCGTAGAGGTCGAGAAAGCGACGATGAGTATCGCGCGCGAATTGGGGATCGTCGCACTCGGCGGCTAGGGCCGCCTCGGTCACATCGTTGATTCCCAGATTGAGCACGGTGTCCATCATGCCCGGCATGGAGATCGGCGCGCCCGAGCGAACGGAAACCAACAACGGCCGCGGTCCGTGCCCGAATCGTCGTTGGGTTCGGATCTCGAGCCAAGCGATCCCGGCGGAAATCTCTTCCTCGAGACCGTCGGGCAAGGCCGCCCCCGAGAGATACGCGGCGCAAGCGCGGGTCGTGACGACGAAAGCCGGCGGCACGGTCAAGCCGAGCGTCTGCATGCGGGCCACCGACCAAGCCTTGCCGCCGATCAGTTCGCGGCTCGGCGCCTCGCCGCCGTCGAGCCCGAGCGTCCATGCGCCGAATTGAACCGTCATGATCTCGCGCGCCTATTCTTCACGTTCGCGCCCCATGAGGCGCAACAGATCTTCATGCAGTTCGAACCAAAGTGTGTGATAGCTCTCGATCTTGGCATCGCTTACCCATGCGATCGCGCCGTCCTCGGCTTTCTCCAACGCGGCATGAAGCTTTTCGCGATAGATGACAAAGCGCGGCAGCGCGCTCGCGAGTTGGCTGAGCACCACTTCCGCTCGTTCGTGCAGCGAGCCCAGGCGATCGATGATCTTGGCGTCGTAATCCTTGTTGCCGTGATCGTTCGGAACGCGCTCGCCGCCAACCGCGATCGTCTGCCAATCGGTGATCAATTGCTTGAGAACGCCGTTCAGCCGTTCGAAGCCCTCGTAACCGGACTTGAACTGCGCGTTCACCCGCAGGTCGCCGTAAAGGCGCGAGTACTCGGAGTCGAGCGCCATGCGCGCGGGCGGCGTGAGCAGATATTTTCCTTGAGACTCGACGACGCGCTTACCCTCTTGGAGCTTTGCCAAGATCTTCCGAACGTCCTCGACTTCGAGGCCGACGATGCCAGCGACGGCTTCTGGCGTGGCGTGTTTCTTGACGGCCAATCCGTGCATGACCATATGCGACTCGTTCACCGTGCTTCCTCCGCGCTGTCCGTATTGTCGCCGCCAGACGCCGCCTTCTCCCGCGCGATGATCGTGTCGCGAACGGCGCGGCGCAAAATCTTATTGGCGGAGCTTTTCGGCAATTCCGGCCAGATTTCGATTTCCTTCGGCCGCTTGAAGTTGGCCAGGTGCTCGCGCGCGTAATTCATGACGGTCTCGACCTTGAGACCTTGCCGCCCGGCGACGACCGCGTGGACGCGGTCGCCCCACTTCTCGTCGGGTAGGCCGACGACCGCCGCTTCGATCACGCCTTCACACGACAGGAGCGCTTCCTCGACCTCGCGCGGATAGACATTGTATCCGCCGGAAATGAGCATGTCGTTCTTTCGGTCGACGAGGTAGAAAAACCCATCAGCGTCCATGTAGCCGACATCGCCGGTGTGCAGCCATCCGTTGCGGAACACTTCGGCGGTGGCCTCGGGGTTATTCCAATAATACGCCATTGTTTGCGGGCCCCGACACACAATCTCACCGCGTTCGCCCGCTGAAAGTTGGCGATCCTGTTCGTCGACCACCGCCACTTCGACGATGGTGAACGGACGACCGCAGGAGCCGATCCGATCATGATCCTCTGGGTTCAGGTAGGTGATGACCATTGGGCTCTCCGCTTGCCCGTAGGTTTGCGCGAAGATTCGGCCAAATCGCTCCTCCGCCCGCTGGAGCAAGGTTGGAGCAATCGGGGAGGCGCCGTAGGCGATGCGGCGCAGGGCAAACTGGGCCGTCGCGATTGCTGGCTGTTCGAGCACCATCGCGAGCATGGTCGGCACGAGAAAGGTGAGTTCGGCGCGCTCGCGCGTCGCTAGACGAATGAATTCACCGGGATCAAATTTGGCCATGACCAGGGAGCGCGCGCCGCGGATCAAGGATGGCAGGAAGAACGCGCCCGAGGCATGGGCGATCGGCGCCGCATGGAGAAAGGTGTCGCCCTTGCGGATATCCGGAACAAGGTCGGTGAGAAACGCGGACAGTTCGGCAAGTTCCCCACGCGTGGTCAGGGTGACCGCCTTGGATCGACCGGTCGTGCCGCCGGTGTAGCCGAGGCGATAGGGAGCATCAAGATCGCGGTCGACAATGCACGGCGTATCCGCCCCCGAGTCGAGTAACTCGGCGAAGCGCTTGGGACCGATCTCGATCTCGACATCGAGCCCTTCGACCCCCTCGTGAATCACCGCCCGGCTGCCGCTGTTCGCGAGCTTGTACGCATGATTGTCAAGAGTTTCGCGGGCGTTGAGGGAGACCCGCACGAGGCCCGCCTTGGCCAATGCGTAGTAGGCGATCAAGCAATCCACGCCATTGGGCAAGAGGACGCCGACTCTGTCGCCGGCGGTGAGTCCGTTGGCGAGCAGCGCGTTGCCGAGCCGGTCCGTTAGAACGTCAAAGCGGCGAAAGCTGACGCCGCGCTCCCCTTCGACGAGGCAGGGCGCGTCGCCGAAGAAGAGAGCGGCCCGGCGGATCAGGGCGCCAATTTGCATCGTGATATCCTCTATGCCAGTCCGGCGCGCGGCGGCGCCGGACTTATCGCGGCGGTTCGCCGTTACCGCGCCGACTTGCGCAGTTTTTCGACGTCCGCGCGCCTCAGCGTCGAGCCCTTCCCCTTGAGAAGGCGCGACTGGCCTTGCCCGAGCTTGTAAAGCTCATCGGCCAGCGGCGTGCCGGCATGATATTTCACCCAGGTTTCGCACAGGTGGCGGTATTTCGGATCGACGTAATGGGGGCGCATCTCTCGCGCGAGCTTGTTATATTCCGCGAGAGTCAAGACGCCGCGCGTGGTGGTGTAGCGGTCGATCTTTGGCTCGAGATGACTCTTGCCTGGATAGACCGGACCGCAGCTCGAGGTAAAATCGTCTCCCTGCAAAATTGAGTAGGGTATCGGCGAATAAAGGCGCTGCGGCTTATCGGAGTGCTGCATCATCGTATATTCGTTCGCCAAGTGCGAGGGATGCGTGCCGATGCAGAGGCCGACCAAGGCGTCACGGCTGTATTCGTCATTGAACAGAGGCCGAAAACGTTCCGCGCGTTCGTCGACCGTCATCCAATCCGACACGTCGTAGACGCCCGCGACATGCGCGAGATCCTTGATGATGGCGAAGTACGTGATAGCGCCCGCGTCGATCATCTGATCGCGCGTCCAGCCGGCGACCCGACGCCAGAGCTTGTTGCTCGCTGTCTTCACCTTGTCGGTGAGCGATTTGAAGGTCGCCGTCAGCTCTTCCCTCGACCCCATGCCGACGGGAATATAGCCCTCGGACAAGGTGTCGGAGGTGTAGAGCGCGACGCCGACGAGCTTGTCCGCGGTGAATTCCGGCTTCGACTCGAAGCTGCCCCAGTCGTCCATCAGATAGAAATGGCAGTCCTTCACCGCCATCGTGACGGTGAGGTTGTTGTAGGGAACCTCTTTCGCCACATCGTCGAGCCACGGAAAGTCGCTTTCCGAAAGGTCCATGAAATCGCGAACGATCATCTCGCGATCGTCCGCCAACTTATAAGGACCGGAATTGTGGAGGCTAATTCGACTTTCACAAGAAATCAGGAAGCCGTACTGCGACGTGGCCGCCATGAAGGCCTGGGAAGCTTCGTGGAGTTCATCGCCGGCGACGCAGTCGAACATGTCGGCATGAAACACTTGTAACTGGCGCTCGGGCAGAAACTGCCCTCGGTGGCCAAATTCCTTATTGGTGATGTGACCGTCGTTGCGGTGCCAGGAAAGTTCGAAGCGCTTCCAGAAATCCATGACGTAGATCAAGTCTTCCACCGCGTCCTGCGGGCGGACGAGACCGAGATTGATCAGCCACTCGCGGCCGAGCAAGTAGAAGCCCGGCAGCGCCCAGCCCATGGACGGGTTTTGAATCTTGATGCCGGCGTTGCGGGCGCGATCGCCAATTTCCTCGGCCGACATGCGCGATTCGATTTTCCGCAACAGCGAGGGATAGCGGAAATAGGCCATCATGTAAGACAGCATCATGTAGGCGGGAACCGGGAACAGTTTCGATTCCTGGACGGTGCGGGTGACGCAGAGCCAATAGGTTTCGTCAGCGCTGGTTTGAATGAGATTGTTGGTCTCGAGCAATTGAGTGTATGAAAGGTTGTTTGAATTCATGGTCGGTCCTCCCAATAGACGCTTGGCGTCGCGCGTTCGGTGTTATTTCCTCAACCGCCACACGCGTGCGATCGCCTCGACGCCTCTCTGATAGTCCTCCGCCGTTTTCGCCGCGGCCGTGCTCTCGATCTCGACGCGGTCGCCTTCCTTAATGCCGCTGATCTTCGCGTTCATTAGACAGGGAATGCCGTATTCGCGCGTGAGAATGCCGAGATGCGAGCGCACCGTGCCGCCGGCGCAAATGACCCCCTTGAACTGCTCGAGGATTGGCGCCGTGAGAGTGCCGCCGCTATCGTCTATGATCGCCACCGTGTCCGGCGGAACCCCGTTGGTGAGAAGCTGCAGCACGCGATCGCTCGAGCGTATGTAGAGCGCCGTCCCGATCAAATTGTTCGCGTATTTGACGACGTTGTCGCCGATCCCGCGCTGCTCGCGCCCCCCCGCGTCGGCCGCGGCGACGACGGCTTCGGCGTGCTCGAAACTGAAATCTTTCGCATCGCCTTGCGCATCGGCGGCGGGCTTGTAGATTTCCGGTTGCTCACGCACCGATATCATCGCCGACCAATCGAAACGGTGGCCGGTCGCCAGAAGCTTTTTCTCGACCGCGGCGAAGTCCTTGGCGCCGATGAGATCATAGGATTTGTCAAAAACGAAACTCGCCCAATCGCCGCCGACTTCATCAAGACGGCGGCGGACTAGGTCCTTGATCGCGCTGTGATAAGCCTCGACGATCGGGGACGCCGCCTGTTCCCCGTACTTGTCGTTGTCGATGTAGAGCTTGGCCATGATTTCCTCCCGGGATACGGCGGACTTGGGTCACGCTCAGCCGTTTGCTCGCCGCGGCGTTCCGCCGTATCACGATTGCGGAAGATGCAGAGAATGGGGCCAGATGTCAACAAGATTTGAGGACAAAATTGTCGAACAATCTGACCGGCGCGGCTTCAATCGGATTTTGAGCCTTCCGCCTCGAATCGTCGCCGCAACTCCCGTTTCAAGACTTTGCCCGCGGAATTCTTGGGAAGTTGATCCACCACGCGCCAGTATTTTGGCCGCTTGAAGCGCGCGATCCGCTCGAGGCACAGATTTTCCAGTCGCGCGAGGTCAAGAGTCGCGTCGGGAGCCGCGACAAGGACGGCCATTACGCTTTCGCCCCATTCCGGGTCCGATGTTCCAATCACCGCGACCTCCGCGACATCCGGATCCTCGAGCAACACTTCCTCGACTTCGCGCGGATAGATGTTCGAGCCGCCGGAGATGATCAGGTCCTTCGCGCGGTCGAGCAACGTTAGGAAGCCGCGCTCATCCATCGCGCCGAGATCGCCCGTGCGCAGCCATCCGGCGCGCAAGGTCGCTTTCGATTCCGCGGGAAGATTCCAATAGCCGGACATGACCGTGTCGCCGCGAACCACGACCTCGCCGATCTCGCCAGGCGGTAACGGCCGGTCGTCGGCGTCGAGGATGGCGACCTCGACGCCGGTGCGCGAGATTCCCACCGACGACAAGCGCGCTTGATCGCCCGACCGAGCGGCGTCGGCCAGCATCTCCTTGGACATGGCGGTGATCGTGCAAGGGCTTTCGCCCTGACCGTATCCATTCCAAAGACGTGGGCCAAGGAGCTCGAATCCCGCCCTTAAGTCCGCGGAATAGACTGGCGCGGCGCCCAAGAGAAGCGTGCGCATTCTTTCGATGGGCGCGCTCGCGAACGCCGGATCGCGCAATAGCCTTCGCAGACCGGTGGGCGGCAGGAAGAGCGTCGCCGAATCGTAAAGCCGAAGCAGCGTCGCCAGCTCCGCCGCGTCGAACCCTCCGCTCGGCGGCATGACTTGGTGTGTCGCTTTCGCTATATGCGACAGACCGAAGAGTCCGGTGGCGTGCGACTGCGCCGCCAGGTGCAGAAGGCAATCATCGGGCGTCAGTCTATCGACGTCGGCGAGATAGCTGATCATCATCGAAAACAAATTGCGATGAGACAGCATGGCGCCCTTCGGGCGTCCAGTTGTGCCGCTCGTATAGAAGATCCAAGCGAGATCGTCCGAACGGACCTCGGCGGTCGAACCTGGCTCCGCCGAGATTAGGTCGCGCCAGTCCCGGTCGCCGAGCACGATCATGCGCGCGTCGCGCGACAGGTGATCGGCCAAAGGGCCGGCGAGATCGGGCGTCGCAAGGCACAAGCGCGCGCCGCAATCGGTCGCGATATAGGAGACTTCGCGCGCGTGAAGCTTGGCGTTGACCGGAACCGCGACCAGACCCGCGCGCCAGATTGCAAAGAGACTCGCGAGATACTCGGCATTGTTTGTCATCGCGAGCGCAACACGGTCGCCTGGTCGCAAGCCCAGGCGTTCTGTCAGCCCACTGGCCAGCCGCGCGGCAAGACCGCCGTAGGCGGCGTAATCATACAGCCGTCTGTCGCCGATCGAGACCGCCGGCCGGTCGGGGAAACTTCGCGCGGCGTTAAACAGCAGATGGGCGAGATTCATCGCATCACCTTTGTGCAGTCTATGCCCGATGCGCTCACGCGCGTTCAAGAATGGTGATCGCGACGGCCGCTTCCTCAACGCCGCGCAAGCCGCCGCCATTTTCGACAAGGGCGATGCGCGCGCCTTCGACCTGACGAGCGCCGGCCTCGCCGCGCAACTGTGCCACCAATTCGAAAACCTGACCGAGGCCCGTGGCGCCGATGGGATGGCCTTTCGATTCAAGGCCCCCTGATGGGTTGAACGGAATGCGACCGCCTAGGCGGGTGTCGCCACGTTCGGCGGCCGGTCCGCCTTCCCCAAAGGGAAAGAAGCCCAATGTTTCGCTTTGCAGAATTTCGCCAAAGGCGGTGGCGTCGTGACATTCAACGACATCGACGTCCTTCGCGCCTAGCCCGGCGATCTCATAGGCGCGAGATGACGCTTTGCGCGCCACATGCTCATCGATTCGGTCGGGATCACGATGATCGCCCGACATGATCACCGAAGCTCGAATCCGGATCGCGCGGCTTGCCAAACCATGTTTGTCCACAAAGGCTTTCGAACACACCAGGGCCGCCGCGGCGCCGTCGCTGATCGGGCTGCACATCGGCAGCGTGAGCGGCCAAGCGATGGTTCGTGCGGCGAGCACTTCCTCAATCGAAAATGCGCGGCGGTATTGCGAGCGCGGGTTCTGGACCGAATGCTCGTGATTCTTCGAGCTCACGACCGCCATCTGTCGCTGAGTCGTGCCAAACATGGCCATGTGGTGGCGGCAGAAAGCGGCGTAGACATCCATGAAGACGCTATGCGGATCCTCTGTCGCGGCCTCCGGCGGCAGCTTGAGACGGCTTCCCATGGCGTTGAGATCGGCAATAGTCTGAGCGCGGCGATGAATGTCCCAACTGCCTTCGAAGGCGGCCATGCCACGCGCTGGATCGGACGTCACCATTTTTTCCGCGCCAATGGCAAGAACGCAATCATAGGCTTCCGATCCGACGAATATGTGGGCGAGATTCAGCGCTGTGGAGGCGGAGGCGCAAGCGTTCTCCACGTTGAAGACCGGCGCGTTGCCGAACCCGCAACCGTCGAGCGCCGCCTGCCCGCGGATGCCGTGCTGCCCTTCCAGCGCGCCCTGTGTGGCGTTGCCGAAGGCGACGCCCTGCACATGAGGCGGCGCGACGCCGGCGTCGCCGAGCGCTTCGGAACAGGCGCGCGCGGCGAGTTCGGCGAGACTGGTTGCGGGGAAGCGGCCAAAGGGCGTCATTCCCGCACCGACGATAAATGTGTCGCGCACCGCTCTTCCTCCCATTTTAGGACCCGATATTGTCGGACAAGATTGTAGTATGATGGGCGTAAATTGCGCAAGAGGCAAGTCCCGCAGAAAAAATGTCCGCATGCCGCGGCGACTGGAACGCTAGACAGGAGGAGACATGTCCGAATTATCACCGCCGGCCAGCCTGAGCGCGCATTGCGTCCTGCTGGTCAATGACGACGGCGTCGACGCGCCCGGGATCAAGCTGCTCGAAGAACTGGTGCGCGAATTT
>JBEKLU010000147.1:0-12122 GCA_050010035.1 Roseiarcus sp.
CGCGCCAGCGCTGGCGGGTGGTGTATCCGCCGCCCGAGATATTGCTTCTCGTGCTTTGCGCGACCCTCTCCGCCATGGAAAACTTCGTCGAAATCCTGTTGTCGGGTCGGAAGCGGCTCGATTTCCTGCGGCGGTTCCTGCCCTACGACGCGCGGCCTGCCGGCCCGCGACACGCTCAATGACGTAATCAACGGGCTCGACGCCGAACTGTTCAGGACCTGCCTTCGCGAGCCGGGTCGAGACGCTGCGCGAGCGCGCGCCGGAGGCCGGGATCGAGGCGGTCCGATTGTCGCCGCATCTCTGAGACTTCAAACGAAGATCTTCGGACGCTCGGCATTGACGCGCTTCGGGCGCCCATCCGGGTTCAGGTCGCGCCGCAGGGCGTCGCGCGCTTCATGGAATTGGCGGCATGACCGGGCGGAACGACGAGATTGGCGGTTGCGCCAGCCCGGTCGTGTCCCACCCGGTGGCGTAGCACGGGCGGTAGCGAAGCCGCTCGCGAAGCGCGCCTCCACGGCGCCGGAGCGAGCGAGCGGCTTCGCGGGCGGCCATCGATGGATTGCCGGTAGGGTCGGGTTGCGAACGCCAAAACGTCGCGGCGCTGGGTGGTGCGGGTCAGTAGGCCAGCGGCAAACCCGCCCTCGGCCAATCGACCGCGACAAGACGTTCGGTGTTCGACAAAGTTACATAGGCGGTCCTAAGGTCTGTTCCGCCAAAACAAATGTTGGTCGTGTATGAATCCGGGAAATACAACTGCTCGACGATGTCTCCGTAGGGCGATATGATCGTAATGGCGCCAGTATTGAATGTCGCCACGCAGATATTGCCGTTCGCCTCGAGAGCCAGGGAATCAAACAACTGATAGTTGGGCAAACCGGCGACCAGCTTTCCGCCATTGGGCGACGGCCACGGCTGTCGCTTGATTTCGCCGGGCGCACTGATTTCGAACGCCCACAGCCGACCGGTCGAGCTCTCGGCGACGTATAGCCGATCCTGCTTGGGCGAGAGGCCGATCCCGTTCGGTTGCGTCATCGGCTGGATCACCTCGCGAATGAGCGAGCCGTCCGCCTTGGCGTAGTAGACCGCGCCGCGGTCCATGTCGCGCGCGCGCACCTTGCCGAGATCGGTGAACCAGAAGCCGCCGAAACTGTCGAAGACGATGTCGTTCGGACCCTTCAGTTGCGTCGCGCCGACGCCCCTGTAGAGAACCTCGACGGCGCCGGTTTGCAAATCGACGCGCTCGATCCGGCCGCCGCTGTAGTCGTCCGCTTGCAGAACCGGACGCATCCGTCCTTCTTCCCTAAGCCATTTGAATCCTCCGTTGTTGCAAACATAACACTTGCCGTCGGGGCCGATGGCGGCGCCGTTCGGTCCCCCTCCAAGTCTTGCGACAATTGTCTGCTGACCGTCGGGCTCCACGCGCTTGAGGGTTTGGCCTTCGATCTCGACGAGTACGATCGAGCCGTCCGGCATGGCGATCGGGCCCTCGGGAAATCGCAGTCCTGTCGCAATCTCTCGAAATGGTGTCATGGCTTCCTCGGTTGAACTGAATCGATCGCCGGTATCGGACGAACCCTGATCGCTACCGCGCCCGCAGTTGGCGATCAGCGGAACGGCGCGCGCCGGATTGTCGCGGCGAGCGGTTTCCGGTGTCTGCGCGCCCTGCGGCGCAACGGGATTTTCATGATAAATTGGACATTCGAGTCGGCTTCGTCCGCTCGGCGTGGTCGGCCAATTGTGAGCGGGGCCGGCGGATTTCCGACCTCGAAGCCGAGCGCATGGCGCCGTTCGGGTCGATCGATCTTGATCCGCGCGATCCCGCTCTCGCCGGATTGGGCGAGGGTATGTCCGCCGGCTTCATCCATTCCCCCTCCGGAGCGAGAATTTCCACGAAACACGCCGAGTTCCATCGACCGACCCACCCCCGAAGCGACAGCGCGCGCCTGCGATTTCGGCGCCGACGCCGCGTCGATCGGCAAGCGCATCCCGCGCCACACGCGCTCTACCGCTGCAGGATCGTGACGGCGCAATTGCCGCCCGCGCCCAACACGTGCGCCAGCCCGACCTTGGCGTTGGCGACCTGCCGAGGACCTGCCGCGCCGCGAAGCTGCGAGACGATCTCGACGACCTGTCCCAGGTGAGAGGCGCCCACGGGCTCACCCTTGCTGATTAGGCCGCCGCTCATGTTGACGGGCTTGGCGCCGCCGATTTCCGTTCGCCCCTCGTCGATCAGCCTGCCGCCTTCTCCAAGCGCGCACAGCCCCAAGCTTTCGTAGATCTCGATCTCGCAGAAGGCGTCGGTGTCCTGCACTTCGAAACAGTGGATGTCCTCGGGGCCCATCCCGGCCCGTTCATAGGCCTGCTTGGCCGTCACCTCGGTCGGTCCAGGATTGTTGGCGGTTGCGCTCATGCTGTCCGCAGGACAGCGGAAATCGGCGGAATATCGGGCGATGGTGTGGCAGCAGGCGGCGATATTGACCGCTCTTGCGTTCGCGGCGTGTCGGCGCGCGCGCCCGGCGGAGGCGATGACCACGGCGGCGGCGCCGTCGTCCGGCGCGCAGATTTCGAGCCGGCGAACGGGGTCGCACACCAGCGGGGAATGCAGGATTTCCTCGAGAGCGAACTCCTTGCGATACATCGAAAAGGGATTGTGGACGCTGTTCTTGTGGTTCTTGTAAGCGACTTTGGCGATCTGCAGCTCCGTCGTGCCGTAGTCGTGCATGTGGCGCCGCGCGCGCATCGACCAATACGCGGGGTTGAGCGACATCCCCAGCTCGATCTGCCAGGGGCTGTAAATCATCGAGGGATCCATGAAACCGCGCGGCATCTTTTCGCAGCCCAGCACCAGCGCGAGATCGATTTCGCCCGAGCGGACGGCGAGAACGGCCTGGCGCAGCGCGGCGCCGCCGCTGGCGCAGGCGGCCTCGATGTCGACGATCGAGATGTCGGTGCTGCCGAGCCGGCGCAGAATGCGCGCCCCGGACGTCGCCGGCAGATACATGCGCGAGAGATAGGCGGCCTGGATCTGCGACCACGCGACGCCCGCGTCGCGCAACGCCGCGGCCGCCGCCTCGGCGCCCAGTTCTTCGTAGCTCTTGTCGAGCCGGCCGAACGGATGCATGCCGGCTCCGAGAATGACGACATCAGACATGAGAGCCTCCTTTGTCGACCGGCTCGAACGCGAACGCGACGACGTCGCGCTCGGCGTCATGGCGAAGGTAAGGCTTGAATCGAAGTTCCAGCCCGATCTTCAATTTGTCGACCTCGCACTGGATTGGCGAAAGCACGCGCAGGCCGTCGGGCAGCTCCACCAGCCCCAGGCCAAAGGGCCTGAACGGCTCCGGACCCATGTAGGCGCCGGGGGGGCGATGACGAACGACCGTAAAGCTCCAGAGCACCCCGCGATCGCTCAGCGGCGCCTCATGCACCGTGTCGCGGCCACAGTTCGGGCAGACACTTTTCTTGCCCAACGAGGTTTCGCCGCATGAGGTGCATTTGCAGCCAGTCAGCCGGACGCCATCGAGCTGCGACAGCGACCCGCTGAGCAATCCGTCTCGTATTGGTGCGCGCTCACGCACCGCGCCGTCACTCGCCATTGCCATTGGACTCCCACTTAACCTGCTTACAACGCCTGTAAACGACTGCGAAAAAACTATGGCCGCCAGTCAAACCGCCACGACGGTCGCCGAGATTTCCACATCCTGTACGAGGCGCCTTTCCGGCATTTTCGTTCCGCGCACCCCGGTCACGTTTGAGCGCTTCGGCCACAAAGACGCCCATTGGGCAAAGAATGCCGCAGTTCCTCCGACTACTTGACCCGTCCCGCCCCCTTGTTCTGCTCCGCCGCTGGCGTCCCGGACGTATCAGGCGACGAGGACCGGAGCCGCGTCTGCGGCAACCCCGGCATCACAGCCCGCGCCAGCAGCGTTGTCCTCGACTTCATACGCAAGAGCGGTGTCGCCGGCGGTCCAAGGGCCCGCTGGATCGGTGCCTGGGTCTCGACCCCATCCTTGCGTGCAATGAGTTCTCATCAGCGTCGAGCAACTCCTGCTGAAGATCTCCTCTTGCGGCTCCTAGTGGATAACATCAGACGAAAGATTCCTTCGCGTCGCGAATCATTCCAGCCGCTTGCACTGTTTTCGATGGTTCGAAACGTCTGATTCTAGATCGAACGGGCCAAGCTCCAACCGGCCTCGATGGCGTCGACGATAAGCGCCGGCCCTTTCGCGTCGCCGATCACGTGAACCTCAGGCGCCTTACCCTGAAGGCTCATCGCGAGCCCAGCGTGTTGCGCCAGCGGTGTGGCCACCAGGATTGTGTCGGCTGACAGAGTCTCCTTCTTTCCCTCTTTGCTCGACACGATCAGGCCCTCGTCGTTGATTTCTTCGTATCGGATCCCGGTCCGCAGCGTGACGCCGTGTTTCTCGAACCAGGACAGCAGGCGGATCCGGTTGAAATCCGGGATGCCGGTCCCGATCTGCTGCGAAGGTTCCGCAATGGTCACTTGCCTGCCGTGTTTCGTCAGCAGACGTGCGGCTTCGCTGCCCTCGACCAGGCCGCCCATGACGACCACTCGCTTGCCGAAGGGCGCCAGAAAAGCCGTGGCGTCGTGAGCGAGGGACCAAATGGGCAGGACATTGGGCCGATCGATCCCCGGTATAGCCGGTATCGCGGGTATGCCGCCGGTGGCGAGAACGACGGCGTCCGGGTTGGCCTCGACGACCGTCGCCGCGCTGACTTCCGCACCCAGCTTCACCTCGACGCCGAGTTTAGCCAGTTGTGTGCGAAAATAGCTGACGAGGCCGGGCAAATCTTCCACCTCGCTGCCTTTCAACAGCGAAGCCAGTTGCATGCGCCCGCCCAGCTCGCGCGACTTCTCATAAAGGGTGACTTCGTGCCCTCTCGTCGCAGCGACCCGCGCCGCTTCCATTCCGGCTGGGCCGCCGCCAACGACGACGACTTTCTTTTTCTTCACCGCCGGCGTAACTTCGTAATCGCGCTCTTTGCCCCAGGTTGCATTGACTTGGCAGCGCGGGTGTTCGCTCTTCCAAAAGGCATCGAAGCAGACGAGGCATGCGGTGCACGGCCTGACCTCGTCGTAGCGTCCCGAAGCGATCTTGTTGGGAAGGTCGGGATCCGCCGCCAGGCTTCTGCCCAGCGCGATGAGGTCCGCCTTGCCGGTTTCCAAAATCCATTCGCCGAGGGCCGGGTTCAGTCTTCCCACCGCCACCACCGGTATCGAGACGGCCCTCTTGATCGCTTCGGCTGGAGGCACCAGCGCCCCTGGTCGCTCGATCAAATTGGCTACCGCGACGGCATCGCGCGCGGTTTGCGGGTACTGGATCTGCTCGGGCCAAAGCAGCCATTCGAGATCGTGGTATCCCCAACCGGAAACATGCAGATGATCGGCCCCGGATTGTTCCATGACTTTGGCGATCGCGGTGCTTTCCTCGATGGTCAGCCCCTTGTCGACGCCCCATTCCCACCCGTTCATCCGGACCCCGATAGGATAGTCCTCGCCACAACGTTTCCTGACCTCCCTCAGGATTTCCACCGCGAAACGAGTCCTGTTTTCGAGGTTCTGGGCGCCGTACTCGTCCTGCCGCTTGTTCCACGCGGCGGACAGGAAACTGTTGACGAGGTAGTCGTGGCAAAAATGGAGCTCCACGCCGTCGAAACCCGCCTTGCGGGCGCGCACCGCCGCCGCCGCCCATAGTTGCACCAGATCCTCAATTTCCGGGATCGTCAGTTCCCGCGCGGTGTCGAGCGACGGCCTCGGTTTTTCCTTGTCGCTCAAAGAGGATGAAGCGACGGGTTGAGAATTGCCGACGATCTGCGGATGAGCCGGCCCGGCATGCTGAAGTTGCAGAAAGGCGGCGCAATCGTACTTGTGGATCGCCTTGGTCAACCGCGCGAAACCGGGGATGAATTTGTCGTCGGTGAGCAGCAGTCGGGGCACGCCGCTCACGCCCAAGGGGTAATCGACAGCGGTCGTCTCCACGACGATCATGCCCACGCCCCCCCGCGCCAGCGCCTCGTGGTCCTTGATGCAGTCGCCGACGGAACCGTCGGGGTTGGCGAAGTCGACGACGAAAGGAGGCTTGACGATGCGGTTCTTGATCTTGAGATTCCTTATTCGTATCGGTTCGAGAAGTCTCTTGAACGTCCTTTCGTTAGACATGAACATCTCCTTATCGACGATTGACGGCAGGTCGCCGAAAGGCGACGCTCGACCATGACGGCTTCGGCGGCGACTTTGGCCGGATGGCGCAATCCCGCTCCGGGCGGAAGGCGTCGCCCATGATATTGCGGGAGCGGTCACGGCGTCGCTGACCTCGATCCCCGTCGGATAGACCGGCGTTTCGAGCTTGCATCGCGCTGTCGGAGCGGTCGTTCACGCTCCCGCCGACCGACCCATATCGTACGCGAATCGCTGACGCGTTCAGCGCCGGAAGAGTCCTGCGCGGCGCGTTCTTGCGCCCGGCGGCCGGCCCCTGACGCGCAGCGCGCCGGGCGGCGCTGGCCCGACTTGGGCTCGATGGGACGAGAGACGTCAACGCTCCCGACGCCTCGCGGCGTTGGCCGGGGGCGTCGCGGAATCGGTCCCCAACGCGTTCGGGCGAAGATGTTCGGGTGGCCAATGATCCCCCTCATGACATTGGCGGCCGAGGAGCTGTCGCGCGGCCCGACACCTATACATCTGCGATCGTCTGCCGACACGGGAACGTCGCTCGCCGCCATTACGCGAAGCCGCCCGATCGACGTCGGATAAAACTAAGCATACCCGACCCTAGAGCGCCAACCGGGAGTGGAATAGCCACCACGCTCGTAAAGCAGATATGCTTCGATAGGCATGTCGAGCAAATATGGGCGCGCGTGGTCCGGCCGAGTGTGACGGATGGCGGCTTATCCCCTTGTCAGTGCTCGCCTTTGGCCGCGGCGCGTGGTTTCATCCGGCCGCGGTTCGCGGCGGTCGCGACGACCTCCGCCGCAGGTGACAAACCAAGCGGCGGCGACGTAGGATTGGTCGAGGCGGATGTCGCCACGCTGAAACCGCGCCAACCCCCTCCGACGACCGATTTCGACACAAAATCATATATTCAAGCAACTTCCGCGAAACCACCGCACATCATGCGGGCTAGCGGCGCCGGCGCCGGGCCGTCGCAGCCCGTCCGGCCGCAAGAGGAAGCAACCCTGATGGATGCCCGCCGCTGGATACGACGACCCGAAGGATCGAACTGGGGCGACTTCGGCCGCGACGACCAGCTCGGTCGCATGAATCTGCTGACGCCGCAGACGCGGCTGCGGGCGATCCGCGAGGTGGAGCACGGCATCGCGTTTTGCCTGAGCCTGCCACTGGACTACCCTGGCGGCGCCACGTTGTCCCGCTACCGCAAGGAACCAAAGTTCTTCCACGAGCGGCGGGGCGAGGGCTTCAATTACAACTACAGGATGTCGAACGTCTGTGGTTGTTACAGCGACGTGGTGAGCGACGACGCGGTCATGCTTTACACGCAGTACTCCACGCAGTGGGACGCCCTCGGCCACGTCGGCCAGATGTTCGACGCCGACGGCGACGGCTTACCCGAGAAGGTGTACTATAATGGCTTTCGCGGCGGAGTCGACGTGGTCGGCCCCGACGACGCCGACGGCGGCTCGGGCGCCAAGGCGATCGGGATCGAGCGGCTGGCCGTCACCGGCGTCCAGGGCCGCGGCGTATTGGTCGATCTGGAGAGCCTGCACGGCCGCGCGCGCGCGCTGGTCGGCTACGACGGACTGATGGCCGCGCTCGACCGCCAGGGCGCCGGCGTCGAGAGCGGCGATTTCCTGTGCTTGTACACCGGCTTTGCCGACGTGATCCTCGAGATGAACAAGAAGCCCGACGGCGAGGCGCTGGCTAATTCGTGCGCCGTGCTCGATGGGCGCGACGAGAAGCTGCTGCAGTGGATCACCGACTCCGGCATCGTCGCGATCTGCGCCGACAATTACGCCGTCGAAGCGTATCCGGCGCTGCCGGGCAAGGGCGAAATGTACCCTGGCCTGCCGCTGCACGCCCATTGCCTGTTCAAGCTCGGCCTCCACCTCGGCGAGCTCTGGTACTTTGCCGAGCTCGCGCAGTGGCTGCGCGCGAACATGCGCTCGACTTTTCTTCTCACCGCACCGCCGCTCCGGCTGCCCGGCGCCGTGGGATCGCCCGCCACGCCGGTCGCAACCGTGTAGGCGCTCGCACCCCCCGCGTCGTCTCCCGTCCGAGGGAGCGTGGACGACGAAACAGCCGACCCGGACGCATCGCCCGCCGCGTCGTCCATGCCGTCGTTTCGACGACGCCGGCAGGCAGTCGATCGCCGCCGAGCGCTCAGGCGCGCGGCGGCGGCGGAACTTTGGAGTCCAGCCATCCGCCGTCGACCGGCAATATCACGCCGGTGACGAAGCTGGCCGCATCCGAAGCGAGAAAAGCGCAGACTTCAGCCACTTCTTCCGGCCGGCCGGTGCGGCCGAGCGGGCATCCGCCGATCATCACTTGACGGAACATGGCGTTCGCCTCAAGGCGTTCCTTAGTGAGCGCGGTCGCGATGAGACCCGGCGCCACCGCATTGACCCGTATACCGTCACGCCCGAATTCGGCGGCCAATTGCCGCGTCAGCGCGATGAGAGCGGCCTTGCTCGTGGCGTATCCGGCGCTTCCGCTGATTCCCGCCATGCCGTAGATCGAGGCGATATTGACGATCGAGCCGCCGCGTCCCCGCATCGCCGACACCATGGCGCGGCAGAGACGAAACGGCGCCGCCAGGTTCACCTCGAGATATCGGTCCAAATCCTCGTCGCGGGTGTTGCTGATCGAAGTGGCATTGCCGATACCGGCGTTGTTCACCAGAATGTCCACGTATCCGAATTTTTTTACGCAATCATCGACGAGCTTGTTCGATTCCGCTCGGTCCGACAAATCGAGCTGCACGAACGAAAAATTCTTGCCCAGGAACTCCTCCGGCATAGGCGAGCGATCGATACCGATCACCTTGGCCCCCTCTCTCAGGAACACGTTGGCGATCGCTTTGCCTATTCCTGAGGATGTGCCGGTCACTAGAGCCGTCTTAGCTTGCAAGCGGTGTGTCATGTTCGATCCCTCCGATCCGTCTTTTCACAGTAAGCCTTCGCCAGAGCGGAAGTTCGCCGGGCGCCGGCGCCCTCGCGAAAGTCGTCTTGCCTGATCGAATCACAAGACGGGGAGCCACTTCGCGCCTCGCCGTCATCGATCGGTCGGCCGACTTCGTCCGCGGTCGCCGCTCCAAAATGTCGAGGGCGTCATCTCCGGCGCCGTGACCGCGCGCCGCGCGAGCCAGTACCGGTAGGGCGGCGGGATCATCGTGAACGCCGGATCGAAGCCCAGCTTCTGCGCGGCGTCCATTGCCCAGTTCGGGTTGTAGAGCATCTCGCGCGCAAGCGCGACGAGGTCGGCCCGGCCGTCCTGCAAGATGCTCTCGGCCTGCTCGGCGTGCACGATCAAACCGACGGCGATCGTCATGATCCCGGCGGCATTGCGGACCTTCTCGGCGTAGGGCACTTGGTAGCCATAGCTAGGCTTCGCCACGCCAGCGAGCGGCGTGCTGAGCATCCCGCGCGAGCTGCAGTCGATCAAGTCGACGCCCTTCGATTTGACCAGCTTCGCCAAGGCGACGCTCTGCTCGGGCCCCCAACCGGCGTCGTCCTCGACCGACAGGCGCAGAAAAAGCGGCTTCTCCTCCGGCCAGTTGGCGCGCACGCACTCGGCCACCTCGAGCGCGAAGCGCATTCGATTGGTTTCCGACCCTCCGTACTCGTCGCTCCTCCGGTTGGCGACCGGCGACAGGAATTCATGGATGAGATAGCCGTGCCCGCCGTGGATCTCCACGACGTCGAACCCGGCCGCATGGGCGCGCGCCGCGGCCTTGCCCCAAGCCTCGGCCACGGCGCCGATCTCCCGGCGCGTCAGTTCGCGCGGCGTCGGCGAGTCCTCATCCGCGCGCACCGCGCTCGGGGCGACCAGCTCCCATGCGTCCCAGTCGTCGATCTCGCTCGTGCGCTGGAGCGGCCGGCCGCCCTCCCACGGCCGCAGCCGGCGCGCCTTCCTGCCGGAGTGACCGAGCTGAATGCCGGCGGCTGCGCCGCACTGGCGCACGAAATTCGCGATGCGCGCGAGATGCGGCACGAACGCGTCGTCCCAGATGCCGAGATCGCCGACCGTGCCGCAGCCGCGGCGCTCGATCTTGGTCGACTCGAGCAGCACCAGCCCGGCGCCGCCCGCGGCGTAGCGGCCGGCGTTCATCAGATGCCAGTCGGTCGGAAAACCCTTCACCGCGGAATACTGGTGCATGGGCGAAACCACCACGCGATTCTTGAGCGTCAGCTGACGAATGCGAAGCGGCGTGAACAGCAGCGGTTGGGACATGATTTCCCTTTCGATCGCCTACCGCGTGGCAAACAATTCGCTTTCGCGGGCTACCGAAGCGTCCTCCTCGGCGCCGCCGCGACGATGACACGCGGTCCGCGTCGATCGCGACGGCCGAAGGCGAAAGTCGTCACCACCGACGAAGCGCCACCGAGACCGCGACGCCGTGGAGTCTTAGCGTTATCCATCGTCCTGTCCCTGCGCGGAAGTCCCGCTAAACAATCCCGCGTTTTCGCAGTTGCGCAATGGACTCGTCATCCATGCCTAGCTCATGCAGGATTTCATCACTGTGCTGACCGAGAAGCGGTGGAGCGTTGCGGTACTCCAGGCCCGCGTTTGCGAATCGAAAAGGGCTGACGACTTGCGGCACGACGCCGCCGGTTGGATGGGATAGGTATCGGAGCATTTGGCGCTCTTTGACTTGTGGATCATCGAACACCTCGGGTATGGAATTGATCGGTCCGCACGGCACCTCGGCGTCCGATAAGCGCTCGACCCAATAGCTTCGGTTCTCGCGGGCGAATGCTTCGGCGAGTTGCGGCACGAGGACCTTCTGATGCCGAACGCGGGCCGCGTTGGTCGCGAATCGCTCGTCATCAGCCAGTTCGCTTCGACCTAGCGCCGCGCAGAGCCTCTGGAACTGACCGTCGTTGCCGATCACGAGCACCATATCGCCATCCTTGCAGGCGAAGACTTGCTGGGGTTGGATATTGGGGTGGACATTTCCAGTTCGCGCGGGCGTCCGTCCTGTCACCAAGTAATTCATGGCCTGGTTGGCCAGCAAACCGACTTGCACGTCCAGCATGCCAATGTCGATGTAATCGCCTTTTCCGGAAACCTCTCGACCGGCGAGCGCGGCGAGGACCGCCACCGACGCGTACACGCCTGTGTTGAGATCGATGATCGGAACGCCCACCTTTTGCGGCCCGCCGCCGGGGCTTTCGTCTCTTTCGCCGGTCACGCTCATCAGGCCGCCCATTGCCTGGATCAGGAAATCGTAGGCGAGGTGGGTCTTCTTGGGACCGGTTTGGCCGAAACCCGTAATCGAGCAGTAGATCAGTCGCGGATTGATGGCGCGAAGATCCTCATAGCCGAGACCAAATTTGCCGAGCGTGCCGACCTTGAAGTTCTCGATCAGGATATCGGATCGCGCCGCCAGTCGTCGGACGATGTCCCGCCCCTCGAGGGCGTCCAGACTCAGCGTAATTGATCGCTTGCCGCGGTTGGCGGCCAGATAGTAACCAGACTCTTTCGTGTACGCACCGCTTCGGTCCTTCAGGAACGGCGGTCCCCACGCCCGCGCATCATCACCGACCCCGGGGCGCTCGACTTTGATGACGTCGGCGCCTAAGTCCGCAAGAATCTGGCTGGCCCACGGTCCGGCGAGCACACGGCTCAAATCCAGTAACTTAATATGCGAAAGGGGTCCAGCCAAAGGGGCTCCTCCAAAGATGGCAAATCGGCGACTGCCCGCGATCAAGTCCACGCCTTACGCGCGGGCGAACGTCCTCCGTTCGGCCCGGCCCTCCGCGTGATTCGGCAGGGGCGTGTTTTGGTTCGGCGCGGTCGCGGCGCAGTTCCCCCATTCGCACCGGCCACGCCTTTCCGCGCATTTCTTCGAGCTGAGCAAAGTCTAGGGTTGTCTCCGATCGCGAGACAGCCTTCCGGCGGACAAACCAGCTATGCGTTGTGGGTA
>JBEKLU010000148.1:0-12116 GCA_050010035.1 Roseiarcus sp.
CCCAAACGCATCGCACCTTCCGCGCCGCGGCGAGGAGGACGTGGCGCGAAACGGTCGCGGCCGCTTGAAATTTCAAGAGCCGCAGGCCCTTTGCGTTCTTCCACCGACAACGTGACAACACCATCAACACCAGCATCCGCGTCTTGGTGGGGATGTTGGCTTTGGCGCCGCCGAATTCCAAGGCCAAGGTCAACGAGATTATTTCTTGAATATCGCTCGGCGCGACCCGTCAGAATCCGTGCTTTAGAGTTTACGCTCACGCAGCGCGTCACGGATGCGAGTCTCTGCGTCGACCTTCTCGCCGACGATCACAAATCCCAAGCCCGCGTAGAGCCGGGACGCCACAATGTTTTGTGGATGGTGCGCGACCCGAATCGCCGTGATTCCCGGCAACCGAGCGCGTAGCTCGCAGATCCCGGCTTCCACGGCGGCGCGGCCGAAGCCACAGCCTGTGGATTTGCATCGAAGTGGGCCCCTGAGGATAAGATTGCGTCAACGCTTTGATTTCTAACTATAAATCAGCACCAACAGGGGTGCCGTTTTGCATCCAACTGGGTCCCCTCCTGGACGACAGTTTCTTTCGTGATTTCGATCGATTACGGCATACCGTGCCGGGGGGTCCCCTTCGGTGTAAAATTACACGCGTGCGATGTCCGGTGCCGAGAAACGCCCCGCTGCGGCCCCCTCTCTGGCAATTGCGCAATATTTTCGCGACGAATATTTTCGCGGTTACTTGCGCACGAAGGAGTTGCGTGATCGACTGGGGCGCGGCCGGACGAGTCGACGAAGCCGGCCCATGTGACCCTCGCGCTGGAAGAGGGCGACGTCGAAATCAGATTTGTCGTTCAATGAGGTGTCCGATGCGATCGACTTTGTTATTGGGGCTCGGCCTCGGCGCGCTGGCCCTTTCTCCCGCCCTCGCGGCCACGCACACGGTGACCGTCAACACGGTCCAGATTTTCGGAACGATCGACCCCGCCAAGATCTCCGACTACACCGACTACATGGCTTCGGCGAACCTGTACGACGGCCTCGCCAATGTCGACCCGAAGGGCAATCTCGTTCCCGAACTCGCGGAAAAATGGGAGGTTTCGCCCGACGCGACCAGCGTGACGTTTCATGTCCGAGCCGACGCCAAGTTTCAGGACGGCTCGCCTGTTCAGGCCGAGGATGTCGTCTATTCCGTCGAGCGCTTGCTGAAGATCAATCAGGGGCCCGCCAATCTCTTCGCCGGCGTTCTCAAGCCCGGCAGCGTCGTGGCGATCGACGCCAAGACGGTCAAATTCAATCTTCTGAAGACGTTCTCCCCGTTCCTCGCCACTGTGCCGGCGATCCGCATTGTCAATTCCAAGCTCGTCACGGCGAACGCGGGCGCCGACGACGGCCAGACCTATCTGGCCACGCATGTCGCGAGCGCGGGGCCGTACACGCTCAAGAGTTGGGAGCGCGGCACGCAAATGACGATCGAGCGCGATCCGAATTATTACGGCGGCTGGGGCGAGGGCGCCATCGACGAGGTGCGCTTTCTCATCACCAACGACGAGGCGACCGTGCGCTCGCTCGCCGCTTCCGGCGAGTTGACGATGTCGAGCCAATATCAATCGCCCGACACCTATGAGGCGCTCGCGAAAATGCCGCGCTTCAAGATCGTCAAGGGCGAAACCTCGATCGCCTTCTATCTCAAGCTCAACACCAAGCTCGCCCCGACGGACGACGTGCACATTCGCCGCGCCCTGGCGCTCGCGACCGATTATGACACGCTCCACGCCTCGATCCTGCCCGGCGGCGAGCTGACCGGACCCTTGCCGAAGACTTTCGCCGCGGCGCATCTCGATACGCCCGCGCCGAAGTTCGATCTCGCGGCCGCCAAGGCCGAAATCGCCAAGAGCGCCTATGCCGGCAAGACCGACATCCCGCTCAACCTGACCTATGTTTCCGCGACCAAGTTCGAGGAAGAGCTCGGCCTGCTGATGCAATCGAATCTGCAGCAGATCGGTTTCAAGGTGAATCTTTCGGCCCAGCCTTGGAATCGGATCACCGAAATCGCCTCCAAGGTCGAGACGACGCCGAACGTGACCGAGGTCTTTTTCGGTCCGACCTATCCCTCGCCGGACTCGATGTTCTACACGCAATACGATTCGAAAGCGGCCGGAACCTGGGCTTCCATGGAATGGGTGCAAAGCCCCGAGGTCGACAAACTGATCGATGCGGCGCGCGCAACCGGCGACGCCGCCGAGCAAGCCAAGATCTACAAGGAGCTGCAGCAAAAGTTGATCGACCAGCAGGTCGACGTCTTCCTGGAGACGCAGCTGGTCCAGCATGCGATGGATAAATGCCTGGACGGCTATGTTCCGGTGCCGATGCAGTCGTTCGACTATAACTTTCACAAATACAAGTGGACGTGCAGTTGACGCCAACGGCGCCGTCGTCGCCGCCGATCGGCGAAGCCCGTTTTCGTCGTGCGCGCCGGACGCTTCCGGCGGGCACGGCGCGACGCCCCTGAGAAATCGAGAAATTTAGTTGGAATTTCTGTACTTTCTAATCCGACGGGTATTCTGGTCGCTGCTCGTGCTGTTCGGGTTGTCGATCGTGATTTTCGTGATCGCGCGGGTCATGCCCGGCGATCCGGCGCGCATGGCGATGGGACCGCGCGCCAGCCAGGAGCAGGTGGCGGAACTCAAGGCTAAGATGGGTCTCGATAAGCCGCTGCTCGAACAATACGAGCAGTTCGTCGTCGGTCTCGCGCACGGCGATCTTGGCCTGTCCCTTCTGACCAAGCGCCCGGTCGACGACGACATCGCCGAGACGTTCGCCGCCACGTTCGAACTCGTTCTCGCCACGATCGCCATCGCTTTTCTCTTCGGGGTGCCCATGGGCGTGGTCGCGGCGGCGAACAAGGACGGTTGGATCGACAATCTCGTGCGTTTCTTCGCCATTCTGGGCGCGGTGACGCCGAGCTTCCTGCTTGCGCTGCTGCTGCAGGTCCTGGCCGGATATGTTCTGCACGTGTTGCCAACGACCGGACGCCTGTCCCCCGATGCGGCGATGCGGGCCGACATTACTGGGCTCTTGACGATCGACACGCTGTTGAAGGGGAGGTTGGACGGGTTACTCGACGCGCTGCGGCACTTGCTTTTGCCCAGTCTCGCGCTCTCCGCGGCGACGGTCGGGCAAATCGCGCGCATCACCCGCTCCTCGATGATCGACGTCGCCAAGCAGGATTACATCGAGGCGGCCCGCGCCTTCGGCGTGCCCAATCGCGTGCGCGTCTTCAAGTATATGCTGCGGCCCGCCTTCGTGCCGCCGATGACGATTCTGGGCCTGGAATTTGCTTCCCTCCTCGGCAACGCCTTCGTGGTGGAGCTGGTGTTCGGCTGGCCCGGCATGGCGAGCTACGGCGTCCGCAGCATCCTGCAGAAGGACCTCAACGCCGTCATGGGAGTGGTGATGATCTCGGGCGTCTTTTTCGTCGTCGCCAATCTGACGATCGACGTGCTCGTCGGCTTCGTCGACCCGAGAGTGCGAATCCGCGGAGGCCGCGCGTGAGCGCGTCCGCGGGGCCGATTTCGCCCGCTCGGGTTTCGATCGCCTATCAGAACTGGCATCGCTTCAGCCGCAACCCAACCGCCGTGATCGGCTCGATCATCGTGATCGTCGTCATATTCGCGGCGCTGCTGGCCCCCGTGATCGCGCCGCATCCCGACCATGCCGGCGCGATAGTCAATTTCCCCGCCCGCCACCTGCCGCCCTCGGCGCAATATTGGTTCGGCACCGACGACGTCGGGCGGGATATTTTCAGCCGCGTCCTGTTCGGCTACCGCGTTTCCCTCATGTTGGCGGCGGTCGTCCTCGGGTTTGCCGTGCCGCTGGGCGCCGCGCTCGGGCTCATCGCCGGTTATTTCGGCGGATGGGCGGAAATCGTCATCATGCGGCTGACCGACGTCGCGCTGGCGATTCCGCCATTGGTGATGGCGCTCGCGGTGACGGCGGTGCTCACGCCCAATCTCATTCACGCGATGTTCGCCATTGCGGCGTTGTGGTGGACCTGGCACACGCGCCTGATCTTTTCGATCGCGCGAACGCTGCGCCAGCAGGAATTCGTCGAGGCCGCGCGAACCCTCGGCGCGAGCCGCTTCCACATCCTGTTTCGCGAGCTGCTGCCCAATTGCGCCTCTGCGATCCTCGTCAAGACCTCGCTCGATTTCGGCTTCGTGATCCTGATCGGCGCGGCGCTGTCCTTTCTCGGGCTTGGCGTGCAACCACCGACGCCCGACCTCGGCACTATGGTCGCGAGCGGGGCGGATTATCTGCCCGATCGCTGGTGGGAATCCCTGCTTCCGGGCGCGGCCATCCTCTTCGTCGCCATGGGGTTCAATTTGCTCGGCGACGGCCTGCGCGATCTCTTCGACGTCGAGAGCGTGCGATGAGCGCCGATCCCCTGCTGTCGGTTCGCTCACTGTCGGTGGATTTTTCCGCTTACGGTCGTCGTTCGCAGGTCTTGCGCGACGTCTGGCTCGACGTTCCCGCGCATCGTCACGTCGCCCTGGTCGGCGAGTCCGGCTGCGGCAAGAGCGTGACGATGCGGGCGATCATGGGCATCTTGTCCACGCCTCCGGCCCGGATCGCGTCCGGCCAGATCTGGTTCGACGGCCGCGATCTGCTCGCCATGCGCCCCCGCGAGCGCGAGAATCTGCGCGGTACGGCGATGTCGATGGTGTTCCAGGACCCGATGACGTCCCTCAATCCCGTCTTCACGATCGGCGACCAGATGGGCACGATCCTGAAATACGCCGATAGGCGGCTCGGCCGCGTTCGAGGCCGGGCGGGGCGCATGGCGCGCGTGCACGAGGTCCTCGGCCAGGTGCGCATGCCGGACCCCGAGCGCATCGCCCAGTCCTATCCCATCATGCTGTCGGGCGGAATGCGGCATCGCGTTCTGATCGCGATGGCGCTGCTGTCCGAGCCGCGCCTGCTCATCGCGGACGAGCCCGGCACCGCGCTCGACGTCACGACCCAGGCCCAAATCCTGAAGTTGCTGAGGGATCTCGTGGAGGATCGCGGCCTGGCGCTGCTGATGATTACGCACAATCTCGGCGTCGTCCGGGAGTCGGCCGATACTGTCTATGTGATGTACGCCGGCTCGGTCGTGGAGCATGCCCCCACCGCCGAGCTCTTCGCCCACCCCAGCCATCCCTACACGCGCGCGCTGATCGAGTGCGTGCCCAAGCTCTCCGGCGACACGACCTTTCGCGGCATCGAAGGCTCGCTGCCCGATTATTCCGCTCCGCCGCCGGGTTGCCGGTTCTCGCCGCGTTGCCCGCTGGCGACGCCCGCGTGCGGCCGGCCGCCGGTCGACAGAAAGGTCGGCGCCGATCACGGCGCGGCCTGCTGGCAAGTCGAGGAGGCATCGGCGTGAGCGAGCCGCTGCTCGAAGTGGTCGGCCTCAGCAAGGCGTTCCCGCTGCGCGGCGGATTGTTTGGCCGTATCACGGGCGAGGTGAAAGCAGTCAACGACGTCGACTTCAAATTGTTCAAGGGCGAGGTCTTCGGCCTGGCGGGCGAGAGCGGCTCAGGCAAATCGACGATCGCGCGCATGATCCTCGGTCTGACGGCGCCGAGCGAAGGCGCGATTCTCTTCGAGGGGCGCGATCTCACGCTGGAAGCCAACGCGTCCGTGCGCAGCCGCGCCGTGCAGATGGTGTTCCAGAATCCGGGCTCCTCGCTCAATCCGCGCCGCTCGATCGGCCAGTCGATCGCCGTGCCGCTGGAGGCGCGCCGGATCGCGACCGTGGAAATCGATCGCCGCGTCGCGCGCCTGCTCGACATGGTGCAATTGCCCGCCGACTTCGCGAACCGCTACCCTCATGAACTGTCGGGCGGCCAGAAGCAGCGCGTCGCCATCGCGCGCGCCTTGGCGGTGGAGCCGAAGTTGATCGTTCTCGACGAGCCGACGTCGGCGCTCGACGTGTCCGTTCAGGCCAAGATCATGGAGTTGTTGAACGACCTCGGACGCTCGCTCGGCCTGACCTATATCTTCATCTCGCACGACCTCAGCCTGATGCGCAATTTCGCCAATCGCGTCGGCGTTCTCTATCTCGGGCGGTTGGTCGAGGTCGGCCCGGTCAGGACTTTGTTCGAGACGCCCGCCCATCCCTACACACGCTCGCTGCTCGCCGCGATTCCCGTGATTTCGGCGGCGGAGGACGCTCTGAAGCCCAGGGAGCCGGTGGTCGAGGGCGAGATCCCGAGCCCGGCGAACCAGCCGGCGGGTTGTGCGTTCCACACCCGCTGCCCGCGCGCGTTCGCCCCTTGCGCGAAGCATTTTCCCGATGTCGTCCGACTTGACGCGGAGCATTTGGCCCGCTGTCATCTGTTGGCGCCGAACGGGTCGAGGCAGGTCGCGACAGAAATGCAAACGGCGAAGCAGGAGAGCGCGGGATGATCAGGATAGGCATCGACGTCGGCGGCACGAACACCGACGCCGTCGTCATGGAGGGCAAGAAGGTCCTCGCCGGCGTCAAGGAGCCGACGACTGCGGACGTGATGTCGGGGGTGGTGGCGGCGCTCAAATCCGTACTCGCCGCCTCCGGAATGAAGCCGGAAGCGATCGACGTCGTCATGATCGGCACAACCCATTTCACAAATGCGGTGGTGCAGCGCCGCGATCTCGCGCCGACCGCCGCCGTGCGCCTCGGCCTGCCGGCGACCGCCTCGCTGCCGCCGATGGTCGATTGGCCCGAAGATTTGAGAAGCGCGATCGGCAATCACGCGTATCTCGCCCATGGCGGTCATGAATTCGACGGCCGCGTGATTTCCCCGCTTGACGAAGCCGAACTCAACGGCATCGCCGACGACATCAGGGCCAAGGGCATCCGCTCGGTCGCGATCACCTCGGTCTTCAGCCCTGTCAACACCCAGTTTGAGGTCCAGGCCGGCGCGATCTTTGAAAAAGCGCTGCCCGGCGCACACGTCACGCTGTCGAGCGACATCGGCCGCATCGGCCTGCTCGAGCGCGAGAACGCGGCGGTGATGAACGCGTGCCTGCGCGACCTCTCCAAGCTCGTCATCGACGCGTTCCGCGGCGCGCTTGACGCCTGCGGTGTCAAGGGGCGGTTCTACCTCACCCAGAACGACGGCACGCTGATGGACGCCGCCTACGCCGAGCGCTTCCCCGTGCTGACCTTCGCCAGCGGGCCGACCAATTCGATCCGCGGCGCCGCGTTCCTCTCGGGCGTCGCCGAGGCGATCGTCGTCGACGTGGGCGGCACGACCTCCGACGTCGGCGCGCTGCACAAGGGCTTTCCCCGGCAGGCGACGGTCGCGGTCGAAGTCGGCGGCGTCAGGACCAATTTCCGCATGCCCGACGTCTTCTCCTTTGGCCTCGGCGGCGGCTCGCTGGTCGTCGACGGCCCCGGCGGGGTGAAAGTCGGCCCGACGTCGGTCGGCTACAAGCTCACCAAGGAGGCGCTGGTGTTCGGCGGCTCGACGCTGACGACGACCGACGTCATCGTCGCGGCGGGGCGCGCGCATCTCGGCCATCTCGACAGAGTCGCCCATCTCGACAAGGGCCTGATCGCCCGAACGGAAGCGAAGATCGCCGACATGCTGGAGACGGCGGTCGAGCGCTCGCGCCTGTCGCCCGAGCCGTTGCCAGTCATCGTCGTCGGCGGCGGCTCGATCCTGGTCAAGGACAAGGTCGGCGCCCTCGGCGTCGTCAAGCCGCATCATTTCGCGGTGGCCAACGCCGTCGGCGCGGCGATCGCGCAAGTGTCGGGCGAGATCGATCGCGTCTATTCGCTGGCCTCGATGAGCCGGGCCGACGCCATCGAGGACGCCCGCCAGAAGGCGACCGCGGTGGCGGTGGCGGCGGGCGCGCGCGCCGACTCGATCGAAGTCGTCGACGTCGAGGACGTTCCGCTCGCCTATCTCCCGGGCAATGCGACGCGCGTGCGGGTCAAGGTCGTCGGAGAGTTGGATGTCGCCTAGGGGCTATGTCCTCCAGGAGAGCGATCTCTTGCCGCTTTCGCTCGGCGCGGCGTTGCTCGGAACGGGCGGCGGCGGCAATCCTTATATCGGCATGCTCAGAGCCCGCGAGCTGCTGCGCAAAGGCGGTTCGGTCGAGATCCTGCCGTTGGGGGCGATCGGCGACGACGATTACATCGGCTCGGTCGGCGGCATCGGCGCGCCGGTCGTCGGCGTCGAGAAGATCAAGCAGGGCCAGGAATGCTTGCGCGCCTTGCGCGGCGTCGAGGAGACGATGAACGTCAGGGTCTCGGCGCTGATTTCCGCCGAGGTCGGCGGCTCCAATTCGATCGAGCCGATCCTGACCGCCATCTACGCCGGCCTGCCGGTCGTCGACGGCGACGGCATGGGACGCGCGTTTCCCGAAGTGCAGATGTCGACCTTCTTCATCTACGGCCTGGACCCCTCGCCGGGCGCGATTTCCGACGACAAGGGCAACGTCGTCGTCTTCAGGAAAGTCGTCGACATGTTCTGGCTGGAGCGCTTCGCCCGGCACATCGCGGTCGACATGGGGGCGGGCGCGGGCTTCGCCACCGCGCCGATGAAGGGCGCCTATGTCAAGAAGGTCGCCGTCCCCGGCACCTTGAGCCAGGCGCTCGATATCGGTCGCACGATCCTCGATGCGCGCGCGAAGCGACACAACGTGGTCGAGCGATTGCTCGTCAAGACGGGTGCGACGCTGTTCTTCACCGGCAAGATCGCGGACGTCAGGCGCGAACTTAGGGGCGGCTTCGCGATGGGCGAAGCGCGGCTGACGGGCGTCGGCGACCACGTCGGCTCGCAAGCGCGCGTCTCGATCCAGAACGAGAATCTGGTCCTGTACATCGACGACAAGCCCGTGCTCATGGTTCCTGATCTTATCATGAACCTTGAGCTCGAAACGGGCGAACCGATCACGACGGAGATGCTGCGCTACGGCCAGCAACTCGCGGTGGTCGGCATTCCCGCGCATGACCTCATGAAGACGCCGCAGGCCCTGAGGATCGTCGGCCCCGCGGCCTTCGGCTACCCCGAGCTGACGTTCGTTCCGCTGGCATCCTCGAATCCACCCCGAACCATGGGACGCCCGACATGACCGACTTGAAACTCATTCGCACGATCGACGTCGCCGATCTCGACGACATCGCGGTGGGCGGGGCGATCCTGGGCACCGGCGGCGGCGGCGATCCCTATATCGGCAAGCTGATGGCGCAGGGAGCGATCCGTCGGCACGGCAAGGTCCGCCTGGTCGACGTCGACGGCTTCGACGACCACGCGCTGATCGCGCCAGTCTGTATGATGGGCGCGCCCACCGTGATGACGGAGAAGCTGCCGCAGGGCGAGGAAATCGTCATCGCCCTGCAAAAGCTCGAGAAATTTCTCGGGCGCAAGGTGGATGCGGTGCTGTGCGGCGAGGCCGGCGGCATCAATTCGACCACGCCTTTTGTCGCCGCCGCCGCGGCCGATCTGCCTTTGATCGACGGCGATGGCATGGGCCGAGCGTTTCCCGAATTGCAGATGACGACTTTCGGGATGCACGGCGTGTCCGCCACGCCGATGGTGCTGAGCGACGACAAAGGCAATTCCGTCGTGCTGGAGACGATCAGCAATCGCTGGACTGAGCGATTGGCGCGCTCGGCCACCGTCGACATGGGCGGCTCGGCGCTGCTCGCCTTCTATCCCATGTCGGGCGCGGACGCGAAGAAGTCGGTCGTGCGGGGCACGCTGAGCCTCTGCGCGGATTTGGGGCGCAAGCTGCGCGAGGCGCGCTCGCGCCACGCCGATCCCGTCGAGGCGATCCGCGCGGCGCTGGGCGCTGAGATCATCTTCAACGGCCGCGTCAAGGACGTGCTGCGGCGCACAGTCGGCGGATTCGCGCGCGGCGAAGCCCATATCGAGGGTCTCGACGACGATCGCGGCCACAAGCTGCGCATCGCCTTCCAGAACGAATTCCTGATCGCCGAGCGCGACGGCGAGACGATCGTCACCACGCCCGACATGATCACGCTGCTCGACGCCGAAACCGGCGCGCCCGTCACCGCCGACGCGATGCGCTACGGCATTCGCGTCGTGGCGCTCGCCTATCCCTGCTCCGACCAATGGCGCACGCCGAAAGGACTCGAATTGGTCGGGCCGCGCTACTTCGGCTACGACCTCGATTTCCAGCCCTACGTCCCGCACGCGGCGAAATAGGCCCGCCGGCTTCCCGGCGTTTCTGGCGGACGTCGTTTTCCTGACGTCGGGCCGAGTCGAGACGATCGCGCCGCGTGTCAGGACAGATCACGACCAGACGCGCGCGCCGGAACCACGCGCCGGCCTTCAAGGCGAAGGTGGCGTTGGCGGCCCTGAGGGGCGAGAAGACGCCGACGGAGTTGGCGCGGGTTTTCGATGTGCGTCCGAACCAGATCACGGCTTGGAAATCGCTGAACGTGCCGAGCTGACTCGGCAAGTATCGTTTCCGCAACGGCCGCCTGGCGGCTTTCGAAATCGGTGCCGAATATGCTCGAGCGGCCCGACGCGTACGCGCGGCAAAGCGATGCGCGCGTCAGGCGGCGGCGGCTTTCGCCTCCTGGCGCAGGAGCTTGATGAGGCTCTCGGCGAAAGTCGATAGCGGCGCGCCGGCGTTGGTGGCGATATAGGTCATGAACGGGGTCGGCGGTGGATCTCGCCTTGGGAGGTCTGCGTTGCGTCCGGGAATTCCAGACTGAGCGCGTCGCAAGGGCGTCATCGCGGCGAAGAAGTCAGCCGAGGGCATGTTAGGCGGGCGGCTGGATCATTGCAGCTTCACCCAATTGCCGTTCGCCTTCGACGACGCGACCGCCGCCTCGATGAAAGCGAGGCCCTTCACGCCGTCTTCGACGCCGGGAAAATACGCGCCGTCGGGCGGCTTGCCACCCGTGCGCGCGGCTTTGATAGCGAGCGCGACGTCGCAATAGATATTGGCGAAGCCCTTGAGATAGCCCTCGGGATGGCCCGAGGGGACGCGCGTCACTCGCGCCGCGGCTTCGCCCGAGCGGGGACCGGCGCGGGTGAGGATGTGGGTCGGCTCGCCGAACGGCGAATGGAGCATTTCGTTGAGATTCTCCTGCGTCCAGCGCAGCGAGCCCGTAGTCCCGTAGACGCCGAGGCGCAGACCGTTCTCGTGGCCGGGCACCACCTGGCTCAGCCAGATGGCGCCGCGCGCGCCGTTGGCGTAGCGCAGCATGATCTGCGCGTTGTCGTCGAGGACGCGGGGGTCCCACCCTCCGTGCTGAGTGACACCAATGGTCGCCGAAAGCGCCTCACCGGCAAGGCGTCCGCTTTCGAGAACCGCCTCATTGGCCGGGACCGGCCGTAATGGGCGCGGAGGCGTCAACGGCCCCAGCAGCAGGAACAGCCGGTTTCCACCCCTTCGAGACATCAAGCCGACCGCGGGCGAGCGATCTTCACGATCGGCAGGAGTCGACCCAAACCGACCTTTCGGCATGTAGCAAGAATTGATACTTTCGGAATGTTCGCTTTCGCCAACCCGGCCAAGGCATCCGTTCTCGACCGCCTCGGCGTTGCAGGGTGCTCGAACCTGGGGTTAGGCTTCGCGGTCAGCCGAGCCGTATTCGTCACCCAACTGGGGAATCTCGAGTAAGAGCAATGAGCAACGCAGCGCCGTCCGTAACGCCTGAGCGCATCTTGCAGTTTGTGTGGGCCTTCGCGCCGCCTTTGGTGATCGACGCGGCGGTGCGCCACCGGGTTTTTGACGTTTTGGCAAAGCAAAAATTGACGCTCTGCGAGTTGGCCGAGGCCACCGGCGCGTCCGCCCGCGGACTCAACGCGATCCTCGGCGTTCTGGTGGGCCTCGGGCTGCTGGCTTGCGACGACGCCGAGCGTTACGCGCTCACCCCCGAAAGCGAGGCGTTCCTGGTCAGCCACGAGCCGGGCTTCATCGGCGGCATCTTCCGCCACGTGAGCGCGCAGTTGGCGCCGAAGTGGTTGCAGCTCACTGACGTCGTGGGCAGCGGCAAGCCGGCCGTCGCGGGTAACCTCGCCGCCGAGCGCGCGCCGTTCTTTGCCGAGTTCGTCGAGGCTCTCTTTCCGATGAACTATCCGTCGGCGCGGGCGCTGGCGGGCGCGCTCGACCTC
>JBEKLU010000149.1:0-11835 GCA_050010035.1 Roseiarcus sp.
AGACGGCCACCGGAATGCGACAGGATGGTGCGCCGCCAGCGCTCGGCACCGACCAAAATCAACCCATCAAACCAGTGCATCCACTACATATAGACGAGCCTGGGACAACGGGATAAGCCACAAATAATCGCCACCCAAAGGCGTGTTACACTGAATTTGCTGGAAAACCCAACTTCGGCCTGAGCGTTCCCGACTTCCTGTTGGGTGTGCTCGGCAAATATATAGCAGCAGCGCCGGAACAGGAAGGCAAACCAATCTCGCGAGACAAATTGCTATTCGAGCGCATCCGAGACAAATATCGACTTATATTTGAACTGGACAACGCCATAGAATATTCAAGGCGGAATCCGATTTAGGTTTGGCAAGGAGGTCGGCGATCTCCCAGACATCCGCTGGAATCGTTATCCTCCCCCTCACTCCCACTCGATTGTAAACGAGCCAGATAACGTGTTGATATTTTTTGCAAAATAAACAAGGCGAAATTGAAATACCGTCAAATTTACCGTCAAAAACTTTCCAATCCAGCCGAGCGCCAGGCTACTCCACAGCATCCCAACGTCCACCCCCATTCAAACAGTAATGCAGCTAGGCCACCGAGACAACGACGGCAAGTTTCTCAGCCCGTCCCGAGGCATCACCCTGCCCACCCTCAAGTCGGGATGCGCAGCAGCCCAATGTCGCTAAACTTAAACGGCAGCGTTAGGCGGCGACGGCGCGCCGCTCGAAGTCACCGTCGGACTAGAGCCGCAAGGAACGTCGCACGGTTACCCTCTGCCCGTCGCAGGCAGGCAAATTGGCCCGCCTGCTTTCCCCGCATCTGGCGCGGCCCCCTCGCATTTCAGTGGAAGACACGCTGAAGGGGATCATGCCCCGCGAAATGGAAGGCCTGAATCAGATGGCTCACGCCATCGTGGCCTTGCCCGGCGATTGTCGTCCGTCTGCCGAGAGGTGGCCGCGCCCCGGGGCGCACCCGGAGCCCCAAACCCGCCCAACCAGATAGACCGGAAAGCCGATGCGGACTATTTATGCAAACAGCCTTGCATTCTAGTCCGCCACGGGATACCGTTCACTTGCTTGTCGTATCACAGGATTTTTTCAGGCATGGCAGATAATAGCGTAAACGAAGCCGAAATAGTCCAAATCGCACGCCTTGCTCTAACGGGCCGGCCGCAGGACGTGCAAACCTACATCCGACGCTTGGCGCGGCGGTATCAGGGCGAGCTACCTGCCGTGGCTGCCCAACTCACGGAATTGCTGCAGGAGGCACCAACGCGCCAATCACCGCTGCGTCGGGAAGCGGCTGCGCCGGTGCCAGTCGATCTCGAATCGCGCCTCCAGTTGCTGCGAATCGAGGACACACCCGTCCTTGACGTCGAGCCAATATGGGAAACCAGTGTTAAGCGCGCCCTCGACCAAATCCTTTCGGAACGGCAGCGCGATGAAGAGCTGTTCAAACAGGGGCTGTCGCCGACTCGTTCAATCATCTTCACCGGGCCACCCGGCGTCGGGAAGACGCTCGCCGCCCGCTGGATTGCGCGCGAACTCGGCCGCCCCCTTCTGACCCTCGACCTCTCGGCGGTGATGAGCAGCTTTCTCGGACGCACCGGCGCCAATGTCCGCCACGTTCTTGATTACGCCAAAAGCGTCAGCGGGGTGCTGCTGCTCGATGAACTCGACTCGATCGCCAAGCGACGCGACGACGCGACCGATGTCGGCGAACTCAAGCGCCTAGTAACGGTGCTCTTGCAAGAGATCGACGATTGGCCGGCGACAGGCCTGCTTATCGCCGCCACCAATCATGCCGACCTTCTCGACCCGGCGGTTTGGCGGCGCTTCGAGATGCGAGTGGAATTTCCGATGCCGGTGGAAGCAGCAGTGCGCCAAGCGATCGAGACATTTTTGGGTGCGAGCAAGGCGTCCAATGTGTGGAAGGACGTCCTGGCGGTCACTCTACGCGGCCTCTCTTTCAGCGACATCGAACGCGAAGTGATGCTGGCGCGCCGTGCGGCCGTCACGCGTGACATCTCGCTCGAAGACGCACTCGGTCAAGTGGTCCAGAGCCGGGTCGAGCCGCTGGCTCGCCGCGAACGCGGGCAGATCGCGATGTGGCTCACGGAGGCCGGCGTATCTCAACGGCAGGTCCACGAATTAACCGGCGTCAGCCGCGACACCATCCGGAAGAAGACGAAGCCGGGCAGCGTCGATGCGCAGAACGAGGAGTGATCCATGGCTGAGCGCGGTAATTTTCTCATCGGATACGGCGAGAGACTCGCCTCGGATATGGCGGCGCCCGTCGCGGGCGCGCCAAAGAAGCATCCCTATACCTTTGCGGAGGCACGCCAGCGCCTCGCGCCCAAGGTGAAGGATACAGCGAAGGCGCTGGACGAACTACCGAACGATGTCTGTCCGCGGGACCAAGCCGTCGTGCTGGTGACCCTGCACCCCACGTATCTCGCCAAGTCCTACTACCCGGCGGAACTGCTTAAGACCTACGGACTCGAAACAATCGGCAGTCGGGCGCGCGAAGTCTCGCCCGACAAATGGACAAAACAGAAACCACCGGAGTCGGCTGTCACTTCTGAACTTTTTGTGGCCGGCACGCGGCGGCACTTCCGCGCCCTAGCCGCCGGCATTGATCGCCTGAACGAAGCGGCGGAAGGAGCCAACGATCTCATCAAAATCGAGGACTTCCGTGTCCAGCCCACCGAAGAGAAACTGAAGCCCTTTCGCACAAAGGAGCACGAACCCCTGCTCGAGGTCGTGCTTCATGCGCATCCGGTACGGGAGGACGCCTTCATCCTAGACGGCTTCGAGGCCTATCTTGAGAAATTCGGCATCAAATTGAATCTCGACAAGCGTCGGTTCTTCGCCGAGGGCCTCTGCTTTCTTCCACTTCGTGTTTCACGCGATGTCGCGGCCGAAGTGGTGAAGTATTCGTTCCTGCGGCTTGCGCGTGAAATGCCGCGACTGCGACAATTTCGCCCAGTAGCGCGCGCAACCCCTGGCTTTGCGCCCTTCGCCTGCCGCCTGCCCAAGGAGGAAGCGATCGATAGCGAGCTGCGCGTCGCGGTGTTCGACGGCGGCGTCAAGGCGGACGCTTTGCTCGATCTATGGGTTAGCCTCAAGAACACAAAGAACATTGGCGCCCCGGTCCCGGAATTTCAAAATCACGGAACGGCTGTTACCTCGGCACTTCTCTTTGGCCCGCTACAGGACGGCGTGATCGCGGAGCGCCCCTACGCTAAGGTCGATCACTACCGCGTGCTCGACGCTGCGACCATGAAGGATGATCAGCAAGAATTGTACAGCGTCCTAGAACGCATACAGGATGTACTTGAATCGAGACCGAAATACGATTTCATCAATCTCAGCCTCGGCCCCGATCTGCCGATCGAGGACAACGACGTCCATGCATGGACGGCCGTGCTCGATCAATTGTTCTCAGATGGCCTGACACTGCCTGCGATTGCCGTCGGGAACAGTGGAGAGTTGGATTGGGACTCGGGTAACGCGCGTATTCAGACGCCAGCCGATTGCGTCAACGCACTTTCCGTCGGTGGATGCGACCGCATGGGTTCAGGCTGGAAGCGCGCGCCCTACAGCTCGATCGGTCCTGGCCGCAGTCCGGGCATCATGAAACCTGACGGCCTCGCTTTCGGCGGCTCCAGCCGCGAGCCCTACTGGGTCCTGAGCGCGGAGAAGCCCGGTTCGGCAATGCCTATCACCGGCACGAGTTTCGCGGCACCCACAGCGCTCCGCACAGCCATCGGGGTAAAAGCACATTTTGGAAAATTGCTGACACCCCTCGCCACCAAAGCACTGCTGCTGCACCGCGCAGATAACGGCGGGCATGACAAGACCGAAGTGGGATGGGGCCGCATCCCCCAGGACTTGAACGAAATCGTAATCACCGACGAATATGCGGCGCACATCGTTTATCAAGGCGAACTACGCCCGGCGAGTTGGGTGCGGATGCAGATACCTATCCCGACCGATCCGATGTCTGGGATGGTCGATATTACTGCAACTTTCTGCTTCGCGACGCCGACCGACCCGCAGGATCCGCTGAACTATACCCGCAGCGGCCTCGAGGTGCGGTTCCGTCCCCACGACCAAAAACGCAAGGACCCGGGCCAGCTCCACCCCGACTCAAGCTTCTTCTTTCGGGCGAAGGACGTCTCCGTCGAAGAGGCCGACCTTCGGGCTGACGCCCATAAATGGGAGACCACGCTTCACAAGAACCGCGCAATGCGGGCTTCGGGGCTGCGTAACCCCGTGTTCGACGTGCATTACAACGCGCGGATCGGCGGGCGCAACGCGGTCAGCGCCGACAAGATCCCTTATGCGCTCGTCATTACGATCGAGTCGAAGAAGACGCGCAACCTCTACGACAGGATTTTGCAGCGCTACCCGACGATTTTAGAGCCCCTGCGCCCCGTCGTCGAAATCCCGGTCCGTACGTAATGGAGCGGCTGACCGTCACCGTTATCGAAAGGAGTCTGACATGACCGAAGAGCACAATCGCCAGGAGGACGAAAAGACCGTCGTCGCCGAACTTGGGGAGGAAATCGCGGTTCTGGGGGAGGAAATCGAAATCCTCGAAGAGATAATCGACCTTGAAGAATGGGCGAAGGCGAACAGGAAGCCCCGTCGCGCAAAAGGCTACCGCATTCGGATCGACAAGGAATACAAGGTCGTTGAGGTCCATTCCATGACCGGGCGCCAAATTCTCGCCCTCGTCGGAAAGACCCCAGAAACCCACATGCTCTCGCAGAAATTCAAGGGCGGGCGGGTCGAACCTATCGGAGCCGACGAAGTCGTCGAATTCTACCGTCACCAGATAGAGCGTTTCCAGACCCTAGCGCTCGACCCGACGGAGGGCTGAGGCTTCATGCGCCAGGCATTCCAGCTTGCGGAGGAAGATGAGGAGTGCCTCGCCGCGCTTGGCCGGCCGTGGGAGGCTGTCGTTGAGAACGGCGCAAAATGGCTGATCTTCCCGGACTACCCGATCCCCGAGGGCTACAATTATCGCACTGCGACGGCCGCCATCCGCATTCCGCCGTCGTATCCCGACGACCAGATCGACATGGTTTACTTCCACCCGACGCTTGCGCTGACGAGCGGAAAAGCCATCCGCCAGCTCACCCTATTCGCGCTAGACGGCAAGCAATATCAACAGTGGTCACGCCACCGCACGCAGGCCAATCCGTGGCGGCCGGGCCTCGACAATGTCTGCACCCACCTGTTGCAGGTGAATAGCTGGCTGGAAAGAGAACTCAGGAAATGAACGCGCGCGATGAGGATTAAGCTGAGGCTGACGCAAACGGATCACCGGACGCTGATGGCACACTTGCTACCGGGCGATGGCCTCGAAGCCGTAGCGGTGGCGCTCTGCGGCCGGCGCCGCAGCCGCGCGCATCACTGCTTTACCGTGCGCCAGATCGTTCCCATTCCCTATGACGAATGTAAGGTTCGCGCGCCCGACCGTGTAACATGGTCAACGAAACGCCTGGTCCCGCTGCTCGAAGCCGCCGCCAAACACGATCTCGGGATATTGAAAATCCACAGCCATCCCGCCGGCTACGCGGATTTTTCGTCGGTAGACGACGATTCCGACAACGACCTGTTCAACTCCGTGTTCGGATGGACCGACAGCGCCTTTCCTCACGCGAGCGCGGTCATGCTGCCGCAGGGCCGAATGTTCGGGCGGGCTATTCTCCCGGATGGCACCTTTCAGCCACTCGATTCGATATTGGTGCCGGGAGATGATCTGCAGTTTTGGATCCCGGAAGGTGGCGGCATGCTGCCTTCGTTCGCCCAACGCCACACCCAACTGTTCGGTTCGGGAACCACGCGCCGCCTGCGCGAAATGGCGGTTGCCGTTGTCGGGTGCTCGGGCACCGGCAGCCCCGTCATCGAGCAACTGGTCCGTCTCGGCGTCGGCCGGCTTGTGATCGTTGACCCAGACCGGGTCGAAGAGAAGAACCTCAACCGCATTCTCAATGCGACCCGCGAAGACGCCTACCTGAAGCGCCCGAAGGTCGAAGTTCTGGCGCGGGCGATTGCGGCGATGGGCTTCGGCACGGAGCTGGAAATCATAGCCGATGATCTGGCGACGCCCCACGCGATCAGGGCCGTGGCGGAGTGCGATGCCGTCTTCGGCTGCATGGACGGCGTTGAGGGACGTCATCTCCTCAACCGCCTCGCCGCCTTCTACGTGCTGCCGTACTTCGACGTCGGGGTCAAACTTGAGGCCGACGGCCACGGCGGCGTTAAAGAAGCGTGCGGCGCCGTGCATTATGTCCGGCCCGACGGCGCGACGCTCCAGGACCGCAGGGTTTACAGTGCCGACCAACTTAAGGCCGCCGGCCTGCGGCGCACCGATCCCAAAGCATACCGCGAACAGGTGCAAGCCGGATACATCCGGGGCATCGCGGAAGATCGCCCTGCCGTCATCAGCATCAATATGCAGATGGCCAGCACCGCAGTGAATGAATTCCTCGCACGGCTCCATCCCTACCGCTATGACGACAATGCCGACTCCGCGATTGTCCGAACCAGCTTCATCTCGAACGCAAATTTCAGGGAGGCGGATGAAGCGCCGTCAGGCCGCTTTTTCGCTCACATCGGAAAAGGCGACGTCAGGCCACTTCTCTCGATGCCCGATCTTAGCGAGCCGGAGGAAACCGCGTGAACGCGATTGCCGCTATTTTTCTATGGCTTTGGGCCGTCGTCACATACGTCCCGCGGCGGCTGATCGCCCTCTGGCCGTCGCGCAAATCTAAACCCCATAGATACGTCCGGGTGGAGGAATTCCCGGATAAGATTGAACCTGCAAAAGTGTATCTCGCCGGTGAGGGCGACAATCTTTGGGCGGCCGCGATGATCTGCCCCTGTGGCTGCGGCGAAGTGATCGAGCTGAACCTGCTAAAGCAGGTCCGCCCCTGCTGGAGCACGCAGGAGCACACCGATGGAACCGTCAGCTTGGCACCCTCCGTATGGCGCCAGAAAGGCTGCCGTAGTCATTTCTTCGTGCGGCATGGGCGCATCGACTGGTGTTAGGCGAATGAACCCGACAACCTCATCCGATGACTGGGAATGGTGGTGGGGCGCGTGGCGGGACCGCATTCGCTGTGGCACGTGCCGCGCCCTCATGAATGTGAAGGCACCATGTCCGGTCTGTGCCACGGACTACAGCATGTTGGGACCGACCGAAATCCTCATCGGAGTAAAAGTCCATTTGGTGCCGCCGGCTTTCAACGGCCCGCTCGATTGGTCCCCCTATGTGATGCTCAAGCTCATGTACCGCGATTGGCAGCGTCCCCTGGGCGAGCAAGATACCTCGCTGCCAGCGGACAAACGGCCGTCGTCGCGCGCGCTGGTGGTCCTGATCTTCTGGACGTATTTCGAGACGTTGATGAGCTGGTATTACGAGACGGCGATGAGCGCGCTACCGAAACCCGTCGCGTCGGATTTGCTGACCCGGTACGGGGCGATTGGCGCCCGTATCGACCGGCTGCACCGCATTCTCTTCGAATCGCGGTACTATGAAGACCTCGACAGCCTCGGCCATGCCGCCGTGCGCACGCATCTCGATAACCTACAAAAGCAGCGTAATGCGTTCGTACATGGAAACCCGGAGGCCATAAGCGACACACTGGTCGAAGATACGGTGCGGCTGTTGCCGGAATTTCACGAAGCCTGGATAGGCTCTTTCAACCTCCGTTGCTCCAAGCGCTCCTAGCCTTTGTATGGGTCACGCCGATGGCCGGCATCCCCGGGTGCCGATATCCGGGAGCACTCGATCCGAGGTAGTTATAGACTCCAATCTTGTGCCGTATTGGATCTGTGGAGGCCCGGTCAAAATTGAACTCGGTATTCGAGATTCATTGGAACGGGGCGGCTTGCAGAAGATCGGCATTCTGTGCGACCACCGTGCACCAGCGTTGTGCTCGCGTAAGCGCATTGTAGAGCAGTCGCCGTTTATGCTCAGCATCGCCGCCAATTTGGTATGGCCACAAGATAAAGACGCCATCGAACTCACGGTTCTTCGCCTGCTGCACAGTCATAGCTGTGAAATCATAGTTGTCCGACCCATAGCGCTGGCGTCGAACCGCCACTTGCCGTGCGATTACCGCCTCGATGTCAGCGCGGGTAAATTCCGAGCGCCCCCGAGCTCGCGCCTGATGTCTTACCCAGATATTGGCTTCGCGGATCGCGCCCGACCGCGGGAGGGCCTCAAGGGCCGCGAGGGCCTCAGCTGTAGAGACAACGCCGTTTAGTTGTAGGCCGTCAATCATAGCGGCCGTCTCATCCTGTTCTGATCGCTCCCACCGGATTGCATAGGGTCCGTTTCGCTGTGCCCCGCAAGGGCTTTCACAAACTCGACGCACCACGCTGTTCGCGAAGCCACCTTGAAGCGATGGGGTGATCACCGCGACCCGCCCGCCTTTGCGCCACCGAATTGCGCTCGCCAGCATGGCAGCCGCGACCGGCACTCCCTGCGCCGCCAAAATTCGAAATCCGGCCCCAGCGACTGGCGCTGCGCCGCCGCGAATTGCTGTGGCGGCGGTGAGGAGAGCCGGCACGTTGGTGCGTCGAACCCGATTCAGCACCTCCGGCTCGCAGGCGCCGCGCATCCACCCGATCAGCGGGTTTGGACGCAACGCGGCGTCAAGGCACTGAAATTCATCGGCGGCGATCAGCGTCTGCACCGATTGAGCCAATGCACAAAGGATCCTGAGTCGCTGAGGCTTCAGATCCTGAGCTTCATCGACCAGCACGATCGGAAAACTCGCCGCGGTCCAGCCACGCACCTCGGGCCGCTCGAGCAAAACACCTGCGGCATCGCACTGCGCGTCATACTGGTCCTCGCGCGGCGGCTGAACGCCAAGCGCCGCCGCGAGACCACGCCATCGGCGTAAAAGCCGCCAAGCGAAACTGTCGATAGTCACGCACTCGAAGCGCCCGGCCAGTCCTGGGACACTCCGAAGCTTCTCATTCAACCGCCGCCGCGCCCCATGCATGAAGGTCAGCGCCATGACGCGTTGGCCTTCTTGGAGCGGTGTCGCGCCAAGCGCTTCGCCCAAGGCCTCCATCAAACGAAAGGTCTTGCCGCAACCAGCGGCGCCCTCCACCGCAAAGAGCGTCATGGCCGAAAAATCCGAATGTGAGGACTTTCGCCAGCCGTGACCGTGAACCGCGCATTGTCGCCTCCAAGCAGGACGTCGGTCATGGCGTTCAACAGCTCCCGTGCCCGGCAGCAGCAAGCCTCCGTCGAGCCGATCACGTCGGCGACAGAGTCGTAGGCGATCTGGTCTTGCTTCAACCCATGCGTCGTGCGGTCTTCGGATTTTAGTCGCGCAACGAGCGCCGCAATCGTCGCCGGAGGTGGAGCGATCGATTGCTCCAAGACGACGATTGCCCCCGCTTGATCGGCCTCCAAAATCCAACCGACGACGTCCTCCAATGCCCATCCGTCCGGCCACCGCAGGATGACGGTCGGTCGCACCGCCCTGGCGGCAAGCGCCTGAGCGTAACCGACGCCCGGCCCATCGCCATCGACTAGCGCGGTGACGCGGGGGTGCAGGCGGACCAGAGCCGCCACCGTCGCCTCAACCGCAGCATCATGAGTCGGAACCACGCCAATGTAAGAGCCGAAGCGACTTTCGTTGGCCATAGCCCATCCCTGCCGGAGGTCCACAGCACGTACGAGAAGCTTCAGCCAATCGTAATCCGTCCGTCCCTCGGGCACGAGCACGGCGTCGTGCATGACAGCAGCGATCGTGTCCACCCGGTTGAGCTGAAACAGCTTTCGCACCCCGTTTGGCGTCGCAGCAGGCAACGCTGCAGCCAGGAGCGGCGTTGAAGTCAGAACGCCGCCGTCGTTTCGTAGCACCACCACGGCCTGCGGATCAGACAGGGCCGCTACCGTCGGCGAATGCGTGGAGACAAAAGTCTGCGTCGACAGGGCCTGGATGCGATGCACGAGTCGTCGCTGCAGCGGCGGCGGGACATGGAGTTCCGGCTCCTCCAGCGCCATCCAGAAACCATCACCAGCTTCCGCCCGCTGACGTCCGAACTGCAGCAAAAGAAGCAAGTGCTGCAATGAAATCAAACCGCTGCCGTGCCGTCGTGCCGGCAAGCTCGGAGCTCCACCGGCTTGTGCATAATGCGGAACGACCGCTTCAAGCAGACCATCGCTATCCGTTGCCGTCACCCGAAGATGCAGCCTCGGCTCAGTGCGGAAGAATCCCGCAAGCTCAATATTGAGCTGCGCGATGATGGGCTCCAGGTGCGGATCGGCCTCAAGCGGCTGTTGTGGTGCACGAAGTCGATCGCGTTCGCCAAGCACTGATTCCGCAGGCTGACCTGCGCCCGAGGCCACCACGCGCCGGAAGAGTTCCGAGCCGAAGGAAACAACTCGATCCCAGGTTCGGCTAGCCGGGACGAGGAAAAATCCGACGTCGCGGACCAACCGGGCCGGCACAGCTGTCCAGACCTCATCGACAAAAACATCAGCGACAGAGTCATCGTCGTGGAAGTATCGTGCGGTCTCGACTTCCAGCGAGGGACGATCAAAACGGGCGTTGAAACCGATCTGACAGGCCAATCGCCAAGCTGGATCGTCGCGCGTGGCCGATACCATGCCGGTCATCGGGTTCCACCATTTGACAATACCGCGATCGTCTCGGAACCAATCGGTGTGGTCAGCAGGCTCGTCGCCATCGAACCCGACGATTGTCGCTACGAGCCGGATCCGATCGGCCGGTTGAGGATCGCCCCCGAAAAAATCGTGCTCAGTCAGGGTTCGCACCATTCGGTCGCGACCGAACAGCAGCGCCAGCGCCTCAATGATCGTCGTCTTACCGCAGTTATTTTGGCCAATGAACACTGTATGTGGGCCGAACCGGACGTGCCCGGCCCTAATACCCCGAAAGTTATCGATGCGCAGATCGGCAATCTGCATGGCGTTCATCTCCCCAGATTCGCTTTATGGAGGCGCGCTCATTCGCTTTTCATTTCATGTGCATCGTTCGCAGACGCTGGTTGGGACCATGGTCCGCCCGGAAGCCATTCCCAATGCCCTTCTACCAAACCTGCCAGCGGGATCAGGAAGGTCCGCAGATCGGTGATGACAGTAGCAAAGGTGCTAGGCGCGGCGGCCATGCGCTCACGCCCCAGAAAGGTCTGCCATTGAGCGCCCCACGCAGCCGTGAATTCATCACCTAGGCCGATCGGGGTATCGGCGGGCAGCTTCGTCCCACGTCGTTCGAACGTGCGCCGCACAGCTTCTGCAAGAGTTGGATGATGAAATTCGAATGTCTGCGCGATCAGCCAAAGATCATAGAAATCCTTGAGCCGGCTATTGGCGATGCCAAGCGTCACCAATGCTTCAAACTTCTCCGCTACCACGGTCTGGACTGGATAAGCCCGAAGATGCGGGACTGGGGCATCCAACAATACGGGATAGTCGATCTCCACGGGTGCCGGCGTCACCGCGTCGCCGAAGCCAATATCGACCTGGATCGGAATGCGCGCACCAGCAATCGTGGCGGTCGTACGAATCCTTACCCCGCCATATTCCACCTCCTCGCGGATCGGCACAGCCTCCAGCCCGGCGGAATCGAACGTCACGCCATCGTCTGCGACCGGTTCGGAACATATCGCCCGGAACGTATCGGCAAGGGCCTCGTGCCCGTTGTCGCCATAACCGAGCAGATCAAGATCACGAGTTGGCCGGAACGGATCGGCCACCCAGGTCACGAAGAGCATCGCCCCTTTCAGAATGAAGCGCTCGCGATGCTCGGAAACGCTCAGCCGGTAGAGCAGACG
>JBEKLU010000150.1:0-11814 GCA_050010035.1 Roseiarcus sp.
CCGAAAAGCTTCAAGGCGAGGTCTTGCGAGGCGAAATCGTCGATTGCGAACAGCTCACCCGCCTCGCCAACGCGGCGACGCGCATCTTGACGCGGCTCGGGATCAAGCGCGAGCGGCGCGACCCGACGCCGAGCCTCGCCGACTACCTCGCCGCGACCTCGGAAGCGCAGCCCGCATGAGCCGCGCGCGCGCCATAACGCCGCTGGCGACACCAACGATGCGCCGGGCTCTGTCCGACCCGGCCTTGCTCGGCGACGTGCTGGCGGGCGATTCCTGGCGGGCTTGGCGCATTCTCTTGATCGCCATGATGGGCGAACCGCTCGACGACGAAGAGCGCGTGATCTTCAAAGCCCTCACGGGGCGCGAACGCGAGCCGCTGGAGCGCGTCGAGGAATTCTGGGGGATCATCGGACGGCGCGGCGGGAAGTCCCGCGCCATGGCCGTCCTAATCGTTTTCCTCGCCTGTTTCGTCAGCTATCAATCCGTCATCGCGATCGGCGAGCGCCCCGTTGTGCTCTGCCTCGGCCAAAACTCCAAACAGGCCGCCATCGTCTACGGCTACGTTGCCGCGATTATCGAATCGAAGCCGCTACTCGCCAAGCTCATTCGGACGAAGCTCGCCGAGACGCTATCCCTCACGAATGGCGTCGACATCGAAATTCGAGCCGCTTCGTTCCGAGGCGTCCGCGGCATAACCGCCGTCGCGATCATCGCCGATGAAATTGCGTTTTGGTATTCCGACGAAACCGGCTCGGCCAATCCCGACAGCGCCATCCTTGACGCGGTTCGTCCTTCGCTGGCGACGACTGGCGGCCCGTTGATCGCGATAAGCAGCCCCTATGCCAGGCGCGGCGAGTGTTATGCAACATGGGCGCGCCACTTCGGCGAGAAAGGCGACCCGCGTATCCTTGTCGCGCAAGGCGCGTCGCGCGACCTCAATCCGAGCCTGCCGCAAAGCGTCGTCGACCGCGCCATGGAGCGCGACCCGGCGGCGGCGAGCGCCGAATATCTGGGGCAGTTCCGCAGCGACCTAGAGGCGTTCATTGCCCGCGAAGCGGTCGAAGCGTGCATTGATCGCGGCGTCTTCGAACGATCGCCAAGCGACAACGCGCAATATGTCGGCTTTGTCGACCCGTCCGGCGGTTCGTCCGACTCGATGACGGGCGCCGTGGCGCACAGGCAAGACGGCTTGATCGTCTTGGACGCGGTTCGCGAGGCGAAGCCGCCGTTTTCGCCGGAATCGATCGCCAAGGAGTTTGCATCGTTCTTTCTGTCCTATCGCGTGAAGAAGGTTCGCGGCGATCGGTATGCGGGCGAGTGGCCGCGCGAACAATTCCGCAAGTGGGGCGTCGACTATGAGCCGGCGGGCAAGCCGAAATCCGAGCTTTTCGGGGATCTGTTGCCGGTCATCAACTCGCGCCGCGCCGCGCTCTTGGACGATGGCCGGATGGTATCGCAATTGACGGCATTGGAGCGCCGCACGTCGAGAGGCGGCCGGGATTCGATCGATCATCCGCCTGGCGGACATGACGACTTGGCGAATGCCGTAGCGGGAGCAATTTCGATGCTGGTGTCCGACGAAGAGCCGGGAATGATTGCGTTTTATCGTCAACAGGCCGAAGCGTGGACGGCGCAGGGCGCGCATCCCCGCGACGTTGTCGTTCCGCTGAGCGAGATGGTCACGCTGCGCGGTCAACACCCGTGGCAGGCTGCGTCCGGTCGTTCGGGCCGGGAATATCGCACCGACGACGACTGTCTCATGACGGTTGCCCGCGATGACGCGCAGGCGTTGATCGGCGCTGGTTTCACATTAGTTTCCAAGGAGATAGCCTCATGTTGAATGTCCTACGCATCGTCAGTCCATTTCGCGAACCGCCGCAACCGGCGCCGGCCTTCGACCCTCTCGCCGACACCCTCGCCGAGCGCGACAAGGCGGTGGCGGTGCTTGAACGGTTCGCCGCCTTCGATCGGCGCGTCGGCGACGCGCAGGCCGCGAGCGCGCGCGCCGACAAGGCCCTCGGCGAGTTCGACGCGGCCGAGGCGGATGCGCTTCGCTCTTGGGCCGAGGCCGGCGACGGCGAAGCGCCGCGGCCCGACATTGGCAAGCGCGCCGAGATTGTCGCTACGCGCGAGGCGGCCGAGCGCGAACTTCAGGCCGCCGTCGCGGCGCGCGCGATCGTGCAGCCCGCTTACAAGCGGGGCTTGGCCACATTGGCAGCGATTCAGCTTCGTCTCGATCGACATCGCGCGGACGCCGTCGCTGCGGAGGCCCTTCGCGAGGTCGCCGAACTTCGCGACATCATCGCGGACGCAATCAAACGGTTTGCGCGGATCATCGGCGCCCGCGAGGCTTTGATCCGCGAAGGCCTCACGTATGCCGATCGCGGGGCGCACGACCGCGCGCAACCCTGGCAGGCCGGCGCCGCCGCTCTCGCCGACGTCACGGCGGTCACGATCGACTGTTCGGCTAAGTTCGTCGAAGAGCACGTCGCCGCATGGCGCGCGAAGATCAAAGGAGAAGTTTGATGAGCGACTATCCGATCTTTCCAAATCCAGGCGGGTCCCCGTCGCAGAATCCGCGCTCGGCGCCGCCGATGACGCCGGGCATCACGCCATTGCCCGGGCCGCACTATGTACCGTCGCCAGCGCCGAGGCCGAATCCGTTCGCGCCCATGCCCGCCCCGGCGTCCCCCGCCGTGCGGCCGAGCCGTTGAAAGGACAACGAAAATGATCGAAGTTTGCATCCCCCACGCGCCGACCAAAACCGCCGCTCCGCCGCCGCCGCTCGACGCGAGCGCGCGCGCGCTGATCTCGAAAGCCTTCGCCGCGAAGGGCGCGCGCGGGCGAAGTTCGCAGGCGGATTTCGTGAAGCGTCTCGAGGCGTTGCCGTCGGCCGAGCGGGCGCAGGCTTTGATGACCTTGGCAATGGCGGCCCGCGTCGCCGCAACGCACGCGTGATCAGATGAACACGCTCGGAAACGCCAACGCGGCAGATCTTCGCAAGCGCCTCGACGGGCTGTCCAAGGCGGTCAACAAACTTGCGTCATACCTACCTCGCATTGAGAAGCTTGAATCGTTGCTGCTGCCGACGAACGGCCGCTTGCACAAAATGAAGGGAATACAGCTATGAACTTGCGAATGCTTGGGCCGTTGCTTGTGGCAAAGCAGACGATGGCTGTCAACGGCCGCACCTATTCGGCCGGCGCGGGCCAGCCGCTCGACGTCCCCGACTTCGACGGGGAAATTTTAGGCGCGAACAGTTGGGTCACCGTCGCGCCGTCCGGGCCGACTTCGGCTCGGCCGACCGGCGCGCTCGGAAGCGGGCTCTATGCTGCATCAGAGGGCCAGAAATACTTTGACACAACGCTGAACTACTTAGTCATCTTTGCCGGCGGCGCTTGGCGCAATCCGGCGACGGGGGCGAGCGTTTGACGAGTTGCCGATCCGACGCGGTCACATCCCGCGAAAGCGCCGGCGCTGCCTTTCCTTGGGGCATTTGGCCGGGGCGTCTCTGGATCGGCGACGGCCGGCGCCCCGGATGAGTTCGACGGGGCGCCGGCGACGAATTGAAGGATGAATTGCGATGGCTGATGCAGATATTTCAGTTCGCTTTGGCGCAAACGTTGGCGAACTCGTCAATGGCGTCAATGAGGCCAAAGCCGCAATCGAAAGTGTCACCGGGCCGGTTGACGGCCTCGTCAGTTCATTCGCCGGGCTTGGCGAGGCGGCTGCGGCGGCATTCGCAGTCAAGGAAATCGCCGACTTCGTCCAGAGCATGGGCGAACTCGGCGAGCAGACCGAGCGCATGTCGAAAATCCTCGGCATCACGCCCGAGCAGGTGGGCGAACTCGGATTCGCCGCCCAGATGACCGGAACGGACACCGGCAATCTGGCGATGATGATGGGCCGGTTCGAGGCCGGTCTCGCAGGGGCCGAAAAGGGAACTGGCCGTATGGCCGAGGGCCTCAAAGCGCTCGGTCTCAGCGCCAAGGAGTTGCAGGGCCTCAATTTCGATCAGCAGATGAACAAGATCGCGGACGCGACCGCGCGCTTTGCTGACGGGACGGCCAAGACTGCGGCGCTCGGCGCGCTCGGGCGCGGCTTCGTCCAGATGATCCCGTTGCTTGATGAGGGGAGCGCCGGGCTCAATCGGATGCGCGCCCAAGCTGATACGACGAACAGCGTCCTCGACGAAATGACGACGGGGCGTCTAGTCGAGATGCAGCATGGGTTCGTGACGCTGGGCGCATCGATCAAGGGCGTCGAGATCGAGGCGTTCAAGCCATTCATCGGCGTGGCCGAGGCCGTCGCCGGGCAAATGACGCAACTCGCTCAGGCTTTTTCCAATTCGGTCAAGAGCGGCGGGATGGCGGGCGCCGAACTCAATGCGCTTGCGACTGCGCTCAAAGCATCGATGACGTTCTCCGAAGGGCTGACCGAGGCCGTCATTCAGGTCGGGATCACCGGCGATATGGCGTTCGCGGCGGTGCGCGATTCCGTGGTCGGCTTCGGCTCCGTCACGCGCGACATCTTCGTTACTCTCGGCAATGCGATCCCCGGCTTCTTCACCGCCCTCGTTACGGCCGGCGAAGAAGCGGTTCGCGCGGTCGAACGCCAGTTCACCGATCTCGGGACTGTCATTGGCGATACGCTGAAGCTCGATTTCGCCGGCGCGAAGGCGGCGGCGGCCTCCATGAGCGATGACGCCGCGGCCTCGGCGGCCAAGATCGGCGGCGCGTTCAAGGGCGTCTTCGATTTCTCGCAGGCCGACGCCGATGCGAAGGCGGCCTCGGCGAAGGTTGCAGCCGATTTGCAGGCGGGCGGCGAGCGCATGGTGGCGAGCGCGCGCGACTCGATGGTGCAGATCAAGTCTCTGTGGGGAGGCGCCGCTCAGGGTGCGGCCGCGCCGACCGCGCAAGTCCCGGCTATGGTGGATATGTCCGGCGCCGCCGCTGCGGCCAAGCAAGCCGCGAAGGATGTCGAGGACGCCTTCACCCGCGACACCGAAGCGGCCAAGAACACTGAGACCCTCGTCATCGACTCGCTCAACAACGAATTGAAGACGCACCAGATCACGATGTCGCAATGGTTGGCCCAGACCAACCAGGCGCTCGACGCCGAGGCGATGGCCGTGATCAATGCCGCCGACAAGGCGACGGCGAGCGCAGCGCTTTCCTCGCAGCAAAAAGAGGCGATCTGGGCGAAGGAAGCGACGGACCTGACGCAGATCGCCAAGCAGGAGTCCGACGCACAGGCCAAGGCGGCCGAGGCATCTGCGGCGTCTTCGAAATCAGCCGCCGACACGATCGCGGGAACGATGAATTCTCAGGTCGATGGCTTGCTGAGGCAGACGGAATCCGTTCGTCAGGCTTTCAAGAACATGGCCGCCTCGATGATCGAGGACACGATCAAGTATTGCATCAAATGGGCGGACGAACATGCCGCGACCGCGCTGGCGAATATCGCCTCAACCAATTCCGTCACTGCAGCGATTCTGACGGCATTCGGCATTCAGACCGCAGCGGCCTCGACAGGCGCCGCCGGCCAAATTGGCGCCGCCACGACGCAAAAGGCTGCGATCGTGCCGATGGACGCAGGCACCGCCGGCGCGGGCGTCGCGGCATGGCTGGCGCCGATGATTGGGCCGGCCGCCGTCCCGGCTGGCGCAGAAGCCGCCGCCGAAGTGCTCGCCATCGGCTCAGCCGACATTGGCGGCTATGTACTCAGTTCGGGTCTCGCCATGGTCCATGCCGACGAGACGATCACACCGGCGAAGATGGCCCAGCCCTACAGCCCGTCGATGGGCGGCGCACCTTCGGTCAGCGCCAACGTCGCTCCGCAATTTCACTTTCATTCCATGGATTCCTCGACGATCGCCGCGACCTTACGCGCCAACGGCGGCGCGCTCGCCAAGGCGGTCAACCAGGCCGTGCGCGACGGCGCCCATCATGGGTTGCGCAGATTGGCGGGCGCATGACGACGCCTCCCCGCAAGGAGATACCCGTGCCCGATCTGAACCGCCCCGCGACGTTGGGCGATCTCGGCGACATGGCCGCAATCACGATGGGCATCGCCCTTCATCAGTCCGCCGCAATCGCTTGCGCGCTCCGCGAGCGCGGGCTCGTCGACCTGTTCAAAGTTGCGGATTGGGCTGAAATGTTCGCGGGGATACAAGGGAAGAGCAAGGATCTTCCGCCAGGCCACGCCGAGGCCGCCGCGATCGGGCTGAAGGGCTTCGCGGACGCCCTGCGAAAAATGGCTACGAAGCCGCCGGGCAGCGGGCAGGTGCGACAGTGAAGCATGGGAGAACGATAGCATGACAAAGGATTTTGACCGTTGCCGTCTCGCGCCTGGCGAGCGCGTTATTCCGGGAAGCCTTCGCCCTTCAGGCGAGTGTCGACTTGGTCCCGAAACTCTTGAAGGCAAGCCTCGATACTCTGATACAGTCGACGCTCGTCATCATCTTTTGGCGGCTCGACAGCCCACATTGTCGCAACCATTCCGTCCAGCATCTTCCGATTTGATTCCCGGGGATGAGGCGATTCGACCGCCCACTTAGCATATAGACCCCGCAGCAAGAGCTCCTGAGCGATCGTCCTAGCCAATAGATACTCGACGCTGATGTTTTGCATGGTCCCCTCCGATGACGCGACCACTCAACCACTTGGCGTCGAGCGAGTCGAATCGAGCGCGCGGCGCAAATCAGCATGCGCCAATTGGCGCGACCTCGAGGCCGACGCCATTGAAATCCGTCTGCGCGCCACGCGTCGGATTGACCAATTGCGCGTCGAGCAAAAGGAGACTGTCGGTCTCGCCACGGGAGGTCAGCCATATCAGTCTACTGGGGTGGCGGAAACCCCAGTAGAGAGACCCACCCTAGCCTCACAAGGCATCGATAAGAACCTCGCCCATCAGGCGCGCACGCTCGCGCCGCTCTTGCTGAGGTTCACGCGCAAGCCGGGGATGATCGAGACGCGCCTACGGAATCGGAAGCCCATGCGGAGCGCCTATTCGTCGTTGCTCGCGTTCAAATCCTCCGCGGCGATGAATCCCGCGTCGGGCTTGCCCTTCCGCAGCCTCACGCCCGCCCCGCCGCCATTCTCGGCGATGAACTCGACGCCGGCGGATTCAAGGGCGTTGCGGATGGCCGCCAGATTGTTTGCGATCGGCGTTGACTGGCCCGTCTCGAAATTCCGCACAGTGCTTAAGCCGACCGAGGCGGCCTTTGCGACCTCGGCCTGAGACCATCCCAAGAGACCGCGGGCGGCCCGGAGTTGCGGCGCGTTGATCATGCTGTCACCTAGGCAACGAATTTCGCTCAGTATAACGATTTTCGCTTGACATGCAAGCGGCAACGATTTAGTTTGTTCATAACGATTTTCGTTATCTTTGGGTTCGCCGATGTCCGCCTCGATCCGTTCTGCTCTTTTTGATGTCGCCATGGCCCCGGCGCTCGCGACCGCGCCGACCGGGTCCCTCGCGGCAGTTCTCTTCGCCGACGGCGCCCTTCGCGACCTCGGCCGCGATCTCGACGAAGCCTGGCGGGACGAGCGCGCCGCTGCGGGCCGGAAGGGCGAACAGCTTCGCGTCGAGTGCGAGCGCATCGCCCGCCAAATCCTTGCTGTACGCGCGCGGACTGCGGACGGCTTGAAGGTGAAGGCGCGCGCCATCCTTTGGGCGCACAGCGCTGGCCAACGGGCCATGGTCGCCGATCTTCCCGACCTCGCCGCCGTGAAAGCGGCCCTGAAAGGCGTCCTGGCGCTCGCCTGACACCCCAAGCGCCATAACCTGAGAGGAAGTCCAATGTCGAAACCAACCGTTTCGGCCGACGGCGGAGCGTTGCCCGCCCAAGGCCAGCAACCGGGGCCGATGACCGAGCGCGAGCGATCGTCCATCCTGCTCGACGTCGACGACGAACTGGTCGATGTCCGCAACTTGATCGAGGCGGCCTGGATGGCTGCGGCCAAACTCGTCAAGGAAGAATGCGACCCGATGCAGACCGTCCTCTGCATGGCGTCGGAAAAGCTCGCCGCTGCGCGCCAGAGGCTCGACACCGCTCGCCCGCAACCGAAGGAGCCCGCCAATGGCTGAGATCATCCCCTTTCCGCAGCGCTCACCGGCGCCAATTGACGGCGCCAAACACGAGGCGCGGACGTCGAGAGGCGGCCCAAGGGCAAAGGCGAAATCGCAATACGATCTGTATGCGCTCCCATTTTTCGACAAGAAACGCCTCTCGACTTGGGCGATCGAGCCGAGCGGCAACTATGGCGAGGACTACGAAACGGGGCGTACCTTCGCGATCGAGTTTCTGCAGTCGAACGATGGAACATTGGGGTGGACAACGCTGCTCGCGCAAATCGTCGGCGACATGGTCCGCGCCGGACCGAGCGGAGCATGGGCGGACGCAACGCCAAAAATAAACGGCGTCGTGATCGGATTTATGAACACACTTGGAAAAGTGCTTTACGTCATCGGCCCGGACGCCGGCTTCGAGAACTTTGGCAGAGAGGGCTGACCGCGATGCGATCGGCTCGCCGTTCTAAAGACCGGCCGCCGGGGCGACTCGGCGGCCGTTTCGTTTGGGGTACGGCGCGATCGAGGGGTTCGCCGGATTGCTACCCCCAGAGTTACCCGGATCGAAATCCGTCCAAACTCTCTTGCTGAGGAGAACCGCCTAAGTTCTTGCTATTGCTTGGTGAGCGCGGTGGGACTCGAACCCACGACCCCCTGATTAAAAGTCAGATGCTCTACCGATTGAGCTACGCGCTCTTGCTTGGGCAGCGAAGGCCTACAGCCTCCCCCGCCGAGGGTCAATAGAAGGCGCGCTCATCTTGGCCAGGCGCGCCGCCTTGAGCTTGGCGAAGTCCTCGCCGGCGTGATGCGAGGAGCGCGTCAGCGGGCTCGCCGCGACCAAGAGAAAGCCCTTCGCCGCGCCGAACGTCGCGTAGGACTGGAACTCTTCCGGCGTGACGAAGCGCATCACCTGATGATGCTTGGGCGTCGGCTGGAGATATTGGCCGATGGTGAGGAAGTCGACGTCGGCGCTGCGCAGGTCGTCCATCAGTTGCAGCACTTCGTTGCGCTCCTCGCCGAGGCCCACCATGATTCCCGACTTGGTGAACAGCTTGGCGTCGAGCTCCTTGGCGCGCTGCAACAGGCGCAGCGAATGGAAATAGCGCGCGCCGGGACGCACGCTGAGATACTTCGAGGGCACGGTCTCGAGATTGTGGTTGAAGACATCCGGCTCGGCCGCGACGACGATCTCCAGCGCGCCGTCCTTGCGCAGGAAATCGGGGGTCAACACCTCGATGGTGGTCGCCGGCGCGCTCGCGCGGATGGCGCGGATGGTGCGGGCGAAATGCTCGGCGCCGCCGTCGGCGAGATCGTCGCGATCGACCGAGGTCACCACGACGTGGGCGAGGCCGAGCTTGGCGACGGCGTCGGCGACGCGCGCCGGCTCGACCGCGTCGAGCGCGTCGGGCAGGCCGGTGCGCACGTTGCAGAAGGCGCAGGCGCGCGTGCAGGTCTCGCCCATGATCATGAACGCGGCGTGCTTCTTATCCCAGCACTCGCCGATGTTGGGGCAGCGCGCCTCCTCGCAGACGGTGGCGAGCTTGTGCTCGCGCATGATTCCGTTGGTCTCGGCGAATCCTGCCGATCCCGGCGCCTTGACGCGGATCCAGGCGGGCTTGCGCGCGACCGGCTGGTCCGGCCGATGCGCTTTTTCGGGATGGCGCGGGCGCGTCGCGCTGGGATCGCCGCCGACGAGGTCGATGAGAACAGTCATGACGTCTCCAGCGCGGGTCGCGCCATCGTTCGCCCGATCAGGCTCGCCCGCGGTTGTTGATGAGCTGCCAGAGATAGAGCAGCACCACCGAGCCGACCAGGGCGGCGACAAAATGGCCTAAAGTGTGGCGCACGGCGACATGGGCCATATCCGCGAGTTCGGAGCCGATCCACGAGCCGGCGATGCCGATCAGGATGTTGGTGAAAATCCCGTGGCGGGCGCCCAGGATCATGCCGGCGATCCAGCCGGCGAAGCCGCCGATGATGATGAGCGTGAAGAAACCGACGCCCGGCGTGCCCATGACGCCAATAGGCTCGTGCATGATGGTTCTCCCCATTCCCCGTTGATTCGATGCGCCGCGGCCCGTTGGCGGGCGCGGCGCGAGCTTCGGTCCTTCGCGCGACAATGCCGCGACGGCGCCGCCCGCCGTCACGCGCTGCGGGTCAACGCGGCGACATAAAACCCGTCCGTCGCCGTGCGCAAGGGGCTGAGGCGAATTCCCGCGCCCAGCCGCGACGATAGGCCGGCGAGCGCCTCCAGCCCGCAGGCGCGCGCCCAATGCGCCGCCTCGAGCGGCAGGAAATCGCCGTGCGACTCGAGGAACGCGGCGACGCGGTCCTCGTTCTCCACCTTCAACAGCGAGCAGGTGACATAGACCAGACGTCCGCCGGGCCTGACGAATCGCGCCGCGTTCTCCAGCGACTCGGCCTGATCCTTGATGCGCTGCTCCAGCGCGCCCGGGCGCATGCGCCATTTCGCGTCGGGGCTGCGCCGCCAGGCGCCCGAGCCGCTGCACGGCGCGTCGATCAACACCAGGTCGCAGCGGCCGGCGAGGTCGGCGAGGACGTCGCGGACGCCGCGCGGCGCGCGCACCTGGACGTTGCGGGCGCCCGACCGCTCCAGCCGACCGAAGATCGGCGCCAGGCGCCGGCCGTCGGGGTCGCTGGCGTAGATCTGGCCCTGGTTGGCCATCATCGCAGCGAGCGCGAGGGTCTTGCCGCCGGCGCCGGCGCAGAAGTCGAGCGCCTGCATGCCCGGCTCGGCGCCGGTAAGCAGCGCCGCCAGTTGCGAGCCTTCGTCCTGCACCTCGACGAGGCCCTTGACATAGGCCGGCTCGGCGGAGAGCGCCGGGCCGCGTCCGTCGGCGCGGATCGGGACGCGCAGCCCGATCGGCGAGAGGGGCGTCGGAAGCGCGCCGAGATGGGCGAGCGCCGCCAGCGCATGGTCGCGATCGGTCTTCAGCGTATTGACGCGCAGGTCGACCGGAGCGCGGTTGGCGAGCGCCCTGCCCTCTTCGAGCGCCTGTTCGCCGAAAGTCTCGGCGAAGGCCGGCGCCAGCCATTCGGGATAGTCGCCCTGCACGTGGGCGGGGGCGCCGCTGAGATCGCCGGCCCGCAGCCGCTCGCGCTCCGCCTCGCTGAGCGGCGCCGGCGCGTGGCCCTCTCCCGTGAACAGCGCCGCGATCTCCTCCTCGCTCAGGCCCCGCAATTGCTTGAGCGCGCCGAGAATCTCGGCGCGCGGGCTCGCCTCGCCCATGATCCAGGCGGAGGAGGCCTTGCGGCGCAAGGCGTCGTAGACCAGGCCGGCGATCGCCGCGCGGTCGCCGGAGCCGGCGAAGCGGCGCGCCAGGCCCCAGTCCTTGAGCGCGTCGGCGGCGGGACGGCGGCGCCCCTCGACGTCGGCGAGGACTTCGATGGCAGCGGCGATTCGCGCGGCGGGGATCATCGACAAGTCCTTTCGGGGGCGCGAGGCCGACGCAAAAGGGACACGATTGGCCGATTAAAGCGCCACGGCGTTTCGTAGGTGGCGAAGCGAACTCTCACCTTGGGGGCCTTCATGTCCAATTTCTCTCGATCCCTGATCGCGTTGTCGCTCGCGTTGGCGCTCGGCGCCTGCGCGAGCGCGCCGCCGCCGCCGCCGGATATCCCCCCGCCCGCCAAGCACGAGCTCGACGCCAAGACGCAGTTGGAGACGGGCAAGACGTATTAGGGTGTCATAGCGGCCAATCACCCCGGCCCCTCACCCTA
>JBEKLU010000151.1:0-12013 GCA_050010035.1 Roseiarcus sp.
GTTACTTGTCAATAGCGGTGGCAGCCCCTCGACCCGCATGAGCAAAATCAATGGCTTGCGTTTCTCGCCGTCGAGCCAAAACAGCTAAAAAGCGCCTATACTGAGCCAACGTGACAATGCCTTCGGAATCTACCCACTCGGCGGCGTTCGCGTATCGGGCGCTACGGACGTGACGACGCGATTCGGCGCGCCACCGTTCGGCGTTTCGAGATGGATTCTGGCGCGTTGAATCGCCCACGGCCATTCCGTCCAATAGGTAAATTCCGATCCTATCGCCGTGGCGCGGAGCCAGTATTCTGCGCCTCATGTCAAGGTCGGAAGCGGCCGAGGGAGGCAGTCATGTTGATATGCAACCTGATCGGAAGCGGTTTGGTCGCGCTAGCAGCGTTCTCCTTTGCGACAATTCGAGCGCGCGCCAATTGGGAGCCCAGCGCGCTGGATTGGACGATCGGCGCTCAGACGGCGGCTTCGGAACGCCCGCCGGGGCGCGAGAGCGATGGATCTTGGTCACGCGACTCGTTCGAACCCCGTCGTGGGCTTTGCGAGCTAGGCAATCGGCCGCAGCGCCTCTCTCAGGAGAACCTCGAGCTGTGCGTCCTTGGGTCGCCGTAAACAGCTCGGGGCGTTCAACATCAGGGCCGCCAAGATCTCCAACCGCCGTCTTGCTTGCCGTGTTGGGCTCCATCGGCCAGCGAGCGATGCTAGTCTTGGCGTGACGACGTAGCAGCGATCGAACAAGGAGCCATATTTTCACCGACGCGCCGTGAGAGTTTGCCTCACCAATTTGAGGGACCCAAGATGAAGATTGCGCAGATCGCTCCATTGATGGAGAGCGTGCCGCCCCGGCTATATGGGGGGACGGAACGCGTCGTCTCGTATCTGTGCGAAGCGCTGGTGCAGGAGGGGCACGATGTGACGCTATTTGCGAGCGGCGACTCCGTAACATCTGCGCGACTCGTCGCTTGCACAAAGGAGGCGATACGCCTCAATCCCGCCGTTCAGGACTGCGTGCCGTATTACATGATCATGCTCGATAAGGTACGCCGCAGCTCACATCTTTTCGACATCCTGCATTTCCATATCGACGCCTTCCACATGCCTCTGTTCCGGGATGTCGCCGCCAAAACGCTTACGACGCTGCATGGACGCCAGGATCTGCCCGACCTCCTTCCCCTGTACCGCGCGTTCCCGGAAATGCCGCTCGTGTCGGTTTCGAATGCGCAGCGCCAACCGATCGCCGACGCCAATGTCGTGAAGACGATCTATCATGGATTGCCACTCGATCTTCTCGCGCCGACCTATGAGGCCCGCGGCGGCTATTTGGCCTTTCTTGGTCGCATTTCTCCCGAAAAACGCCCCGATCGAGCGATCGCCATCGCTAGCGCGCTGGGTCTGCCGCTAAAGATCGCCGCCAAAATCGACAAGGTGGACGAAGCCTATTTTCGTGAGGTGATCGCGCCCTTGCTCGGCCGCGCCGGCGTGGAGTTCGTCGGAGAGATCAACGATTGCAACAAGGCAAGATTTCTCGGCGACGCACTTGCGTTGCTCTTTCCAATCGACTGGCCCGAGCCATTTGGACTCGCCATGATCGAAGCGATGGCGTGCGGAACGCCCGTTCTCGGGTTTCGTTGCGGCTCGGTTCCGGAAGTCGTCGACGACCGTCTCACGGGGCGGATTGTCGCCACAGTCGACGAGGCGATCCGTGCGCTGCCCGAGGCGATCCGACTTGATCGGCGCGCGGTGCGGCGGCGCTTCGAGGAGCGCTTCTCGTCCCGGCGCATGGCGAACGACTATCTCGACGTCTATCGCAGCATCGGCCGAGGCGCCAAGCTCATCCCTGACCAAGCCGCCTCGGCGCTGGGGCCCAATGTCATCCCTCTCCAGAGAAAGAATGGCGTGGAACATTATGCGAGTTGAGGCGTCCCCTAGAACGGCAGACGGCGCCGTCGGCTCGATCGACACGATGGCCGAAGCCCCGTTTTACATTGCTTCGACCGGTCCGTCCGCACGCCCGCGTCGCACGCTCAAACATGACGATACGTTCGCCGTTTTCGACAGCCATGGCGACATGGGCGCGTCAGCCGGCGGGCCCGACGGGCTATTCGATCATGACACGCGCTATCTGTCGCGCCTCGAATTGTTGATCAACGGGATGCAACCCTTACTGTTGGGCTCGAGCGTTCGGGACGATGATCTGACGCTGACGGCGGATCTGACCAATCCGGACATTTTCTACGAGGGTCATATTGCTCTGCAGCGCGACTCGCTTCACATCGTGCGCACCGCCTATCTTTGGAAGAGCACTGCCCACCAACGGGTGGCCATCAGCAATCACAGCCAGGCGCCGATCGCCTTCACGCTCGCGCTCACTTTCGGCGCCGATTTTGCCGACCTGTTCGAAGTGCGCAGCCATAAACGTGAGCGGCGCGGACACATGCAAGAGGTTGTCCGCAGCGAGAGCGAAGTCGCCTTCGTCTACATCGGTCTTGATGGGACAGAGCGGAAAACGAATATTTGCTTCGAGCCGCCGCCGACCCAACTGCTGGCGAGCGCGGCCACCTATCAGGTTCGGTTGGAAGCCGGCAAGATCCTACACATATTTGTGTCGGCCGAGTGCCTCAGCTCGCAACTCCCGGAACGCGCCAGCTTTCTAAAGGGACTCGTGGCCGCCAATCGCCATCGCCGTTTTGTGTCGCGCTACGCAGGCTCCATGGAGACGTCGAACGACGTGCTCAATGAAGCGCTTTGCCGCGCGATGGCGGATCTTCGGATGCTGATCACGGAGACGCCGGAGGGACTCTATCCCTATGCCGGCATCCCGTGGTATTCCACCACCTTCGGTCGTGACGGTTTGCTCACGGCCCTGCAAATGCTTTGGTGCGACCCACTGGTCGCGCGGGGCGTCCTCAGGCGCCTCGCGGCTTATCAGGCGACGACCCTCGACGCGGTCGAGAATGCGGAACCGGGCAAGATCCTGCACGAGATGCGCGGCGGCGAAATGGCCGCTCTGAAAGAGGTGCCTTTTGGTCTCTATTATGGCTCGGTCGACTCGACGCCGCTCTTCGTGATTCTGGTCGGGCTCTATGTCGAACGCACCGATGATGAAGCCACGTTGCGCGAGCTGTGGCCGGCTGTCGAAAAGGCGCTGGATTGGATGGATTCGTCCGGCGATCCGGATGGCGACGGATTTCTCGAATATGATGGGAACGGCGACCAGGGGCTGAGCCATGGCTTGCGGAATCAAGGGTGGAAAGATTCCTTCGACGCGGTCTACCATCTTGATGGAGAACTGGCGCAGGGTCCTATCGCCCTGTGCGAGGTCCAAGGCTACGCCTATGCCGCAAAGCGATCGGCGGCGCGATGTGCGCGACGCTTAGGTCAGCACGAAGCGGCGGCGAAGTTGGATCGAGCCGCGGATGATCTGGCGGTCCGATTCGAGGACGCTTTCTGGTGCGAGGATATCGGTCTCTATGCGATGGCGCTCGATGGAGCGAAGCGGGCTTGCCGAGTGCGAGCATCCAATGCCGGGCATCTCCTATGGACTGGGATAGCGTCCCCGGATCGCGCTCGCCGTGTCGCCGACGCGATGATCTCGGCGGATTTCTTCTCGGGGTGGGGAATTCGGACGATCGCCAAGGACGAGCCGCGTTACAATCCGATGTCCTATCATAATGGTTCGATCTGGCCGCATGACAACTCTTTCATCGCGCTTGGACTATCGCGGTATGGGTTTCAGCAGCACGTGGACAAGATATTCGAGGCGATGCTGGCCGCCGCCAGTTACATGGAATTGCGGCGATTGCCTGAATTGTTTTGCGGTTTTCGTAGACGCCCCGGAGCGGGACCCACGCTCTATCCCGTGGCCTGTTCCCCCCAAGCGTGGGCCAGCGGCTCCCTTTTCCTGATGATTCAGGCCGCGCTCGGGATCGAATTCGATCCGGCCGCAAGAGCGATCCGCTTCCGCAATCCGCGGCTCCCCCCTTCCTTTGATCAAATTGTCTTGCGCCAACTTCGGTTGAACGACGCAATGGTCGATATCGAACTCAAGCGGTCGGGCTCGGATGTTTCGATGCGCGTCCTGCGAAGCACCGGCGCCGTTCAAGTTTCGATGATTGTCGGCTGACCCACGATCGGGCATTACGGGCATTACGGCATTACGGGCATTACGGGGACAGGATACGAATTGCGCTATTTCACGATGCACCTGAAGGCTCAGGATTTTCCTGGCCAGAACTGCCCCGCCTCTCTCCGCAACACACCGCGCCGTCTTTCCTCATGGCTGCCAAGACTTCCGAAGCCAAGAGGCTGTCAAGGGCGCGCCCATAGCCCGTCGAGAGACGGGCGTCTCTCGACGCCCTATGCGCGCGCCGCCGCAGGCGGGCTTCGCCCCTTGACAGCCCCTCGGCTTCGGAAAGAAACGCTTCCATGAAGTCGACTGCGCTCTCTGCCGAACTTGCACGGCGCCGGCGTCGCGGCGGTCGGCTTTCGCGTTGGCGCATGCGGCGCCGCGCTTGCCCGAGGGCCCTCGCGGAAATCGCCGCCGACAATTTCTTTCCGATAATCAGAATTAGCGCTATGTTGAATCGCGAGGGCGTTCGGCAGGGCGTCGCCGGGCCGCCCATCGCGGTCGAGACGACGCAGAAATCGGAGAAAGCGCGATTCCGGCTCCACTGACCGCTAACCCCTTGATTTCCCTCGAAACGGCCAAGGAAAAAAGCTTGGAAATCCTTGGAAAAGTTTGGAAAAGCTTGGAATTCCCTTGGAATTTCCTTGGAAAAGTTTGGAAATCCTTGAAAAAGCTTGGGGCGCTGCGCTGTGACCCACCGCCCTCACCCTACTCTCTCCCGCATAGGGCGTTCGGAAGAACGCCCGTCTTTCGACGGGCTACGCGGGAGAGGGGCGCGAACGCCAATAGCGGCCCGCCCTCCAAGCTTGCGCCCTCCGCCCCTTCCTGCCAAACAGGCGCGCACTCTCATTCCGGCCGGAGGAGCCTCTCGTGACGCACGCCGCGCGACTGCGAACCGGCGGACAAATCCTCGTCGATCAGCTCGTCGCCCAGGGGGTCGAGCGGGTCTATTGCGTGCCGGGCGAATCGTACCTGGCCGCGCTCGACGCGCTCTACGATTCCAAGATCGAGGTCGTCGTCTGCCGGCAGGAGGCGGGCGCGGCGATCATGGCGTTGACCGAGGGGCGGCTGACCGGGCGGCCGGGGGTGTGCTTCGTCACCCGCGGGCCAGGGGCGACCAACGCCGCGCACGGCGTCCACATCGCCGAGCACGATTCGGCGCCGATGATTCTCTTCGTCGGCCAGGTCGAGCGCGCGATGCGCGGGCGCGGCGCCTTCCAGGAGATGGACTACTGCGCCTTCTTCGGCTCGACCGCCAAATGGGCGAGCGAGGTCGACGATCCCGCCCGCCTGCCGGAGATCGTCCAGCGCGCGTTCCACACCGCGATGCAGGGCCGCCCAGGCCCGGTCGTTCTCGCGCTGCCCGAGGACATGCTCGCCGAGACGGCGGAGGTCGCCGACGCGCCGCGCGTCGAGCCGGCGCCGATCTGGCCGGGCCAGGCGCAAATGGCCGAATTGCAGAAGATGCTGTGGGCGGCCAAGGCCCCGATCGCGATCGTCGGCGGCGGTGGCTGGAGCGAGCGCGCCGGCGCCGCGGTGATGCGCTTCGCCGAGCGCTTCGACCTGCCGGTCGCTTCCTCCTTCCGTCGCGCCAGCCTCGTCGACGGCGGACTTCCCCATTACGTCGGCGAGATCGGCATCGGCCCCAACCCGAAGCTCAAAGGCCGCATCGAGGCGGCCGACCTCGTGCTGCTGATCGGCGCCCGCATGTCGGAAGCGTCCTCGCAGGGCTATACGCTCTTCGCCGTCCCCGAGCCGCGCCAAAAACTCGTCCACGTCCACGCCGACGCGCTGGAGATCGGCCGCGTCTATCATCCCAGCCTCGGCATCGTCGCGACGCCGCCGGCGTTTTGCGCCGCGCTCGAAGGCCTCGAGCCGCCGGGCGCTTGTCCCTGGAGCGAAGCGACGCGCGCGGCGCGCGCCGAGTATCTCGCCTGGAGCGACGTCGCGCCGGCGGGTCCGGGGCGGGTGCAGCTCGGCCAGATCATGCTGCAATTGCGCGAGGCGGCGCCGGACGCGATCGTCACCAACGGCGCCGGCAATTTCACCCTGTGGCCCGGCCGCTACTTGCGCTTCCGCCGTTTCGGCCAGCAGATCGGCTCGACCTCCGGCTCGATGGGCTTCGGCGTGCCGGCGGCGGTCGCCGCCAAGCGCATATTCGGCGATCGCACCGTGGTCGCCTTCTCCGGCGACGGCGATTTCCTGATGAACGGGCAGGAATTCGCCACCGCCGCGCAATACGATCTGCCCATCGTCGTCGTCGTCGTCGACAACGGCATGTACGGCACCATCCGCATGCATCAGGAGCGCGAATATCCCGGCCGCATCAGCGCGACCGCGTTGCGCAATCCCGATTTCGCCGCCCTTGCGCGGGCGTTCGGCGGCTACGGCGAAACGGTCGAGGAAACCTCGGAGTTCCTGCCCGCCTTCGCGCGCGCGCTGCAATCGGGCAAGCCGGCGATCCTGCACGTGAAGGTCGACCCGGAGGCGATCACGCCGACGACGACCTTGAGCGCGATCCGCGCCGCCGCGTTGCAGCGCCGCTCCGCATGACGAGCGCCGGCCGCGATGCCTGATTCGGCGCTGATGATCGGCGCGGTGGCGCTCGGCGCCGCCTTGGCGGGCTTCGTCCAGGGGCTCTCCGGCTTCGCCTTCTCGCTCGTCGCGATGGGCCTGTGGGCCTGGGCGCTGCCGCCGCAGATCGCCGCGCCGCTGGCGGTGTTCGGCGCGCTGCTCGGGCAGATCGCCAGCCTGGCCTCGGTGCGCGCCGGTTTCGACTTTAGGCGCATCGCGCCGCTGGTCGTCGGCGGCGCGCTCGGCGTGCCCATCGGCGTGTTCCTGCTGCACAACGCCGATCCGACGCGCTTCAAGCTGGCGATCGGGACGCTGCTGACGCTTTACGGCCTCTTCGGCTTGGCGGTGCGCGATCCGCCGCGCTTCAAGGCGGGCGGGGGCGGCCTCGACGCCTTCGCCGGCCTCGTCGGCGGCGTGCTCGGGGGTCTGGGCGGCATGTCGGGAACCGTGCCGGCGATCTGGACGCAATTGCGCGGCTGGAAGCGCGATCTCAGGCGCGCGACGATGCAGGTCTACAACATCGCCATGCACGTCCTGACGCTCAGCGCCTACGCGAGCACCGGAACCCTCGACGCGACGGCGTTTCACCTGTTCGGCCTCGTCGCGCCGGCGATGCTGATCCCCTCCTATATCGGCGCGCGGTTCTATCGCCGTTTCAGCGAATCGGCGTTCGAGCGGCTGGTGCTGGCGCTGCTGCTGGCCTCCGGGCTCGCGCTGCTCGTCGGCGCCGGCAGGGCGCTTTGGAGGAAGTGATAGCGGTTGCGCGCGAGCCCGCCGGCCGTCAAGATGACGCCGGGCGGCCGTCGAGATGACGCCGGATTTGAGAGCACGAGGCCGCGCATGAACGTCGACGAAGCCTTGCGCCAGTTCGTCGAGGCCGAGGAACTGCCGCGCGCGGCGCTGCAATGGGCGCTCGACCATTGGGACGAAGCCTCGCCGCGCTTCGTCGCCAGGCTGCGCGCCTTCGCCGCGGCGGCGGCGCGATCCGAAACGGCCATGGACGAACTCTTCTACATCGCCCACCTCTGCGGCGAAAAGCGCGACGAGCGCGCCTATGCGCCGCTGTGCCGGATGATCGGCGAAGGCGAGGAGGCGAGCGATTTTCTCGGCGACGCCGACGCGTCGACGTTGAGCGGCATTCTCATCAACGTCTACGACGGCGATCCGGCGCCGCTGATCGGCGCGATCGAATCGCCGGGCGGCGACGAATTCGCGCGCGGGGCCGCGCTCGAGGCGCTCGGCTATCTCGCGCGCGCCCGGGGCGTCCTCGGCGACGACGAAATGCGCGCCTATCTCAAGCGATTGCGCCGCGAAATGAAGCCGCGCGGCCCATCCTACCTTTGGGCAGCCTGGGCGGCGACGGCCGCCAATCTCGGCTACGACGATCTGCGTCTCGACGTCGCAATATTGATCAAGGACCACTTCATTGGCGAAGGCGAATACGGTCTTGCCGACTTCGACCAACAGGTGAAGATGGCCCGCGAGGACCCGACCGGCCTCTCCGGCTTTCAGGGCGATTTCGTCGTCCCGCTGGAGAGTTCGATCGAGACGCTCTCGCAATGGGCGAGACCGGACGAGGACGAATTGGACGAGGAGGACGGGGAGGGGCTCGACGACGAACCGGGCTTCGAGGCGCCCCACGTCAATCCGTTCCGTGAAGTCGGCCGCAACGATCCGTGTCCGTGCGGCAGCGGCAAGAAATACAAGAAGTGCTGTCTGGCGCAGTAAGGGCTCGTTGCGTCGCGCCGCGCGAAGGGGGGGGAATCCGCCATGGGTCCGTTGTCCGGCCTCAAGGTCGTCGAGATGGCCGGCATCGGCCCGGCGCCGTTCGCCGGGATGCTGCTCTCCGACATGGGCGCCGACGTCGTTCGGCTCGACCGCAAGGCGGCGGGCAAGCGCGACGCGTTCGATGCGGTGAAGGGCGGCGGCTTTCTCGATCGCGGCCGGCGCTCGATCGCGCTCGATCTGAAAAAGCCGGAGGCCGTTGCGGCGGCGCTCGAGCTGATCGGCGCGGCGGACGCGCTGATCGAGGGTTTCCGCCCCGGCGTGATGGAGCGCCTCGGCCTCGGCCCCGACGTCTGCCTCGCGCGCAATCCGAGGCTGGTGTTCGGCCGCGTCACCGGCTGGGGCCAGAGCGGGCCGCTAGCTCAGAGCGCGGGGCACGACATCGACTACATCGCGCTGACCGGGGCGCTGCACGCGATCGGCGAGAGGAGCGCGCCGACGCCGCCGCTCAATCTTCTCGGCGATTTCGGCGGCGGCGCGATGGCGCTCGCCTTCGGCGTCGTCTGCGCGCTTCTGGAAGCGAAGAGCTCCGGGCGCGGCCAGGTCGTCGACGCCGCGATGACCGACGGCGTCGCCCTGCTGATGGCGATGACCTACAACCTGAAGGCGAAGGGACTTTGGCGCGACGAGCGGCAGGCCAACCTGCTCGACGGCGGCGCGCCCTTCTACGGCGTCTATCGCTGCGCCGACGGCAAGTGGCTCGCCGTCGGCGCGCTGGAGCCGCAATTCTTCGACGCGCTGGTCGGCGCGATGGGGCTCGACGCGCGCGCTTTCGCCGACCGTTGGAATCCTGCGACGTGGCCGGCTATGCGCTCGGCTCTGGAAGACGCCTTCGCGCGGCGGACGCGCGACGAATGGGCGGCGATCTTCGAAGGGACGGACGCCTGCGTCGCGCCGATCCTCGATATGGACGAAGCGCCGCGTCATCCCCACAACCTGGCGCGCGACACCTTTCTCGTGCGCGACGGCGCGCTCCAGCCGGCGCCCGCGCCGCGATTCTCGCGCACCTCGCCGGAGATCGCCCGCTCGCCCGCGAGGCAAGGAGAGCACAGCGAGGAGATCTTAAGCGAGCGCGGCTTCACCTCGGAGCGGATCGACGCGCTGAAGAGGGTCGGGGCGCTGTAAGTTCGGCTCCGTCGCGTTCGCCGTGTTCGCGGCGTCGCAATCGGCTGGCAGAATGCGCGGCCGACAGGGTTTCGACGGTGCCGCGCGAGCCGCGTCGCCAAACGACTCGAGACTCTCACAGGGAGGAACGTCATGGCCGACCAACCGCAGTCGTATCAGGAAATCGAGCAGGAAATCGCCGACAAGCCGGCGGCGCTCGCGCGCATCCGCGCCTCGCGCCACGCCGCCAAGGGTTATCTGGCGCTTCCCTCGCCGCGGTTTCAGTTGATGGCGCGCGCGCCGGGCGCGCCCGCCAAGCACACGTTTCATCTCATGGCGCAGGGCGATTCCTGGTTCGACTATTTTCCTGGTCGGGACCTCATCCGCTGTCTGCACGAAGATCACGGCCATGTCTTCAGCGGACCGTCCGGCGATTCGACGAACCTGGCGGTGGCGGGCTCGACGCTGAACGACGAGGCCTACGGCCCCGTGCCGACCAATCTTCTCGGGGTTCCGCAGTCGGACGAAGTTTCGCGCATCGTCGAGTTGGTCGATCGCATCACGAGCGACAAGCCGCAGGCGTTGCTGCTGTCGGCCGGCGGCAACGACGTGGCGGGCGCGGAGTTCTTTTCCTTCATCGAGAATTCGCGTTCCGGCTTGCAGTCGGTCAACCCCGACGTCGTGAGCGGCGTTCTCGGCCGCACCTTCAAGACTGCGTACGAATACATCATCGGCAACGCGCTGAAGGCGGCCGGCGCGAACCCGATGCCGATCTTCGTGCACGGCTACGATTATCCTTGGCCGGACGGTCGCGGCGTGCTCGATCTCGGCCTGTGGAAGATCGGTCCCTGGTTCGACGATTCGTTCAACCACAAGAACTACACGCTCAGCGCCCCCGGCGGACTCCAGGTTCGTCACGACATCGTGCGGCAATTCATCGACGCGCTGAACGTCATGCTGCAGGGGCTGGCGCAGAAATACGCGGGCAAGGTCTTCTATGTCGATCTGCGCGGCACGCTGAAGAGCGAGGCCGATTGGGCGAACGAATTGCATCCCGGCAACGACGGTTTCGCGGCGCTCGCCGACAAGATCGACGCCGCCCTGCAACTCCATATCTGATCGGCGGAAGCCGCGTCGCGGGCGGCTCTAAGCGTCGTGCGCGGTTTCGCCGTCCTTCTCGCTCTCGCTGGGGTAATGAAACGACGCGAAGCGGACGACGAGCACCGCGAGCGCCATGACCAGCGTGCCGCCGGCCAGGATCAGAATGCCGAAGTCGGGCGCCGCTTCGCTCTGCACGACGACGATCAGGTGCCGCGTCAGCGCGGTGATGCCGACGTAGATGAGAAAGCGCACCGGCATATGGTTGGTCTTGAAATAGATGCCGACCATCGAACCGATCTCGAGGTAGATGAACAGCAGCAGCAGATCCTCGAGCGAGGCGTGGCCCTTGGCGATCATCGCCACGAAGGCGTGGGCGGCGGCCCAGACGGTCGCCGCGCCGATCGCGAACAGGCCGAGCAGGTGAAACGCCTCGGAAAGAAGATTGCCGATCGGATCGACGGCGCCGCGCAGCCGCTGCGTCACGTTGTTTCTCGTCAGGGGGCCGGGGCGCACGATGAACGTCTCCGTCGCTTGGCGATCGCATCTGCGCTCGGCCGGGGCGCAAGGCCGGGCGAAACGCGATTCGCGGCTCAACTTACGCCCGCGACCGCCGATTGGCGAAGGTCGCGGCGGCACCAGCAATTCTAAAAGTAGGTTGCTGATTGGCGCTCAAGGGCTGTCTCGGATTTTTATGAGGTCTGGGGGGATTGTGAAAGTGGCGACGGCTTGGAGAAAGACCTGCCAGGAAGGGAAGATGACGCAGGCGGTCAGGGTCAGGATATGGGCGAAGAAGCTGGTTCGCTTGGCGGCGGCTTGGCGTGCGGCTTGCCAGGGAGGCTCCAGCAGGTCGAGGGCCGAATGCCAGGCGAAGGCGAGGAGATTGAGCTCGGCCATCGTCATCGCCAGGAAACGTTTGCCGTGACCGAAATTGTGTTCGAGTTCGCAGCCGTGATTTTTCATCACGTTGAAGCTCTCGTTCTCGATCTTCCATCGCGCTCGCCCGCAAGCGGCGATCTCGGCGACATTATTCTTTGATACGGGCAGGCTGGTGACCCAGGCCATGGTGCCATGGTGTATTTGATGCGGCCTTTGGCGTCGACGATCTCGAAGCCGATCCAGTTGACCAGCATCGCATCCTTGCCGTCGCGTAGCGGCACGGCTTCGATCCAGCGGTAGCGGAACGTATCGGTCGTCTTGCCTGTGCGGACTTTTTCTTCGTGACGCGAAACCTCGGCGCGGTCGGTGAAATCGTACAAGGCCTTGTGCGAACTTTCCTTACAGGTGAAGAGAAAATCGCCGCCATTGTCCGCCGCCATTTTGGCG
>JBEKLU010000152.1:0-11752 GCA_050010035.1 Roseiarcus sp.
TCGGGGAAAATGCGCTGGAATTCCGGCAGAGACCGGGGGAAAGGCAGGTCTTCACGGGCCAACATATCCATAGCCAACGCTAAATCTAGTGGGTATGGGTGTCAAGCGGATAGGCAAGGTTCGATGTACCGCGAAGGCTATGGAGTGTCGCAGGACTACGTGCAGGCCACCATTTGGTGGCGCAAGGCCGCTGACCAGGGTCTTGCCGAGGCGCAGAGCAATCTCGGACTCTTATATGCCAAGGGTGATGGGGTTCCTCGGGACTATTTGCAGGCCGCTCTGTGGTTCCGTAAGGCCGCCGACCAGGGGGACGCCCTCGGCCAGGCCAACCTCGGCAAGTTGTATGCCGACGGCGATGGCGTGCCGCAGAACTATCCGCAGGCCGCCGTGTGGTGGCGCAAGGCCGCAGACCAAGGGAACGTCCTCGCGCAGGTCAATCTCGGCTTGTTGTACGAGCGCGGGCGAGGCATTCCGCAGGACTACGAGCGGGCCCACATGTGGTTCAACTTGGCAGCCTCCCGCGCAGAAGATGCCGAAACCCTTAACTTCGCAGTCAAGAACCGCGATGCGTTGGCCGCCAAAATGACGCCCGCTCAGATCGCCGAAGCGCAGCGGATGGCGCGCGAATGGGTTCCGAAGTGAGGCCCGACCGTCACGTTGATTGGACGGCGCACCGGGTTGGACCTGTCGTTGGCTTTCAGCGAAGCGCTTCAGCCGCATCGAAGGCGATGCCCATATGACCACTGTCCACCCAAATTCGACGCGCGCGATGCTTTGTGTCTGCAGCTCTGCCGCCGTGGATCAGCAGCTCAAACTCCGATGGAACAATGGACAAGTCGTCCGCATCTAATCGTACGCCTAAAAGCGAGATGTTGCGCACGACAGCATCAAGCGAACTGGTGTTGCCATTAAGAAACAATCGCGCACTTAGATAGCACTTTCGCCGCTCGGCAGCGCGTCGTTCGTAGTCGTCCATGTCACACTCCTACGTGTGAACCCAATCGCTAAAGCATAAGCGTAGAACGCAAGGTCAACAACTATTATCGTGCGGCTTGGTGAATTCCCGACATCGATCGTCGATCAGGCGCTCTCTTCGGCTGGCGTCGCCCTGAGCTTTTCCGCCACCCAGTCCATGACCTTGAGGAAGCTCCCCGCCAGCGGCCGCGCAACGAAGCTTGCAGCACGGCCAACGACAAGCCCTCGCGCTGCACGTCGAGAGGGATCGTGGCCACCCACCATGCGCCGCATCCGTTCTCGCTGTCGGACGCGAACATGGATTTGCGCCGGTGCTACGCGAGCAACCTCGGCGATCTCATTGATCGGGGGCAGCCGGATCTCTGGATTCACGGTCACGTCCACAGCCCCGCCGATTATCGGCCCGGGAAGACGCGCATCGTCTGCAACCCGCGCGGTCACATCGAGGAGTCTTCGTCTCGGACGTTTGACCCCTCCCTTGTGATTCAGGTGCAGCCATGAATGCCATTCAGAAAATGCTCAGTTCGCCGATCCAAAGTGGGTCGGCGAACTGAGCGCCGTCAGACGATCTCCGTAATGCTTCTTGGATTAGTTGATCAAACGTCTGGCGAACCATCGACTTCAATGACGAGCGCGCGTTCGCGCGAATATCTTTCAACGCTCTTCGCGAGCTGCCGCGAATATCGCGCGCCAGGTGGTAGGGGTTCTCGTTCATCCCTGAATGGCGTCCGCGCCATCGGTCTTGAATACGTCGCTATGTTTCGGAGCGAACCCTCACATAGGACCCCGGCGCGTCCTCAATGACCGACAGGCCCTCGCCGGGCGTGCGGGCAGCAACTTGACCGCTTGAGAACGACGTCACCCACTCGTTCCAGTGGGGCCACCACGAGCTCTGTCGCGCGGTCGCAGTCGTGAACCATTCGTCGGCGGTCGCGGGATTCGACGAATTCGTCCAGTGGCCGTATTTCGAGCCGGGCGCGCTAATCACCCCGGCCATGTGACCGGATGCGGACAGCACAAACTCAACCGGGCCTCCATAGAGTTGCGTCGCCCGATAAGCTGATTTCCAGGGTGCGATATGATCTTCCTTCGTACCCAGAATAAATGTCGGCGTCGTAATTTTCCGCAGATCGATCGGCGTCCCATCGAGCGTTATGCCTCCGGGCTTGGCCAGATTGTTCTCCTGATACATGTTGCGCAGATAGAACGAATGCATGGCTGCAGGCATGCGCGTCGCATCTGAATTCCAGTACAGGAGATCAAATGGAACCGGCTCCTTGCCGAGGAGATAATTGCCCACGACGAACGACCAGATGAGGTCGTTTGCGCGCAGCATGTTGAACGAGGTCGCCATGTCCTGCGCGTCAAGGTAGCCCTTCTCGTTCATGCGCGCTTCGAGCGCCGCTAGTTGATCGGTGTCGATGAATACCGACATGTCGCCGGACGCCGTGAAATCGACGAGCGTGACGAAATAGGTCGCGCTCTTCACGCGATCATCGCCTTTCGCTGCTAGATAAGCGAGCGTCGAAGCGAGCAGCGTTCCGCCAAGACAATATCCGACGCAATTCACCGCGTGCTCGCCAGTGGCCTTCTTGACCGCCGCCATCGCCGCGACCGCCCCCTCGAGCATATAGTTCTCGAAGCTCTTCTCCCGCAGGCGCGTGTCCGGATTGATCCAGGAGATGACGAAGACCGTGTGCCCTTGTTCGACGCACCAGCGGATAAACGAATTCTTCGGCTGGAGATCGAGAACGTAGAATTTGTTGATCCATGGTGGAATGATCAACAGCGGCGTCTTACGCACTTGCTCCGTCGTTGGCGTGTACTGGATGAGCTGAATCATCTCGTTCTGGAAGACGACCTTGCCCGGCGTCGTCGCTATATTTTCGCCGAGCCGGAATGCATCCATATCCGTCATAGTAACGCTGAGGCGGCCCTTGCCTCGCTGCAGATCGTTGAGCAAATTCGTTAGGCCGCTCAGCAGGTTCTCGCCGCCAGTCTCAATCGTCTTCGACAGCACTTCCGGGTTGGTCGCCACGAAATTTGACGGCGCCAACGCATCGACGAATTGCTTCGTATAGAATTCGACCTTTCTGGATGTCTCCTCATCAAGGCCCTTTGCGCCGCGGACGGCAGAGAGGATTGCGCGGGCGGACAGAAGATAACTGTCGCGGATATAGCTAAATATAGCGTTTTCGGTCCATTCAGGGTATTTGAAGCGTTTGTCCGGCGCGCCGACCGGCGGCGCCTCGCCGCCAAACAGATGGCGCAACGTCCGCGCCCACAGACTGACGCTCTGTTCCCAAAATTCGATCTGCGCGCGCGCGACCGGTGTCGGATCGGCCATGAGCTTGGTCGTCAGTTCCAAAAACGCCTGACCGATCTGGGCCGGGTCACCCATACCGATGTTGGCGACATCTGGCCGGTTGATGAGGAATTCCTGTACGGCAGCCTGGCTCTTGGTCGCCAACGCCTGAAATCGCTCTGCCAGAACAGCCGGATCCAAAGACGCGGCCGGATTGCTGTCCCTAATCATGGCAGGCACTCCCTTTCTCGTTCTTCATATGCGCTGCCGGCGATCCATATGCAGCCTTCCCGCTACGCCTTGCCAGGTTCGACTCTGACACGTTAACCGGTAGTGCCCGGAGCTATGCTGGAAACTGGGTTACGGGGTTAAAAAGGCGGCGTAACGGGGTTGGTGATCAAGCCCCCGAACCTCCAAGAAGGAGCGTTACGCCATGAACGAGAATAGAGTTATTGCCCTGCGACAGAAAGGGGCAATCGATGATCCTCTGACCGAAATCCTTCGTGTCGGCGCGCGTTTCCAATTGCGCTGCGGGCGCTCAGAGACGTTTCGGTTGTTCGCCATGCGCCGTTAGCGCTCTGTGTGAACCTTTGACCTCCGTCGGTCCACACGTTCGGACCACGACTTTTCTTCAACGACGACGATCTCGCTGCGCCGGACGCCGATTGCTGCCGCGAGCAGCTTCAAAACGGTCGACGACAACTTCGCTTTCGGGCGCGCGAGCGGCGGCGTCGACTCCGACCCGAACGCAGTCGGGTTCGATGCACAGGCGCGCGCTGGAGGAATGCCCGACGGCGTCAGCCCGCAGGCGCGGTTCCGGCGGCGGCTATTCATGCACCGTACCGAAGGACAGGCCGCGCACGAGATATTTCTGCAGCACGAAGGCCAGGATCACGACTGGCAGCGCCCCTAGAGTTGCAATGGCCGCGATGTCACCCCACAGCACGTTGTGGCCTTCCATCAGGACCGGGAGAATGAATGGCAGGGTGGTCACGTTGGCGCGGGTGAGGATGAGGGCGAAGAAGAACTCGTTCCAGGAGAAGATGAAGGCCAGCAAACCGACCGCGAGCATCGCCGGGCGCGCCAAGGGCACGGCAATCTGCCAGAAGGCGCGCCAGCGCGTGGCGCCATTCACAAGGGCCGATTCCTCCATATCCCGCGAGATGTCCTCAAAGAAGCTCTTCAGGACCCAGCTGATGAAGGGGAGGTTGAACACCGTGTATTGCAGGATCAGAGCCGTATAGCTGTCCAGCAGCCCCAGCGACGACCAGAAAAGATACATCGGAATGGCGACGGCGACCGGCGGCATGAAGAGGATGCTGAGCACGGTGAAGGACAGGTTCTCTCCGCCGGTGTTGAATCGCCCAAGGGCATAGGCGGCAGGAACGCCCAACAGCAACGAGAGCAGGGTCGAGAGGGACGCCACAATCAAGCTGTCGCCCAATCCCTTCGCCCCCCCCCAGGTGACGAGCGCGTCGGTGAAATTGGCCCAATGCAGCTCGGAAGGGATCAGGATCGGCGGCGTCGTGAGCCATTCGTCGGGCGGCTTCACCGCTGTGATGAGCATCCACAGCACGGGCGACAGGAAGACGACGAGAGCCAGCGCCACGGCGGCGTAGGTCAGCAGATCGTAAAACGTCAAGCCTTGGCGCTTCATCTCTGCCTACTCCTTCGCCATGGCGGCGCTGGCGCGTCGTGTCAGCCGTATCAGCAGCTTCGCCAGAACCGCCACCGCGATCAGCTGCAGGATAGACAGGGCGGCCGCATAGCCCATGTCGAAGTAGCGAAAGCCCTGGACGTAAGTGTAGAAGGCCAAATTCTCCGTCGCGATGCCCGGCCCGCCGGCGGTCAGCACGTAGATAACGTCGAAGAGCTTGAAGGCCATCAAAACGCGCAAGATGATGGCGATGCCGATCACTGGCCTGAGCAGCGGCAGATAGATCCGCCAGACGAGCTGCCAACCGGTCGAGCCGTCGATGCGCGCGGCGTCGACGACGGTGCTTGGCAGAGAACGCAAGCCCGCGAATAGCAGCAGCGTCATGAACGGCGTCCACTGCCAGAAGTCGACGAACACCAGGCATGGCAGGGCGAGCGTGGGATCCGCCGTCCATGTCGGCTGGGGCAGATGCAAGAGCCCAAGCAGATAGTTGATCGGACCGAACTGGTAGTTAAAGAGCTGGACCCATTGGAATCCGGCAACCGAGGTCGAAATGATCGTCGGGACCAGAAGAAGCGTGACCAGCAGATCCTGATGGCGGCGCAGCCGCTGCAGAAGAACGGCGAGGCCGAAACCCACAGGGAACTGCAACAACACGACCCCGGCGATAAACCAGGCCGTGACGCCGAGGCTGCTCCAGAACAAGTCGTCCGAGAATATCTTTTCGAAGTTCCGGAGCCCGATGAACCGATGCGGGACCGGGATCAGGACCTGGTAGCTCTGAAAGGCGACCGTGACCGCATAAATCAAGGGGAAGATACTGTTGGCGGCGAGCATCGCCAAACAAGGGGCAATCATCCACCAGCCGAAGCGGCGGCCTGTGTCGCCGCGGCGCCGGGGCCGGGTTGCCGGAATGGAGATGCTTGCGCTCGTCATGGCCGGAAGGAGACGGACGACGCCAACCCCTTGGCAGCGACGCCGTCCACTCCATCACCCCCTATGCAGCGACGTCAATAGCTGACGCCGACGTCCTTGAACGACTTGACCCACGCCGCGTAGGCCGCCTTTTGCCGATCGGGATCCTCCGCTTCCGTGATGCTGGCCCACTCGTGCGCGGTCGCGTTGAGGGCATCCTGTGGCTTCAGGGTCCCCGCCAACGCCTGACTGACATAGAGATCCAGGATGTCCAGGTAACGCGGCGCGCCAGGAATTGCGAGCTCGGGATAGCCGGCCTTCAGGCCCTCCCGAATCGCGTCGACATAGGACTTGGCCGAGGTCGCGTTGAGCGCCGGCCCGCCCGTATGGTTCTTCATCGCCGCTTCGGGCGTGAGGGACGACCACCGGTATGGATCTTGACCGCAATTTGAATCGTAAACGTAGGTCACCATCACTTCCGGAAGCTGCATGTAAGCGGCAACCCGATAGGCATCCTTCGGATTCTTTGCAAAAGCCGAAACCGCCATCACACGGCTGTAGGGGAGGTAGGTGCGGACAGGGCACGCGGCGTATCCGCCCTTGCCAACCACCTTGCTCATTTCCGGGTTTTCCACCTTGAGGGCGAGGTCGTTCCATTGCACGACCATGGCCGTGGAACCATTGAGAAAGACCTCGTTCAGGGCCGGGTAGTCGATTTGCAGGATGTTTGGTACTGCGTAGTCCTTCATCTTGACCAGCATTTCCAACGCCTTAACGCCAGCGTCGCCGTTGATGCCGGGCTTCATGTCGTCGGAGAACCAGCGCCCGCCCAGGCCGGCGAAGATGTTGGCGAACCAAGCGTAGCAGAAGCCGCGGGCGGCATAGAACGCTGTGCCGTAGAGGTTCGGCGGCCGGGTGAAGAACTCGGCGATCTGCATGAATTGGTCCCAGTTCGTCGCCGGCGCCAGGTCCCAGCCATACTTGGCCTTGAAGTTCTTCTGCTCCGTCGGATCGTTGAAGAGATCCGTACGATAGGTAACCTGCAGCATATCGCCGTCATACATCAGCGCATAGGTCTTGCCGTTGCGCTTGATGACCGGATCTTTATAGACGGGGATGTAGTCGTCGAGCTTGGGATCGAGCAGAGCGAAATAGGGATCGAGTTCCTGCAGGAATCCGAGGGCCACGAAGTCCCCGAGGAAATATGGGGGGAAGACCAGCAGGTCGTAGGCGGAGGAGCGAGCCGTCAGCTCCGACACCAGCTTCTCGTACTGGCCGACGAAGGGCAGGCCGATCATATTCTCGCCGACGCCGAACTTGCTCCTGACGGCGTCCGCGTTCCAGTGGAAAGGATTCTCGTTCTGGCCAGCGTCGCACTCGATGTTGACGGTGACGGCGGCCCAGGCTTCGTCGGAGAAAAGGCCGCCGGCGAGGAGAGGCGCGCCGGTCAGCCCAAGGCCGAGACCCGCGCCGCCGCGCAGCAGCATACGTCGGCTGAGGCCATACGAGCCTACCGCCGGTTCGCGACTGTTGTCACTCGATTTGTCGGTCATTTTCCTTCTCCCTGCTTTGTTGTGACTGCGTCACACCAATGCCTGTTGCGCTCGGCTCAACTGGCCGCGCGAGCGATCCGCTCGCGTCAGCGCCGGGAACTCCGAGCCTCGCGCCGCTCTCCCGGTCGAAAATGTGGATCTGATTCGACGGCACGCTCACCCAAACCGCCGCGTTTGGCGCCAGAGTCGTCCGCGCCTCCGTCGAAAGCTGAATCGCCTCGGCGCCAAGGCGGAGCTGGCAGATAAGGCGGTCGCCCTGGAAATGCACCGTCTCCACCGTAGCGGACAGGGCTCCTTCCTGCGCCGAGCGGTGGACTTCCACCTCCTCTGGCCGGAAGCCGAGCACCACCGGCCTTGCCTCGGCCGGCAAAGCCTTCGCCGTTTCGGCCGGCAGCGGAAACTGGAACCCTCGTCCTCCCAGTGCCGCGGCGTTCCGCCCGGGGTACTGGCAGGAAAGCAGGTTCATGCGAAGGTTGCCCATGAAACCAGCGACGAACACATTGGCCGGTTTCTGATAGAGCTCCTCAGGCGTCCCGCTTTGCTGCAGCGCCCCTTGGCCGAGCACGGCAATGCGGTCCGCCACGGCCAGCGCGTCCATCTGATCATGGGTCACCATGATCATGGTGGCCCCCAGCTGGCGCTGCAGGCGGCGCACTTCGGTCCTGACCGTCTCCCGCAGGCTGGCGTCCAGATTGCTGATCGGCTCGTCGAGCAAGTAGAGACTTGGCTTCTGGACGATGGCGCGGCCGATCGCCACCCGCTGCTGCTCACCGCCGCTGATCTGCTGGATGTTCCGATCCAGCAGCTTCTCGATGCCGAGCAGCCGGGCGACTTCGACGACCCGGCGACTGGCTTCTTCGCCCGGAACGTGGCGAACGCTAAGCGGGTAAGCGAGATTGTTGCGGACCGTGAGATGGGGGTAGAGGGCGTAGCCCTGGAACATCATGCCAATCTGGCGGTCGCGGGGCGAGAGCGCAGAGATCTCGCGCTCGCCGACCCAGATTTCACCGTCGTCGAGCACCTCCAGCCCGGCGATGATCCGCATCAGGGTTGTCTTGCCGCTCCCCGAAGGACCCAGCAGACAAAGCAGCTCGCCGTCGGCGACCTCAAGATTGAATTTCCTAAACAGCTCGGCGCGGCCGAATCGCTTGCTGATGTTGCGCAAACTGACCTTGGCCACGGCGACCTCGTCCTCCCACTCGGCAGCTATGAAATTAGGGCTTACCGCCTCATACGTTGACCCGTCTTAAATGGTGATTGCAATTCCCAACGCCAGCCCGTCGCTCGGTCGCCGTCGCCAACTCATCGCCCCTTCGCGCGACTCTCGGCGCTACGACAATCCACGACCGCGTCTCTCGGCTCTTACCCACTGCCGAAGCGGACCGACAAACTGTGGAATTTAATAAGCAGGCTTCCCGGCGCGGGCCTTGATGCAGGTCAAGTTGCGGCCTCGTCGGCGTGGCAGCCTATGAATCGCGAAGAGTTTGAGTGACGCTGGGGAGGATGGACCATGCTAAAGACTCTGACTAAATTGCACACGCCCGAGCTGCTTCACGCCCTTGCTTCGATGGGGCATGGCGACGAACTCGCTCTCGTCGACTGCCACTTCCCCGCGGTGTCCAACGCACGTCGTCTAGTGCGCCTGGACGGGGCCGATCTGCCCGATGTGCTGTCGGCCTGCCTTCAGCTGATGCCGCTCGACACCTTCGTGAAGGACCCAGCATTGCGTATGGAAGTCGCCGATGCGCCGGAGGAGATGCCTGAGGTGCAGAAGATCTGCCAACAGGCGATCGACAAGTGGGAAGGTCGGCATGTGCCCTTTGTCGGGATCGAACGGCAAGCTTTCTACGAGCGATCGCGCCAGGCTTTTGCTATCGTCGCCACCGGCGAGCAGCGCACCTACGGTTGCATCATCATCAAGAAGGGCGTGGTCAAGCTCAGCTGAGGAGAAAAAGCCATGGCCGGACGGCCGATCACCGTCATGGGCGTATTCGTAGCGGATCTCGCCTTCCGCACGCCCAAGCTTCCCGCCTGGGGCGAGACCGTGCTCGGCTTGAGTTTCAAGCTTGGCCCTGGAGGCAAAGGATCAAACCAGGCGATCGCCGCCGCGCGCTTGGGCGGCGCGGTGACCTTCATCAGCAAGCTCGGGCGCGACGCCTTCGGCGACATCGCGCGGCGCACCTATGCCGAGGAAGGCATCGACACGCGCTTCCTGTTCGAGACGACCGAGTACGCCACCGGCGGCGCCGCCATCCTCGTCGACGCCGCCAAGGGAGACAACGCCATTGTCGTCTTTCCCGGGTCGTGCTCCCATCTAGCCACCGAGGAGATCGATCAGGCTCGGGCCGCCATTGGAAGCTCGGCCATTTTCATGACCAATCTCGAGCTGCCCGTGCCCATCGTGATGCACGCATTGAAGATCGCGCGGCAGCTTGGGGTCACGACAGTCCTCAACCCGGCGCCCGCCGTTCCGGTTCCCGATACGATCTTCGAGCTTTGCGACTACCTGATGCCCAACGAGACGGAAGCAACGGGATTGAGCGGCATAGCTGTCGCTAGCGTCGACGACGCCAAGCGCGCTGCCGAAGCGCTGATTGCTCGCGGCAGCCCCAACGTAGTCATTACGCTGGGCGGTCGCGGCGCCCTGATCAAGAGCAAGTCGCTCACTCAGCACATGCCGGCAATCGAGGTCGGTGCCCTGGTGGACACGACTGGTGCAGGCGACGCTTTCTGCGGCGCCTTCGCGGTCGCCCTCGCCGAAGGCAAGGACCTAGTTGCTGCGACGCGCTACGGCTGCGCTGCGGCCGGCATCAAGGTGACTCGCTGGGGCACGGCGCCCGCTATGCCGGAACGAGCCGAGGTAGACGCCTTACTGGCCAGGCTAAAGGTGAGCTAGGCCGACCTCGGCGGCGCCTTAAGCCTGGCAAGCAGATCGTCAAGCAGCTCGCTGACGCCGAAGCGGAAGGTAGCCGGCGTCGCCCAGCTAGGCCCCATGATGCGATCTGCGAGCTCGAGATACAGAGCTGCCTGCGTGGCGTCGTGGATGCCTCCGGAAGCCTTGAATCCCACGCGCGCGCCGACGCGCCGGATTGTCTCCAAAATACAGGTGGCTGCGAACGGCGTCGCGCCGACGGAAATCTTGCCCGTGGAAGTCTTGATGAAGTTGGCCCCGCCGCGGATGGCGAGTTCGGCCGCAGCCGTCACCTTGGCGCGATCCTCTCCATAGGCCCCCGTTTCTAGGATCGCTTTCAGGGTGACCTTGGGGCCGCAGATTTCCCGGACGGCCGTGAGAAGATCGAGGGCGGGGCGCTCATTGCCGGCCAGTATCTGCCGGTAGGGCAGCACGACGTCGACCTCGTCGGCTCCGGCCGTGACGAGTTCACGAACCTCCTTGCTCGTATCGGTCACGGACGCCGTTCCGGCCGGGAAATTGGCGACGGCGGCAACCCGGATCCCCGATCCATCGAGTTGCTTCTTGGCCGTTCGAACGAAGCGGCCGTAAATGCAGACCGCCGCGACCGGGCCGAACGGCGTCGTCGCTGCGGCGCAGAGCTTCGCTATCCGATCGTCCGTGTCGTCGTCGTTCAAGCTCGTCAGATCGATGAGAGGAATGGCGCGCCGGGCGACTTCAGCCAAATTCTGATCCATTTCACTCCTTTCTGGAGCCCGTAGTCTCCGTCATCGCTCAAATCAATGTAGCCGGGGCGCTTTGAGATAGCTACCGCGATCGGCCGACTTGATGCGCGGCCAAGGACGGCGTCACAGCCGATTCTCAAAAACCTGAACGGACACTTCCGCGACCTGTTTCATCAGGGGTATCTGTACCCCTCATTTTGAACGACCCCGGCGATTAGATACGCCCTTCGCCAGCTCGGGGCTCTGCGCCGGCAATCGAGGGCGTCGGTACTGCGCTTTCGAATGTCGGGTATCCACCCTGGGGGCCGAAAGCGCCTCGCCGGCATCGCGTCCGCTTTCGAGAACCGCCTCATTTACCGGGACCGGCCACAACGGGCGCACTGCCGCCGGCGAAGAGTGAAATTAAACGGCCGCTTCGGAGAGGCGTCCTTTGGTCCTATTTCGACCGCCATCGGTCGACTGCGGTCGGTCGGCGCGGCGGCGCTTGGTCGTGGCTATGAAGGCCGCTAGGGCTCCGATGGGCCATCCTCACGCCTGCCTCGCGCGACGATACGTAGCGCGTCGTCCGGCAATGGCCGCTGGAGTTTCAAGGGTGTTGTCACGTTGTCGGTGGAAGAACGCAAAGGGCCTGCGGCTCTTGAAATTTCAAGCGGCCGCGACCGTTTCGCGCCACGTCCTCATCGCCGCGGCGCGGAAGGTGCGATGCGTTTG
>JBEKLU010000153.1:0-14707 GCA_050010035.1 Roseiarcus sp.
AGGACGAGGTGCATCCTCTCCAAGCGCCCCTCGTCGGTGTTCACCAGAGCGTCGTCAAGAATTATGGCGGACGGCTGCCCGGATGCTCGAAGAATATCGGCGAGGGCAAGACGCGTGATCACCGCGATCTGCTCGCGCGCGCCGACGCTCAGCGACTGGAACGGCTCGCTCACGCCCTTGCGCACGAAATGCTCGATTTCCAACGTCTCTTCGTTGAGAACGATGTCCGTGTCCGGCTGAATGAGCCGAAGATAGGGCTTAACGCGTTCGCGCACTGGTCCGAGCCAGCGATCCTTCGTTTCGCGCTGGGCCTGTGAAAGCGCGTCGTACAAAAGGCGCGACGCCGCGGCTTCTCTGTGTCGAGCGGCGAGCCTCTTTCGCGATTCTGAAATCTGATCTTCCACTTCCGCAAGCTGTTCGCCAAGACCGTCGCGACCAAGCGCTTTCAGCTCGATCTCCAGATCTCTCTTCTCGCGACCCAGCTTTTCGATGTCCACGCGGATGGAGCGCTCTGCTCCTTCTGCCCGCTGCAACTCCAAAGCGATCGCCTCGGGCTCCGCCGCATCCACCGCCGCTTGCGCCGTAGCGAGTTCGTTTTCGGCGCTTTCGGTCGATAGCGCAACCGACGAAAGGCGGTGCTCGAGATCGTCGTCGCTCACTTGATGACGTGCTGCCGCTAATTCCTGCAAGCTCGCCTCGTGCCGACGAAGCATCGAAGCGGCGCGTTCGGTCAATGTCGCCAAATTTCGACCCGTATCATCCTTAGCGCGCCGGGCGGTCGTGGCCGCGGTTTCCACTGCCAGCAGTTCCTCTCTGGCCTTGTGCAGGGCTCTGCTTGCTTCGTCGAACATTGCATCTGACGCATCCGATATGGCGGACGCTGCCGCGGTCAATGGCCGCGCGGCGATGACGCGCTGGTTGGCAACCTCTTGCTTGAGTGCATCCAAACCTTTGGGCGCAAGCATGGCAATGGTTTTGTCCAACGCGGCGGCTTCCTGCGCCGCTGAGTTCCGTTGACCCAGCGAGTCCCTGGCGGCGTTGATGTCGGCGAAGCCCAGAGTCGCCAGCCGATCCGCCAACGCCTGGGCGGTTTTGTCTGCGGCCCGCGCCAAAGCATCGACGCCACCGCCCGGGTGGATTCGTAAGCGGCCAAAGTCTTCGAGATCCATGACGACGTCGCGTGAGAGGCGAAGCGCCGCGCTTGTGTCTTGCAACTCGCCATCAACGGTTACGCTCTTGGCTCCGTCGATTTCAAAGGCGATCCTGACGCTCGCCGCCTCCAGTTGCAATCGCGCGCGGTCGTTTTCGCTCTGCAGCTTTTCGAGGGCTGTGACGTCTTCCCTCCGAATGGACACCCCTTCTGCCTTGGTAAGATATTCGCGGCGTTTCACATCAACGGCGTCAACGGTTCCGAGCTGCGCCTCGAGGTTTGCGAGCAGAGCCGCCGCTTGGCGATGAGCACGGATATGCTCCAATGCACGCACCCGTTCATCGGCCTCCTGATGCAGCCCAAACAACTTGCGAAGGCGCGATTCTCCTGCCTCCGCCGCCGCTTCCAGCTTGGACAGCGTTCCACGCCCTTCCTCGGCATTGAATTCGGCGTCCACCATCGCCTTCTCAGTTTGCTTCACGGCGGCGATCAACTGATCGCGGGCCGCTTTTCTCTCTGTGGCAATCTCCTGATCGAGGCGAGATCGCTTCAGTTTATCGACGGTAGATGTCAGCACCGCTGCCAGTTGCCGAGAATGTTCGACGGCTTCCTTCGCGGCGGTAAGAGACTGGACGGCTTTGCTCAAGCGGTCCTCGCGACCATGGCGCATCAAAGCGTCGTTCTTCATGGCTAAGACGGAAATCTTCTCGTCATACGCGGCAAGGGAAGAAGCAAGCTCGGTCCGTCGCGTTTCCAGACCGGCGACCTCGTCCAGCAAAGCCTTGTATGGACCCTTGGGGTTGTTGCGCTTGTCCCAGAATCCATTGCGCCGCTCGTCCGCGGCGGAGAGAAGCGCGCGACCCCGTTCCCCTCCAACCACCTGACCGACTTCGAGCTCAAGAGCGGACGCGATCGTATCGCGTCCCGCGCCGACGCCGAGCGAGCGGTAAGAACCGCCTTGTTCGACCCAAAGAAGGCCGTAGATGCCTTGATGCTCCTCAGGCTTCGAGCGGCCTTTTCCGGGCGGCGTAAAGCCGAAGAGCTCGGCCAGGCGATCTTCGACCGCGTCGCCGATTGCCCGTTCGCCTGGCCCTACGAGTTCCGCTTCAGGGCGTTGGCAGAAAGCCTTCTTCAAGCGCCAGTGTTTCCCGTTGAGGTCGAAGTCGATGGAAATTTCCGGGCGGACGGATTGACCGTACGGCAACATGCCGGCCGCTACGTCGCCGCCGACCCGATGGCGTTCGAACAGACCCGCCCTCAGCGCGGCCAGCAGAGTGGACTTGCCAGCTTCGTTATCGCCGACGAGAATATTCAGGCCGTCCTGGAGATCCTCCACGACAACGTGGCTCAGTTTCCGAAAGTCTCGGATCTCGATGCGGCGGATTTGCATGGGCTCAAGTCCCGTGCGCGACGTGATCGAGATACATCATTCGCAAAGCCATGCGCGCCTCTTCGGCTTCGGCGCCATTTGCATCCGAGGCCTTTGCCCGAAGGCGTTCGACCGCCAGCCGCACGAAGCCCACCGTGTCGATGGCGTCGAGATCGTCGGAGGTCGGTTCGTCGATCAGGCGGCTATCGTCGATTTCGAGATGATGCAGCCGCGCCTCCCAAGCCTTCAATTCACACCCGAGCCGATACCGTTCGGAGAGACTGATCGTGCCGATCAGATCAAGAGCGACGACGCAACGGCGATGGTCATAGGGGAGGGCGGCCAGAGCCTCTAGCGCCGCGTTGCAGGATCCATCGACGAGTTCGAGTTCGCGCCGAAGCCAGAAATAATGTCCGACGCTGATTGTCTCGACTTGTTCTGGAGAACCTGGACGCGCGATTTCGACAAGATGGACGCTGCCGGAATCGTTCGCCTTGTGTCGATCCGATTCCGGCGTTCCCGAGTACCAGGTACGAGGTGCGATGTTTAGGGCCCCATGCCAATCGCCCAGGGCGAGGTAGTCGAGATGCGCCCGCGTGGCAAGATCTTCAGGGATTTCGTTCGTGGCGTCAGCGCTACCGGGAAGGCGGCCCGCAATGCTGCCATGGGCAAGGCCTATCCGAATGCATCCCTCCGGCGTGATCGCGCTGTCGAACCATTCGGTTTGGTCGACAGACTCGCGCTTCCGGCGAAGCGGCGCCGGTAGCACGACGGCGGCTCCATTCCATTCGTCGATCGCAATGGGCTGATCGGCGATTACGACGTTCTGCGGCAGGCCTGCCTCCCGCATACGGGTCCAGACGCTGTGCGCAAGCGCGGCATCGTGATTGCCAGGCAGAAACACCCAGACGCCGGAGAATGGCTCGAGCGCCTCAAGGGTCCGAGCGATTGTCCGATCCGAAACTTCATTGCTGTCAAAAGCGTCGCCGGCGACAAGGATCGCTTCGACCGCGCGGTCGCGGGCCAGTTTGGCGATGTTTTGGACTGTCCGGATGCGCTGAAGGCGCAATTCGGCTCCGGCGTCGCCGGGAACATTGCCGAAGGGCTTGCCAATTTGCCAGTCTGCGGTGTGAAGAAAGCGAAACGCCATTGTGACAATTCACCTCAGACTCGCGACACGCCAGAAATACGTAGCATCTACAGCGGGATCTCGGGCAAGAGATTCCTTAAAGTCAGGGCTCGATTGCGAGCGCTGCGATCCGGCGTGAGGGACGCACCCAGCCAGCCCTCTTAGCGCCCGCAGATTCAGCATGCCGATCAGGCCAACGGCCCCGCACGAAACCACGTCGGCCTGTGTCGGCCTGTTGACCAAATCTGTCGTTGGCGCCCACACTGCCGGCGTTGAGGACTGGGCGGCACATGGTTCAACCGGACGACACCACTCTTGCGGACGGGGGCCCGCAATCTCGCGGCTTCAATATCAAAGCCAGCATTGCCGCTCGGCTCAATGTCGCCTTCCACCAAAATTCTGTGCCTGCTATCGCCGAGATCGAGCTCGTTAACGGATCCGAACAAGACTGGTCGGACATCACGGTGTCGGTCACGTCCGTTCCCGAATTCCTTCAGCCTAAGGACTTCCGACTTGATCGGTTGACGGTTGGCGCGACGCAGCGGCTGAATCCTGTCTCGGTCGATCTGAACCCGAAGTTTCTCCTTGGCGTCACGGAGGCCATACGTGGCGAGATCACGCTCACGGTTAAGGCAGGCGACCGGGCGCTCGCACAGCTTACGACGCCATGCCAGATTCTGTCGCCCAACGAATGGACCGGTCTGTCGACCGCGCCGGAACTTGTTGCGGCTTTTGTCCGACCGAACGATCCTTCTGTCGACGCGATCCTTCGCAACGCCGCGGAGAAGTTACGGCGGGCTGGCAGAAGCCCGGCTCTCGATGGGTATAAGTCGCGCACCAAGGCACGCGCGTGGGAGCTAACGGAGGCCATTTGGGCGGCCCTTGTCGACGAACGGATCGTCTATGCGCTGCCGCCGCAAAGCTTTGAGCGAAATGGACAGAAGGTGCGGTCTCCCAGCGCATTGGTTGAGCGCAAGATCGGCACTTGTTTGGATCTCACGCTTCTCTTTGCCGCCTGCGTTGAGCAAGCCGGTCTAAATCCGCTGGTTGGATTTTGCGAAGGGCACGCGTTTTGCGGCGTCTGGTTGACGAGCGATGAGTTTTCTCTCGGAGTCGTCGATGAGGCTCAAACGCTGCGCAAGCGGATGAAGCTCGACGAGATCATTTTGATCGAGACGACGCTGCTGACAAATCAGCCGCCGGTTCGGTTTCGATCCGTCGTGGAAAAAGCCGCGACCCTTGTCGCTGAGGATCCGGAAAAGCGCTTTGAGCTTGTCGTCGATATCCGCCGATCGCGTCACCGCCAGATCAAACCGCTTGCGTTTGGCGCCGATTCGTCGAACGCACCGGCGCCGGTTGCCCCTACAACAGGCGTATCGGCGACCCTGGAAGCCGCGCCCAGCTTCGTTGAAGAGGTCACGATTGCGCAGGAGGCGGAGGAGTCGCTCGACCGTCTTGAGCGATGGAAGCGCAAGCTGCTCGACCTATCCCTGCGCAACAAGCTCCTGAATTTCAAGGCCGGCAAGAATGCATTGTCGCTGCTTTGCCATGACGCGGGAGCGCTGGAGGACAAGCTGGCGTCGGGGGGTAAACTGAAACTATTCCCCGCGGCGAATGTCATGAGCGGCGCCGATCCGCGGAACCCAGAACTGCATTTCCAGCAGGAGGGCGAAGATGCTGCCGTGCGCTATGCCGAAGACGCGTTGGCGCGCGGTGAAATCCACACGGATGTTTCAGAAGAAGAGCTCGAGACACGGCTTACGGAGGTTTTTCGTTCGGCGCGCAGTTCATTTGAGGAAGGCGGAGCGAACAGCCTGCATCTTGCGATCGGCTTCGTGTCATGGACCCCGCAAGGGAAGGACCAGCACTATAAAGCGCCGCTGATTCTGATGCCGGTCGCGTTGGAACGTCGAACGATACGATCGGGGTTCCGCCTTGTTCGGCACGATGACGACGCGCGCATCAATCCGACGCTTCTGCAAATGTTGCGGCAGGATTTCAAGCTGACCATCCCGGACTTCGAACGGGACTTGCCGACGGACGCTTCAGGAGTCGATGTCGCGCAGATATGGCGGATCGCCCGTTCTCATTTCAAGGATGTCAAAGGGTTCGAACTTACAGAGGAGGTCGTTCTTTCCAATTTTTCGTTCGTCAAATATCTCATGTGGAAGGACCTGGTGGACCGCACGGAAGCGCTCAAGCGCAATCCCGTCGTGCGCCATCTCATTGACACGCCCAAGGATAGCTACGGCGATAGCTCAGGCATGCCGGACGAGCGCAGCCTCGACAAAGACGTCGAACCGCTGAGTCTCTTTATGCCGCTGTTGGCCGATTCCTCTCAGACCGCTGCGGTTGTCGCCGCGGCGCGCGGCAAGGATTATGTGCTGTTCGGTCCGCCTGGTTCCGGCAAGAGCCAAACGATCGCCAACATGATCGTCCAGCTGATGGGCGACGGGAAGACCGTTTTGTTCGTGTCGCAGAAGACAACTGCGCTCGAAGTGGTCCGCAAGCGGTTGAACGGCGTAGGACTTGGTTCCTTTTGTCTCGAGGTGCATTCCGCCAAAGCGCAAAAGAATGTCGTCCTCGCTCAGCTCAAGAACGCCTGGGAATCGAGAGCGGCGGACGCCGCTGACGAATGGCACGACGCAACCGCGGATCTCAAGAGGTTGCGGGACCAGCTCAATGCCGTCGTCGCTTCCCTTCACCGGCGCCATCGCAATGGCATGACCGCCCATCAGGCGTTGGGGAGGGTTATCGCCGGCCGTTCTGTTGCTCCCGGCATTTCTCTGCCCTTTGCCTCGCCGGACCAACATGACGACGCTGCAATGCGACAACTGCGCGAATCGTGTCGCCAACTCAAGATTGCGCTCGACGCGATCGGTGATCCCAGCTTGCACCCTTTGCGCGGGATCGGGCGGCAAAGTTGGTCGCCGATATGGCAAAGGGACCTGGTCGCGGCAGTCGAACGATTTCAGTCAGCTGCTCTCGCCCTGGCCCGGAGCTGCGGCGAGATGGCGCGAATCTTCGGGTCATTTGCGAGCGGCGATCCCGGACGGATTCGCAATTGCCTGAAATTTGCATCGCTTATGTTCAAGCCTGAGGCGGCGAACGCCGCGACGCTATTGACCCACCAGAGCGATGGCTTGCGAGAATCGTTCGCCGCGTGGAGCGCGGACAAGGATAAGTGCATCGGGCTTGAGAAGATGCTCTCAGCTCCCTATCGCGATGGCCTCATGGCCCTGGATCTCCTTGAGCTTCTCGACGAATGGCGCAGCGCGACGAGCGCCAATTTCCTTGTTCGCAGCGGACGCAAGAAGCGCGTTTGGGATGCCTTGGCGCCGTTCACAGACGCGGCGATGCCGGAGGACGTCGGTTCCGAAATTGCCCGCCTGATTGAACTGAAAGCGGCCCGCGAGAGAGCGAACAGGCACAACGCCGTACTTGATGAGCTGGGCCTTGTGTGGCGCGGGCTGGACACCCCTTCCGATCAAATTCAGGCGTTGTTCGATTGGGAGGATAGCGCCCGCGCTACGGCGCGAGCCCTTGGGACAGCCAGCCGACCGTCTAATCTGTGGCTCGATGCGCTTGTGTCGATACTCAGGGATCGACGGGCGGAACTCGCGGAGAATGGAGGGATCCAACTCGCAGCTGTTCACTTCGCGCACGACTACAAAGCGTTCGAAGCCGCTCGAGCGGCGCTGGCCAAGCTTGCGGAGCCGGATGACGAATGGTTTGGGGCTCCCTTGGATGACAAATGCCTCATCGCCGCGGCGACGATCGCCCGAAGATGGGGCGTGGCGGCGAACCAAACGCAACGTTGGTGCGCTTGGCGTGCCGCGGCGCGAACGACGATGGACCTTGGCCTTCAACCGCTAATCACGGCGCTATCATCGGGCGCCATATCCTCGCGAGAGCTCGGATCGGCATTTGAGCTCGGCTACGCAAGATGGTGGATCGAACAAGTCGTCGATCGCGATGAGACATTGCGCTCTTTCGTAGTCGAGCAGCACGAGGACTCGATTTCGCGCTTCTCGGAACTCGACGAGCAGGTGGCACAGCTTGCGCGCCGCGTCGTTGCCGGGAGATTGTCGGGAAGCATCCCGCCGAGAACCGGCTTTGGGAAAGATCCTGAATTCGGGACGCTCTCGCGCGAGATCGAAAAGCGCGCGCGCCATATCCCTTTGCGTCAGCTCTTTGGCCAGATGCCGACCGCGCTGACGAAGCTGGCGCCTTGCGTAATGATGAGCCCGCTGTCGATCGCGCAGTTTCTGCCGGCGGAGGCCAAGCCATTCGATGTCGTCATCTTTGACGAGGCGTCGCAGATCCCTGTTTGGGATGCCATTGGCGCCATCGCGCGCGGTCAGCAAGTGATCGTTGCCGGCGATCCGAAGCAATTGCCGCCGACGGCATTCTTCGATCGTTCGGACGAAGGTTACGACGATGCGACGGACCTAGAGGACCTCGACAGCATCCTGGACGAGTGCCTAGGCGCCAACATCCCGCACAAGCGTCTCGTGTGGCATTATCGAAGCCGTCACGAGAGCCTAATCGCGTTCTCCAATCAACGCTACTACGACGGTGGCCTAGTCACCTTTCCGTCGCCTGTCACCGACGATCGCGCCGTCCGCTATGTCAATGTCCCGGGTGGCCAATATGAGCGTGGCAAAGGGCGCGTGAATCGCGAGGAGGCGCGCGCCATTGTCGGCGACGTCATTCGAAGATTGTCGGACCCAGCCTTCGCTTTGCAGGCAAGTTCGATCGGCATTGTGACCTTCAATACCGAGCAACAGCGCCTTATCGAAAACCTGCTGGATCAGGAGCGCCGTTCCCACCCTGCACTTGAACGCTTCTTTGGAAGCGAGTGGCCCGAACCGGTGTTTGTGAAGAACCTGGAGAGCGTTCAGGGCGATGAGCGCGATGTCATCCTATTCTCTGTCGGTTATGGTCCCGATGCGGGCGGCCGAGTTTCCCAGAACTTCGGTCCGCTCAATAAGGACGGCGGCGCGCGACGGCTCAATGTCGCGATCACCCGTGCGCGATCGGAGTTGGTCATTTTCGCGACGCTGAAGCCGGATCAGATTGATCTCTCGCGGACCAAGGCTGAAGGCGTCCGCGACTTCAAGCATTTCCTGGAATATGCGCAAAGAGGACCGCGCGCGCTTGCCGAGGCTGCCGCGCCGCTCGACCGCGATACGGAATCGCCGCTAGAGGACGCCGTCCGCGGCGCTCTGGAGGGACACGGATGGATCGTTCATCCGCAGGTCGGGGTCTCGGGCTTCCGGATTGATCTGGGAATCGTTCAGCCCGATGCGCCTGGCCGTTATCTCGCTGGCGTGGAATGCGACGGAGCCACCTACCATCGTTCCGCAACGGCGCGCGATCGCGATCGCCTAAGAGAGCAGGTCCTGCGCGGGCTCGGTTGGAGAATCCATCGTGTCTGGTCGACTGACTGGTGGATCGACGCGGACCGCGCCATTGCAACGCTCCATCAAAAGCTCACGGCCGACATGGAGCAGGAGCGGCAGGTCGGGGAGGAAAGGGCAGCGCGGGAGAAGAAGGCGTTAGATGAAATTGCCGCGCTTCCGCTGGCCCCGCCGAACGAAATACTTGACGAGCCGCCGAAATTTGAGAGCGCCGTAACCTCACCCTCTCTCGTCCGATCGGAAAATGCTGATGAGCGGGCAGAGCGCTACGCCGAGCGTACAACGATTACAAATCCGACGCGATCGCCGACAGGCGGCGCCAGTGCGGCCCACACGAAATATGCGGTCGCCAATATCGAAGCCGCGGGATTCGAGCCAGACAGGGACGCGTTTTATGACACAAGCTACCGCCCGATCCTTCGGCGCATGGCGGCGCACGTCATCGCAATCGAAGGCCCGATCTTCGACGACGTGCTTGTTCATAGAATCGCGCGGGCGCACAAGTTCGGCCGTGCGGCTGGACGAATTCGCGAAACGGTGCTTGACGTCGTAGAGCGGAAATTTCCGGTTTCGAACGAGGATGGACGTAAGATCTTTTGGCCAGAGGGCGCCGACAAGTCGGAATTGCCAGCATTCCGGATGGGCTCGCTTGACGACCGCGACCACGTCGATATTCCCCTTGTCGAACTGGGCGCATTAGCGCGCCGATTTCTTGACTCCGGGGCGGAGCCGGCCGAGGCGGCGGCGCTCATCGCACGAGAGCTCGGCCTTGGACGTTTGCGTGAGGCTGCACGGGAACGATTCGAGGAAGCGGCGCGTCTAGCTGCGAGCCGGCGATGACTTTGATGAAGACGAAAGCGAAACGATGAGCGTTGCCTTTACCCGAGAGGAAAGCGCCGAAACGGCCGCAGAGGTCGAGCTTCCCGATCGACCGATCTCGCCACATCCCAATTTGGTGACCCCGTCTGGATTGAAAGCGTTGGACAAGGCGATGGCGGAAGGTCGCACTGCTTACGACGTTGCGCAGCAGATCGAGGACGTGAACGAACGTCGACGCGCTACCGCAGCCGCTTCTCGGGATGTGAGGTATTTTGCCGATCGTCTGAGGAGCGCTCAGGTCATTCCGCCCCCGGCGGTGGTCGACGTCGTCGCCTTTGGGCATCGGGTGGCGTTCCGGCGCGATGACGGCCGACGCCAGGACTTCAGAATCGTGGGTGAAGACGAAGCGGATCCTCAGAAGGGATCGATCTCCTACGTCTCCCCGGTCGCCCGGGCTCTCATCGGCAAATCGATCGGGGATGTCGTCCCTGTGGGCGGTCACGAGATCGAGGTTCTTGCTATCGCGTAAAGAGGGAGTGCGTCGGGCTGGTGTCGCCTCGAAATAGGGTCGACTGTTTCGTAAAAGTCCATACCCGAATCTTAGCAGCCTATCATTCCGTCAACCGTAAGAGTCCCTCATCGACATCGCCGACCGTTTTCAAAATCACAGCATCATCGAAGTCGCCAAGGGCGGGATCGCCCGTCCGCGAGAACGCGATGGCTCCACAGTGGGCGTCCGACGGTGCGAGGGTCTTGGCCATGCGAACGGCGTGGTCCGCGCTGCGCGCCTCTTTCGGCCCGCATGCAACGATCTCGCCGTCCTCGGACCGCATGAACGCGAGCACGACGTAGTAGGTCACGGTGGCCATCCGCAGCTCCCCATCATCTTTGTCGAATTCGCCTCATCGTCGGCCGCCGACCCCGTCGAAGTGCGACAAAAGGTTGGCTGCGTCGTCATAGACTCGGAACGCGCCGGCTTGGTGAGGCTCATCGGGGCCATAGCCGCCGCTCATGCCAATTTTGCGATGGATGCGCCAAATTGACAATTCGATGCCTTCCGCGTCGAGCGCTTCTGCGCACCTCGGTCTCCGCGCATCCTCTCTCGCTTATCCTGTGGCGCGCACTTGCGACCAGAAGCTGGTCTTGCGCCCATGAGCCTTGGCGAGCTCCGCCGTGAAGGTGGCGTGCCTGCTCATGTCCGGAACGGCGGCGGCGTCCGAGGCCACGGCGAGCTCGTTGAGCCGAGCGAGATATTTCGCGCCATGTGCGTAAGCGGCGGACTTGGCGCGCGACAGAATGTCGTTGATCAAGGCTCGATAGAGAATGGTAGCCGCCGCCGGTTGTGCTTCCTCCAACGCCTGGGCTGCGGGGAGCAGCGCATAGTGGTGACGACCGTCCCAAGTATCGCGGCGCTCCACGACCAGTTTCGCCGCGCGATCGAGCTTGGGCCATTCGATGAAAAACGTCAGCGCGGAATAGGCGGCGGTCGCCGACGAAACGTGATCGAAGGCGCGGTCGAGGACATCGAACTCGGCAAAATCCTCCAAATGCGCGACGTGTTCGCGAAGCATCCCGACATCGAGCGTTGTAATAAACGACGACCAGCGCAGATCTTGCGCGGCGGCCCGGTCGCCGAGCGCTTCGAGGATGTGCGCTTCCAGGCTCACCCGACGGTTCGACGAGGGGTCTCGAACACTCGAGCCGTCGGCCAGGTCGGAACTGCTCATGGCGCCCACCCGTCGGCCGTGCGTGCGACGCACCCATTCCAGCGCCTCTGTCGCGCGCCCTGCGGCGAGGAGGCGCTCTGCAATATCCACTGTGTTTCGCAGATTGGGATGCTTGGCCTCTTCCAATGCGATGAAGCCGTCGAGATCGCCCCGCGCCTCGGCGATCGCCTGTCGACAGGCAACCAACCCCGATACGCCCGCTTCGCCAGTCCAACTGCGACTGCCGTCGCTCTTGCCTGGAATCGCGGCGTGCCGAGCGGCCAGCTCCGCGTCCCACCGAGCCAACGCGGCTGGCGGGATGTCTGCTGCAACCGCCGACACGACCATCGGGAGATAGCCATGCGTTTCCCTTCCCAGCGCCACCATGATCATGTCCGGCAGAGGTTCGCGCTCAGCCTCGGGCACGGAAGCGACGAGCGGCCTCAACGCATCGATGGCGGTTTCATAGATGTCTTGCACGCGCCCCTGAGAATCGTCGATCCGCTCAAAGACGGCCTGGTGCGTCGCAATGAATCTCAATAGGCGTTCGATGGCCAAGAGTGGATCGGCGGGACCCAGTTCATCGACAATTGCCTTCACTGTCATGTCGAGATCGGCGGCGAAGGTCTTGGCCCGATCCCATTCGACGAAGCCTTTCGCGCGCTCGATGGCGCGGATCTTACGGTCGATCACGGCCGCGGCGGCCTTGGGTCCCTTGGCGCCGGCCAGAGCAGCGGCGACAAGCCGCTTGAAAGCGCTGTCGCGTGCGGAAGCGTCGAGAACAAGGCGCGCCAGTTTCTCCGCGCCCAGAGCGGTCAGGTTGTCCAGATTGATGGCGGCCTTTCCAGCCATTTCGGACCCCGATCGAAGCGTTGATCAACTGCCGGATTTCACGGCTAGCCAATTGCGGATGGCGCCCATGCTCAGCGTGGACGAGCTTGGAGCGAAATCGCGCTCTGAATGAAGACGGCGGTCAAGATGGATTGCGATTCTCGCGTCGGGGTTTCCGCGTTCTGGGTTTTCGGATTTCGACCTTTGGATTTTCCGTGACAAGTTCCTCCGGCACGAAGGCGATCCGCATGCCCCAGCCCGCGTGGACAAGCAGGAGGCGCCCGAACTCATGGAGCGACAGTTCCTTGTCGTCGATATGAATCGTGATTTCGCCATCGGGTCCGCCATCATCCACAATGCAGCGAAGCACATCGGCGCGTGGCGCCCACTGGTCGCTCTCCCTATGGTAATCGATTTGTCGCTCGCCCGGCGGCATCTCGATAACGGTCCGGTTCCAATCCGCCAACAGTCGTTCCTGAGATGTCACGACGCCGTTGAGCACGTCGAGAATCTCAAGATCTGTCATTGCTCGAATTGCCGGCCCGATTGTCAGCCGAGCGTTTGAAATCCCGGGATCGACGTACTCGACGATCGCGTCGTCGCCGTCTCGCGTGATGTGGACTTGATCAATCCTCGCGCGGATCGGCTTCTTCGAGCGCATTGGCGAACTCCTGAGCGCGACCGTTGCGGAAATGAGTTTGGGCGCAGCGGTCGGGTTTGACGTAGCTGAGGGCATCAAATGCTATCCCGCGCCGCAATGAAAGCGGCTCGAGGGGCACTCGCGTGGCGCCGCCGCAAACCGTCGGTTCGCGGCCACCACCAGGAATGTCTCGGAGATGTTGGTAGACTTTCCACCACGGCAACTCGCGCCGCCCGTTCCTAGGCCATTGCGACCTGAGCCGAGATCACACCCGCGCCGCACGTCGCGTGCAGCGCGATCATGGGGAAAATAGCGCCATCGCGTTATCGGGATTGCTGATTTGACGGAACCCGATCCTGGCGCTCTCGCGAGAACGGCGGGACGAAATTACGGCTTGAGTCGATAGCCGGTTCGGAAGATCCACCACAGGACCATTAGACAAATCGCAATGAAGAGCGTCGTAAAGCCAAGGCTGCCCGCGACACTCACATCCCCGCGGCCATAAAAGCTCCAGCGGAAGCCGCTCACGAGATAAACGACCGGATTGAACAAGCTGACGGTGCGCCAAATCGGCGGCAGCATGTCGATTGAATAGAAGGCCCCGCCGAGGAACGTGAGCGGCGTGACGACCAGTGTGGGAATGATCGCAAGCTGCTCGAAATTCTTGGCCCAAATGCCGATGATGAAGCCGAACAGGCTGAACGCGACCGACGTCAGCAGGAGGAAGACGACCATCCAGAAGGGGTGCAGGATATGCACCGGCACAAAGAGAGTGGCGGTCGCCAGTATGATGAGACCGATCGCAACGGACTTGGTGGCGGCCGCGCCGACATAGGCTAGGATGACCTCGACATAAGACAGCGGAGCCGACAGGATTTCGAAAATCGTCCCGGTGAATTTCGGGAAGTAGATTCCGATCGACGCGTTCGAGATGCTCTGCGTCAGAAGGGAGAGCATGATCAGTCCCGGCACGATAAACGCGCCGTAGCTGACGTCACCTACCTGCTGCATGCGTGATCCGATCGCGCTGCCGAAGACCACGAAATACAGAGCTGTGGTGATCACCGGCACCGCCACGCTTTGCCAGATCGTACGCGCCGTGCGAGCCATTTCCGAGCGGTAGATCGCCCAGACGCCGCCTGCGTTGAAGGCTATCGACGCGCTCACGCCGCGCGCCCGACAAGGCTGATGAAAATGTCCTCCAAAGTGCTCGTCGAAGTCTCGAGGTCTCTAAAGTCGACGCCGAGCTCGCCGAGGCGCCGGAGCAGCACGGGAATGCCGGCGCCCTCCGAGTCGGCGTCGAAGCTGTAGGTGAGTCGCCGCCCATCTTCGTCGAGCTCGAGCGGCCAATCCGCGAGCGCGGCAGGGAGCCCATGCATCGGCTTTCGGAGCATAAGCGTTAGTCGCCGCTTGCCAAACTTGCGCATCAGCGCCGCCTTGTCCTCGACAAGCAAGATACGGCCGTCGTTAATAACGCCGACGCGGTCGGCCATCTCTTCGGCTTCCTCGATGTAATGTGTCGTCAGAATAATGGTGACGCCCTTGTCGCGCAGCCTGCGGACCAACGCCCACATATCGCGGCGCAGGTTCACGTCGACGCCTGCGGTGGGCTCATCGAGAAACAGAACGTCGGGCTCATG
>JBEKLU010000154.1:0-11174 GCA_050010035.1 Roseiarcus sp.
GCCAGATCGCCTGCTGAATGATCTCAGGCGGAAACCGGTACCCGGTGTAACTGATTTTCTTCATCCCCCTGGCTACCGAGCCGCCAGTGGGACCGCAAGCCAGAGGCGCCGTGACAACGCCCCCGGCACAGCCAAAACATCAAATCCCCATAAGCCGTGCCCTGCACACCGCGGGTTCGTTCCTCGGGGACTTTCCGACGCCTGACGGCGTCCGAAACTCTTCACGGGAGCGGAATGGCGGCTTCGGGCGATAGGAAGCTAAAGCGGACGCTCGACGGGCATGAGTCAAACGGCCTAGTTCGACCCGAAGGCGGCCTTCCGCTATTCGGCACCGAGCGGTTCAAGATGACCCCAAGCGGTCATCGCTCGTGGCGTGATGGAACGCCTCAGACGGATCGATAGTGTTGAAAAACTCGAATTTCAGCGTCGATGACAATTCGGAAGGCCGCAGGCGGGCCTAACGAGAATTCCGCGAGGGGTTCGGCCGAGCGGCTGGTTTTGCCGCGTGTGGCCCTCGCAAACGGCTTGTCGTGACGATGACCCGCGCGGGTGACGTTCGGCGCGAGAAATCAAGATTTTCGCGACCGCTCATTTTCCGAGTTTTTCAACACTATCGATCGAAAGCCGACTGTCATTCGGCACCACAAACTGACCCCTCTAACCCTAAGAATATCTGCGTCTTGCGATGCCGACTGGATTCCGGACACTTGGCCGATTCACAGGGGCCCGATGGCTCCGGCGGGACAGCAGGAGACGTGCACGAACTCCCCCGCGCGCGCTTCCGGTCTCGAACCGAACGGCGCGAAACAAGAGGCGTCGGATCGCATTTACATATTTGCAATACCATGGACACGACCGCTCAAGCCGACGATCGTTAAAGCGCCGTCCGAAAACAATTGATCCTGGACCAAATTGCCGCAACGATCGGCGCCGACAATTTGTTGGATTCGTCGAAGGACGCCGATCATGCGCGAGCGCCTGATTTTGATGCTGCGCTCTGCGCTGTATGCCCTTCGCGGCGGATTTCTGATCCGACCCTTTCTGATCGCGCTGTTCTTTGGGGCGGCAGGCGCGATTTTGTCCTTTGCCGAGGAATATGAGCCAGGCCTCGACGCTTGGGTTCCGGAGGTCTTGTTTCCTGCGCATCAGGATCCTCAGGTCGCGTTGACGATCCTCGCCGGCATCGCGGGCTCGATCATGACGGTCGTGTCGATCGTATTCGCAATTCTGCTGATGACGCTGACGCTCGCCTCGACCCAGTTCTCGCCGCGCATTCTCGTCAGCTTCGTCAGGGATCGAGCCACGCAATGGACGCTCGGCATCTTCCTTGGCACTTTTTCCTATTGCATGGCCGCGCTTCCGGCCGTGCGGTCGCTGCCGCATCCCTATGTGCCGGTGTTGACCGTGCTCGTGGCCATGCTGCTCGCCTTGGCCAGCGTCGGCTGGCTGATTTTCTTCATCAATCACATTGCGCGGTCGATCAGCGTCAACCACATCGTCGATCGCATCGCGCGCGAAACCGAATTCGTCATTGACGAGATCATGCCGAATCCGCGCGGAAACTATGAGCGGTACGAGCATGCCCCGCTATCGCGCGAAGGGCGCGAGCGAGCGGTCCTCGCCCGCAAATCGGGATACATCCGCTACGTCGATGTCCGCTTTCTCGTCGAGTGCGCCAAATCCTTCGGCGTGCAGATCACGCTGGAGCGACGCGTCGGCCACTTCATTCCCGCCGGGGCGCCGATCCTGCGGGTCATTGACGCAGGCCGGGTGACCCCGGAGCGCGAGGACCGCCTGCTGACGGCTATCGACATCGGCCCCGCGCGCACGATGCAGCAAGACGTCGAGTTCGGAATCATCCAAATTGTCGACATCGCCCTAAAGGCGATCTCGCCCGCCGTCAACGATCCGACCACCGCGATCAATTGCATCGATCAACTCAGCCGTATCATGATCCTCTGGACGAGCCGTGCCACGCCCCCATCCTATCTCCACGCGCCACCACACATCTTGCGCGTCGCGATTCCCTGGATCGGCTATGACGGTTTGCTCGACACGGCGTTCGAACAAATCCGGCATTACGCGAAGAGCGACATCGCCGTCAGCCTGCGGCTGTTGCGGGCCTTCGACGATATGGTCGTCGCGGGGGCATCGCCGCGGGAAAGGCAATCGTTGATCGACCGGGCGCGACGCGTGGTCGAAGGTTGCACGCTGCATCTGCCGGAAGTTGACGTTCTGCCGTTGAAGCACCGGCTGGCCCGATTGGAAGGCCGCGTGCTCGCGCAAAGCGCGCGAGCGGAGACGTAGCCGGGGGCGTCGTCGTCGTAGATGCGGCGAGGCTTTTGAAACGTACGCCATGCCGGAGAGGGAGCACACGCAGCGCAGTCAGCGACGCGCTGAGCGCCTGTCCGAGCCGCTCATGGCTGATGACATCCGTTTATCGATTATTGACGACAGCAACCGGCCGCGTACTTCCTTTTCCGCCAACCCCAGCAGGGCGTCCGGGTCAGGTCGTCGCTCGGGGATTGCGCTCGTTGGCCGAGGGACCGCGACTTCAACTATTCCGAGCGATCAGTATAACGCACGAGAGGCCATGTTAGGCATAAGGCGTTGACCCGCGCAGCGGCGCGAATCGCTCCCATCGCCGGCCTGCGTTAGTGGGAAGACGCCAACCAGACGACGAACAAGACGGCGGTCGCGCCGACGAAGACCGCTCGCGAGACGGCGCGGGCGATTTCGCTCAGCGGTCTGCGGCGGAAATTCATGTCGGCGGCTAATGCGATCGCGCCGACCCTGGCGCGAGGACTGTCTTCGATCACGGCGACCTCCTGAACGGGGCGAGTTGATCCGAAGGAACGCTAGCGCCGCACGATGCAAGTATTCGATATGGAATGTCGGCCGCGGGTGTAAGGGATTCGTAAAGCGCCGCGACCTTGCGGCCGATCCTTACGTTTTCCTTATGCCGGGCGGCCGAACGAAGAATGGATTCCTTGCAGCGATATAGCGCAACAAGGGCCCGTCAATTTGGAGGCGCTGCGCCATGGCTGACGTTATCTATTTGGGCGTTGGGGTTCTATTTTTCGTCCTGATGGGCCTTTACGCCGCCGCTTGCGACCGATTGTAAGGAGAATCGCCATGACCGAGCCCATCATCGGCTTGATCGTCGGACTCAGCCTCGGGATCTACCTCCTGTATACGCTGATCCACCCCGAAAAATTCTGATCTTTCAGAAAATTCCGAACTTGAAGGTGACGCCATGACACTCGTCGGCTGGTCGCAAATCGCGATCGTCCTCGCGCTCGTGCTCGCAACCGCCATACCCTTGAGCGGCTTGATAGCGAGCGTCTACGCAGGCAAAGACAACTTCCTCTCGCCGGTTCTGCGCCCCGTCGAGCGCGGCTTCTACCGTCTCGCCGGCGTCGACGAGACGCGCGAGCAAAGCTGGTTCATCTATGCGATGGCGATGATCGCGTTTTCGATCGCCGGGTTCGTCTCGCTCTATGCGATTCAGCGGTTTCAGAACGTGTTGCCGCTCAATCCGCAGGGCTTCGACGCCGTTCCGCCCGACCTCGCTTTCAACACGTCCGTCAGCTTCATAACCAACACCAATTGGCAGAACTACGGCGGCGAGACGACGATGAGTCATCTCACCCAGATGATCGGCCTCACGACGCATAACTTCCTGTCGGCGGCGACGGGCCTCGCGATGGCCTTTGCGCTGGTGCGCGCTTTCGCGCGCTCGTCCGCGACGACGGTCGGCAATTTCTGGGTCGATATGAGCCGCGTCACCCTTTACATCTTGCTGCCGATTTCGATCGTCTTCGCCATTGTCTTCGTCGCGCTCGGCATGCCGCAGACGTTGATGGGTTCGATCGACGTGACGACGCTCGAGGGCGCCAAACAGACCATTTCGATGGGGCCGATGGCGAGCCAGGAAATCATCAAGGAGCTCGGCACCAACGGCGGCGGGTTCATGAACGCCAATTCGGCGCATCCGTTCGAGAACCCCAACGCCTGGACGAACATGCTCGAGATCTGGGCGATCCTGCTCGTCCCGACCGCTTCGGTGCTCGCCTTCGGCCGCGCCGTCGGCGACCTCAAGCAAGGCCGCGCGATCCTGATCGCCATGGCCATTCTACTCGTCGTCGGCATTGGCGTCGTCTATTGGGCCGAGAGCGCGGGAACCTTGGGCGTGACCGCGCTGGGGGTCGATCCGTCGGCCGGCAATTTCGAGGGCAAGGAGGTTCGCATCGGGCAGGCGCTGAGTTCGATGTTCGCCACGGCGACGACCGCGACGAGCACCGGCGCGGTCAACGCGATGCACGATTCGTTGACGCCGCTGGGCGGCCTCGTGCCGCTGTTCAACCTGCTCGCCGGCTGCATCTGGCCGGGCGGCGTCGGCGCGGGGCTCTATGGTTTCCTGGTGGTCGCCGTCATCGCCGTCTTCATCGCGGGGCTGATGGTCGGCCGCACGCCGGAATATCTCGGCAAGAAGATCGAATCGCGCGAAATGAAGCTCGCGATGTTCGCGGTGCTGATCTATCCGCTGAGCGTGCTCGGCTTCTCCGCGGCCTCGGTGATGCTGCAGACCGCGCTCGACAGCATGAACAACGCGGGACCGCACGGGCTTTCGGAGATCATCTACGCCTATGCCTCGGCCAACGCCAACAACGGCTCGGCTTTCGCCGGACTGAACGGCGCGACGCACTGGTTCAACACGACTCTCGGCATCGTCATGTTGCTCGGCCGCTTCGCCTACGTCATCCCGGTGCTCGCGCTTGCCGGGGGGCTGGCGGCCAAGAAGAAGGCGCCGGCTTCGGCAGGAACCTTCCCGACCACCGGACCGCTGTTCGTCGGTCTGCTGCTCGGCGTCGTCGTCATCCTCTACCTGCTGCAATATTTCCCCGCGCTCGCGCTGGGGCCGGTTGTCGAGCATTTCCTGATGCTGGGCGGCAAGGCTTTTTGACAGCAAGTCTCATTCTGATTGGAGTTATCCATGTCCACGAAGGCTAAGGCTCAGGGACTGTTCGATCCCCAGATTATCAGCGCGGCGGCCCTGGCCGCGGTGCGCAAACTGGACCCGCGCGCGCTGGCGCGAAACCCGGTGATTTTCGTCACCGAGATGGTCTCGATCGTCGTCACCGGCTTCTTCATCCGCGATCTCGTCACGCATGAATATTCGCCGTTGTTCTCCGGCCAGATCGCGTTCTGGCTGTGGTTCACGGTGCTGTTCGCCAATTTCGCCGAGGCGGTGGCGGAAGGACGCGGCAAGGCGCAAGCCGATGCGCTGCGCAAGAGCCGCAGCGACACGCGCGCCAAGCGCTATGTCGACCCGAAGAACCTCAAGGGCGCGACCGCGGCCGTGAACGCGACCGACCTACGCGTCGACGATGTCGTTCTGGTCGTGGCCGGCGAGATCATTCCGGGCGACGGCGACATCATCGAGGGGCTGGCGTCGGTCAACGAATCAGCGGTCACCGGCGAATCGGCGCCGGTCATCCGCGAGGCGGGCGGCGACCGCTCGGCGGTGACCGGCGGGACGACGGTGCTGTCCGACTCGATCAAGGTGCGCATCACCGCCTCGGCGGGCTCCACCTTCATCGACCGCATGATTGCGCTCGTCGAGGGCGCCGAGCGGCAGAAGACGCCGAACGAGATCGCCCTGTCGATCCTGCTTTCCGGCCTGACGCTGATATTCCTGATCGTCTGCGTGACGCTGTGGCCGATCGCCGCCTATTCCGGAACGGTCGTTTCCGTGACGGTGCTGATCGCGCTCCTGGTCTGCCTCATCCCGACGACGATCGGCGGCCTTCTCTCGGCGATCGGCATCGCCGGCATGGATCGGCTGGTCCGCTTCAACGTCATCGCCACTTCGGGCCGGGCCGTCGAGGCGGCGGGCGACGTCGACACACTGCTGCTCGATAAGACCGGCACGATCACGTTCGGCAATCGCATGGCCGACGAATTCGTCGCCGTGGCGGGCGTCCCGGAACGCACGCTGGCCGAGGCCGTGCTGCTCGCCAGCCTCGCCGACGAGACGCCGGAGGGCCGCTCGATCGTCGCGCTCGCCAAGAGCCGCTACGGCGTCGAGGCACCGAAGGACTTGGCGCAGGCGACGATCGTGCCCTTCAGCGCGCATACGCGCATATCCGGCATCGATATGCCCGGGCGCGTGCTGCACAAGGGCGCGGTCGATGCGATCCTCGCCCAGGCCGGCCTGACGCGCGACGGCGCGCCGGCCGATTTCAACCAGGCGGTCGATCGCATCTCGCGCACCGGCGGCACGCCGCTGGCCGTCTCCGACAACGGCCGGCTGCTCGGCATCATCCACCTCAAGGACATCGTCAAGCCCGACATCCGTCCGCGCTTCGCCGAACTACGCGCGATGGGCATCAAGACGGTGATGGTGACCGGCGACAATCCGTTGACCGCCGCGGCAATCGCCTCGGAAGCCGGCGTCGACGATTTCCTCGCGCAGGCGACGCCGGAGGACAAGCTCGCCTATATCCGGCGTGAGCAGCAGGGCGGCCGTCTCATCGCCATGTGCGGCGACGGCACCAACGACGCGCCGGCGCTTGCGCAATCCGACGTCGGCGTGGCCATGCAGACGGGCACTCAGGCGGCGCGCGAGGCGGGCAACATGGTCGATCTCGACTCCGATCCGACCAAGCTGATCGAGATCGTCGGCATCGGCAAGCAATTGCTGATGACGCGCGGTTCGCTGACGACCTTCTCGATCGCCAACGACGTCGCCAAGTATTTCGCCATCATTCCCGCGATCTTCGCGCTGGCCTACGACAAGCAGCTCGGCGCTCTCAACATCATGGGGCTCCAATCGGACAAGTCGGCGATCCTTTCGGCGGTGATCTTCAACGCGCTGATCATCATCGCGCTCATTCCGCTGGCGCTGAAGGGCGTGGCTTATCGCCCGGTCGGCGCGGCGGCGCTGCTGCGCCGCAACCTGGCGATCTACGGCCTCGGCGGCATCGTCGCTCCCTTCATCGGCATCAAGATCATCGACGTCTTGATCTCGTTCCTGCATCTGGCTTGAGGATAAACGTCATGTTGAGCCAAATTCGCCCCGCCATCGTCTTGCTGGCGCTGTTCACGCTGCTGACCGGGCTCGCCTATCCCCTGGCGATCACCGGCGTCGCGCAGGTCCTCCTGCCGTTCCAGGCCAACGGCAGCCTGCTGCCGGTCGGGGACAAGCCGGTCGGCTCGGCGCTGATCGGCCAGAACTTCGCCAGCGACAAATACTTCCATAGCCGCCCTTCGGCGACCCAGACCCAGGATCCCGCGCATCCCGACGATCCCTCGAAAACGATCGACGCGCCCTATAACGCGGCCAATTCGACCGGCTCGAACCTCGGCCCGACCTCGCAGAAGTTGCTCGACCGCGTGAAGGCCGACGTCGACGCCAAGCACGCCGCGGGCTGGAAGTCGATTCCGGCCGATTCCGTGACGACCTCGGCTTCGGGTCTCGACCCGCATATCTCGCCGGAAAACGCGATCGCCCAGATCGCGGCGGTCGCCAAGGCGCGCAATCTGCCCGAGGACAAGGTGCGCGCCCTCGTCGACGCCAACACCGAGGGCCGCGCCTTCGGGCTGGTCGGCGAGCCCCGCGTCAACGTCCTGCGCCTGAACATGGCGCTGGACGCCCTGAAGGCCTCCTGAAATCGGGCTCCGCCGCCCCTTCTACCCTTACGGGGGAGGGGGCGGCGAAAATCCATCATTGCTGCGCCGAGGGAGCCTATTGCGCGTTCGGTTCAGGCGAGGTCTAGTCCTTCGCCCGAGTGGATGAACTTCTATGTCGACACGTACTAAAGCGCACAAGGATCGAATCCTTGTTGTTGCGGCCGAGCCGCAATTCCAGAGGCTCTTGAAATCGATCTTCAAGGCCGACGGGTACCAAGTACTCCTCGCGGTCGACATGTCGGCAGCAAGTCAGACGCACGCCTCGCATCCTCCGCAATTGGTGGTTCTTGATCTCGATCTCCCGGGATTAAATGGTTGCGATGCGATCATCGAGACACGCCGTTGGTCGGACGTTCCCGTGGTCGCGCTTTCGAGCCGACACGCGGAAGCCGACCTCATCGCCGCCCTTGATCTCGGTGCGGACGATTATGTCGAGAAGCCTTTGCGCACGGGCGAGTTGCTTGCGCGCGTCCGTTCCGTGCTTCGTCGTGGCCTCAAGGCCAAAGGCGAGGAAGCAGTCTACCATCATGGAGCCTTGGAAGTAGATATCCTTGACCACGTCGTCACGCGCTACGGCGAGCCTATCAGATTGGCGCCGACGGAATTTGAAATCCTGTCGCTTCTCGTCCGCAACGTTGGGCGCGTCGTTTCCTATCAACGGTTCCTCGAACCGCAGAACGGCAAGCACTGCTGCGCGAGCAAGCAGGCGTTGCTCACGGCTATTTGCGCGTTGCGGCGAAAGGTCGAAGACGACCCTCACGACCCGAGAACAATCGTCAACGAGGAAGGGTTCGGCTATCGCCTCGTCAAGGACTCCCCCCGTCTCAGGCGAGTCGAGAATCCGAATAGAACTCAGCCTTAGTCATCTATCGCAATTGTCCGTCAGGACATTCACGAGGGATCAGCGTATCCTCCGCTTCCGGGCAATTCGGCCGAAAGCGATTCCGACCTTTGCAGAGTTGATTGCGCCACCACAGGGGAATCCGACCAGAGGGGAGGAGATCCCGCGTCACAGTGAGATGGATCCCCGGCATGGGGTCCGCTTTCGAGATGCACCTCATTGGCCGGGGCCGGCCGAAATGGGCGCGAGATCGCCGTTTCGCCGCCCGCCGATCTGGCCCAGGATCGGAAGCCCTACCTCATCTGCGGTTTCACCTTGTCGATTCTTGCGGTCCCGCCGCCCCGGCGGCGATCTTCGGCGAATCACTCACTCTCAGGCGTGAACAGGTCCTGGCCCTGCAGCCCAACCAGGCGCCAGACGCACGCCCGCCCGAAGTGACCGCGCCTGGCTCGTCACGCAGCTCGAACGAGGCTGGGCGCGACGCCCTTGCCCCGCACTTCCGCCTCCTCGAACTCGGCGGCGGCAATCGCCCGGTCGAGAGCGGCGCGCAGCTCCTTGGCCGTCTCCAGCGTCAGCTCGATCCCCGCCCGGGCGCCGGGGTCGAGGTCCGTGTTGATGAAGTCGAGCGTGATGACGTCGCCGAACGGCGCATGGCGCGCGTGGTCATAGGCGACCACCGCCTGCGATAGCGGGAACCATTCGTCCCCGCGCTTCGCCATGCCCTCCGCGCGCGCAATCTCGATGATCGACGTGCACATGTCCGAACCTCCTATTTCGCCAGATGCTTGCCGAAGAAGGCGAATACCTTGCTCCAGCCATCCATTGCCTGCTCGGGCCGATAGAGCGGCCGGTGCCAATAGAAGAAGCCATGGCCGGCGCCGTCGTAACGGTGGAACTCGTACGTCTTGCCGTGCTTCTTGAGCTCGGCCTCGTGCTGGTTCACCTGCTCCGGGCTCGGCGCCCGATCCTCGTTGCCGAACAGGCCGAGCAGCGGGCAGCAGAGGTCCTTCGTCATGTTGATCGGCGCGACGGGCGTCTTGGCATTGAGCTCCTCCTTGCCCATCACCACGCGGCCACCCCATAGTTCGACGCAAGCATCAGCGTCCTTCCGCTGGCAGGCATAGATGAAGGCGTGCCGGCCGCCCGAGCAGGAGCCGAAAAGACCAACCTTGCCGTTGTGATTGGTCTGCGCGCGCATCCACTTCACGGCGGCTTCGGTATCGCCGACCATCTGGGAGTCGGCGATGCCGCCCTCGGCGCGCACCTTGGCGGCGACGTCGTCGGGGTTGCCGTCGCTGCCTCCACCCTCGCGCTCGTAGAGGTTGGCGCAGATCGCGAGATAGCCGTGATGCGCGAACCGACGCGTCGTCTCGATGTAGAACTCGCTCCAGCCCGGCAGATGGTGGACAAGCACGACGCCCGGAAAGGGGCCGGGACCAGATGGCCTGGCCGCGTAAGCCGTTATCGGCGTCCGTTTATCACTTTTGATGGTCACGTTCTCGCAGGTCATGCCTCGGTAGAATGACATCGATCTTCCTCCATGGGCCTGGGTCTTGGGCCTCCGTCGGGCCATCGGAGCGCCGCGCCGTCATCGGCAGGCGGGGTGAACTCGCTTTACTGCCCGAGGGCGTCGCACCGCCAGTATTCGACGATCGCACACTGGGCGCAACAAGAGGCAGGTGTCGGACGCGAGAGGCACGGCTCCGTTCACGACAGCTCGATCGGTAAAGCCGACGCGCCAAGGCTATGATTTACTGGCAAAATCCAGCTTATCGAACATAACAAGAACAATTTTGCCGCCGGAAAGCGAAAGGCTCCTATGATCGAGCGATGACCAAGAGAATCACGGACAGCCAAATCTTAGGCGAGCTCGGCGAGACCGCCATCAAGAAGCTCGTCCTCGAAATGCAGTTCATCTACGACCCGCGTGGCCGGCTGGAAGCCGGGACGGACGGGATCATTGAGCTGCGCGATCCGAAGAGTGGCGCGCCATCGAGGCCGCGCTCGCCAAGCGCCATCTGAAGGGCGGGACCTTGGTGCTCTACGACGTGTCGTCGAGTTATGTCGAAGGCCAGCGCGCCGAAGCGCTTTCGGCATCCCGAACCAGGACCTGCAGGTCCCAACCCCGCTGTCGAACGCGCCGCACCAGGGACTGTCCAATGAAGCCGGTCCCGCCTGTGAGGAAGATCTTCATCCCGCGTTCCCCCGATGCCTTTATGTGTATACTTGAGACTGCCTTCAGCGCTCGTTCTTTGCAAGGCCGGATCGTTTCGAACCTCAGATTACGGCCCGTGGTCGCTTATGCGACGCTGACCGTGGTAGATCGGATTGCACCCCCTGCAGCCAAGCCGGTCGTTCGCGTCAACGTCCGCTTCGGAGGTGCCGCGACCATCGGCGGAAAGGCCAAATTGGGCGCGTGATAGCCAATGGCTTTGATGCGATAGAACTCCTCGACGCCGCGATCGAGGAGTCCAACTGATCGCTAAACTTCGGTGCCTTCAGAGAGGGCGAGTGCGTCGTGGCTTATCCCGCTGTCCCAGGTGCCCCTAGATGTGGTATGCGGGCGTAGTTGAGTCGCCGTTCGAGGCGGCCGCGACGGGGCGCGCAATGGCCAAGGGTCGATCGCTTTCGCAGTTTC
>JBEKLU010000155.1:0-11113 GCA_050010035.1 Roseiarcus sp.
GCGTTCCGCTCGCTGCTCGGAATCGCTGGCGGGGCAGCCGCGCCGACCTTTGACGGGCTGTACTCCGGGGAATGGGTCCACCCCACATTTAGTGGGTGTGGGTAACAACCGGATAGGCAAGATCTGAATCTTGCCTATCCGGTTGACGCAGACACCCACCAAAGCTAGTGTCGGCCATCATGGCGGCCATGGACATACACCAGCGCGACGATCTGGCTTTTCCCCAATCGCTCCCCGAGTTTCAGCAGCTATTTCCCGATGACGCGGCGTGCGCTGCCTATTTTGGGCGCGCCCGTTGGCCTGACGGCTTTGTCTGCCCGCATTGCGGTCTGATCGCCGAGCCCTTTCGCATTGTCACCCGACCCGGTGTTCTGGAGTGCCGTGCGTGTCGCCGCCAATCCGGTCTCCTGGTCGGCACCGTCATGGAACGCAGTCATACGCCGCTCAGCGTCTGGTTCTGGGCCGCGTACCTCGTCGCCAGCCAGACGCCGGGCATGTCGGCGGTGCAGTTTCAGCGGCAACTTGGACTGACACGATACGAAACCGCCTTCGGCATCCTGCACAAACTGCGCGCGGGCATGGTGCGGCCGGACCAGGACCGCATCGGTGGTCGGCCGAAAGGGCATGTCGAGGTCGATGAAACGTGGGTCGGCGGAAGGACGCGCGGCGAAGGCCGGGGCATCCACCACAAAACGCTGGTGGCCGCCGCTGTCGAGGTTCGCCACCGGAAGCCGGGCACGGCACAAGACAAGCGGAAGGATGGTCGCTATGCCGGTCGAGTGCGACTGGCCATCGCCGCTGACCGCGGCGCCGATTCCCTGTGTGGCTTTATCGAGAATGCCGTCATGCCAGGCTCGCTGATCGTCACCGACGATTGGAGCGGCTATGCCAGCTTACGCAAGCGGGGCTACGACCACCATGCAATTACCGAATGCGGCGACCCCGAAGTGGCCGAACAGTTCATGCCGATGATCCACCTCGTCTTCTCGAATTTGAAGACCTGGCTCAACGGCATCCACCACGGCGTGAGCGCGAAGCATCTACAAGCCTACCTCAATGAGTTCACGTTCCGCTTCAACAGGCGGTTCTATCCGTTCAACGCATTCCGCTCGCTGCTCGGCATCGCGGGCGGGGTTGAGGCGCCGACCTATGCCGACCTTTATTCCGGCGCGTGGACGCACCCTACATGTAGCGGGTGTCTGCGTTAACCGGATAGGCAAAGGGCAAACTACGGAACCCGCAGGCGGCCTGCAGTTACTCTGACATTGCCGTTCAAGTCGGGGCGGACATACACGCGCGCTTGCATGTTTTCGCATTATGCGCTAAGCTAAAAATATGGAAACAGTGGTCCGCAAGCTTTCGCGCACTCAGGGAGAGCGCACCTCGGCAACCCGCGCGCGGCTGATTGAAGCGACGCTGGATGTATTGCTGTCACGAGGTTATGCGGCCGCAACCGCAGTCGACATTGCCGCTCGCGCCGGACTCACGCGGGGTGCCCTTAATCATCATTTCGAGAGCAAAGACGAACTGGTTGTCGAAGCGGTTTCGCATCTGCTTAGAACAACCACGGCTGAAATTCGTACTTACGCCGACCAAGTGAAGAGTGGATCTCTGAGCATCGCCGACTTCGTGGACAGACTTTGGGCAATCTTCTCCGGTCCATTTTTCATGATCACGCTGGAGCACATCACGGCGTCGCGTCACAATGAGTCCCTGCGAACGCAACTGGTCGCGCACACTCGCGAATTTCATTCGTCCTTAGACGAAATCTGGCGTCAGTTCTTTTCCCGAACGAACCTGCTCGACAGCGAAATCGAGACGACCTTCAACGCGACGCTGTGTTTGCTGCGCGGCATGGGCGTGCAGACCGTGCTGAGAAATGATCCCGCTTATTACCGTCGACTGCTGAGGTTTTGGAAGTCGGTTTTGCTGGACCAAATTGAATCTTCGAGCATCGATCAACCTAACTCAGAACGAGGCTGATGTGTCGCAGGCGATCATATTTGAAAATGCGCGAGTCCTCGACGGTTCGAGTTCCGAAGGCGAGCACGACCGCTCCGTTCGCGTCGCTGGCAAAACGATCGATGAAATATCCGACCGCCCAATCCGGGACTCGACCGCGAGACGGTTCGATCTGAAGGGCAAGACGTTGATGCCTGGGTTGATCGACTGCCACGTTCACGTCATCGCGGCGATGGTTGACCTCGGCAGGAACGCCAATCTGCCCGACGCGTTGGTGGCTTATCATGCCGCCCGGATCATGAAGGGCATGCTCGACCGCGGCTTCACCACGGTCCGCGACGTCGGCGGCGCGACGCATGCGCTCGTGGAGGCCGTCGACGGAGGGTTGGTGTCCGGCCCTCGCCTGGTGATCTGCGGAAAGGCGCTTTCGCAAACCGGGGGCCACTGCGATTTTCGAGGTCGTTACGATAATCGCAATGCCGACTATCAGACCCGACGCTTGGGCGCGATGGGACGCGTGTGCGACGGCGTAGACCAATGCCGGCAGGCCGCGAGGGATGAGTTGCGCCAGGGCGCTCAATTTCTGAAGATCATGGCCAACGGAGGCGTTGCATCCCCGACCGACCCAATCGCCTTCCTTGGGTTCTCGCGGGACGAGATCATCGCCGTCGTTGAAGAAGCCCACAATGCGCAGACCTATGTATCGGCGCATCTTTATACCGACGACGCGATTGCCCGTGCGGTTGAATGCGGGGTGCGTTCCGTTGAACACGCCAACCTGATCGAGCTGCCGACCGCAAAGTTGATGCGCGAGAAATGCGCGATTGCGTGCCCGACCCTCGTGGCCTACGAAGCGCTCAAGAACGAAGGCGAGGCGCTCGGCTTTCCGCCAACGTCTGTGGAAAAGATCGACGACGTTCGGATCCGGAGCCCGAAGTCGCTCGAAATCCTGTTCGAGGCCGGCGTCAAGATGGCCTACGGCACGGACCTACTGGGCGAACTGCATCGGCATCAGTCGGAAGAGTTCGTGATCCGGGGTCGAGTCTTGAAGCCCATCGAAGTGATCCGCTCAACGACGTGTCACGCTGCGGAATTGATCGGCATGGCTGGAAAAATCGGCGTGGTCGCGTCGGCCGCCTTCGCCGACCTCATCGTAATCGACGGCGACCCGCTCAAAGATCTTTCAGTCCTTACGCACCAGGGTCGGGATATCCCGATCATCATGAAGGATGGCTGCTTTATTAAGAACGAACTCAATTACTGAAGCCGCCACGCCAAGGCAGTTTCTCCTTCCCCGTTGAGATAATGGAGGTGACTGAAATGCCCAGGTCAGACGTTTTCGACGTTCTCGGATCGATCGATTTCCAGATCGTTCCGAATAAGACCGCTCTTGTTATCATCGATATGCAGTACCTTGACGCGCATCGCGATTTTGGGATGGGAGCAGATGCAAAGAAGCTCGGCGTAACCGGCAAGTACGATTATTACTTTCGGCAACTCGACACTGTTGTCATTCCAAACACGAAGCGGCTGCTCGATACTTGTCGTCGTGCCGGGATCCAGATCATCTATCCTCGAATTGCATCGCTCGTGAAGGACTGCCGCGACGTCAGTATCGAGCATAAGCGAATAAACCTGCTCGCTCCGGCGAACTCGCGCGAGAGTGAAATCCTAGACGAGATCAAGCCTCTCGAAAACGAAATCGTAATTTCGAAGGGCGCCTCAGGCGTGTTCAATGCGACCGCGATTGACCAGATCCTCCGTAACCTTGGGGTCGACACGCTGCTGATGACAGGTGTCGTCACCAACTACTGCGTCGAGACGGCCGTGCGGGATGCGGGGGACCGCGGCTACAACGTCGTCCTCGTCGAGGACGCGTGCGCCGCCATGAGTGCGGAACACCAACGTCTCGCGGTTGAAATCCTCGCTGGCGTGTACTGCGTTGTTCAATCGACCGATCAAGTCATCCACGAGATCCAGGGGGGAACGCGCGTGGTCGCCGCGAGCGCTTGAAGCCGTAAGCGACGAATAACTCGACTTAAGCTGGAATTACAGTCGGCAATCCAATGTAGGGAGACTTCCATGAAATCTGGTGTGCTCAGAACGGTGTCGGGACTAGCCGTGGCCGCAAGCATCGTGGCGCTTTTGGCGTGCCCCGCTTACGCGGAGTCCAAGAAGTCCGGAGCCGTAGTCGGGCTGGTGACGGAACTAAGCGGGCCGGCGAGCCTCTTCGGCGAAGCTGCCCTGCAGGCGGCGCAGCTCGCCGCGGACGAAGTCAACGCCTCGGGCGGAGTGCTCGGCGGCAAGCTCGAACTTAAAGTCGCCGACGACAACACGGACCCTAACACGGCGCGTCAGGTTTGGGAGAAGCTCGTCAATGAAGGGGTGGATGCAATCATCTTCCGCGAAACGTCGGCCGCGCGGGTCGCGGCGCTACCTGTTGCTGAAAAGGCTAACATCCCAGCCCTGTACGCCAACGATTATGAGGGCGGCGACTGCCGGCCGATCCTCTACGTAACGGGAGAGATCGAGCCGCAGAAGGTGGCGCCCTACCTCAAGTTCTTGAAAGAGAAAAGCGGAGGCGGCAAGTTCTTCATCCTCGCGACCGATTACAATTGGGCCCGGATCACGACCGAGATGGTAAAAAAAGCAGCCCCCGACCTTGGCATCCAGGTCATGGGCGAAGAGTTCACCCCGTTCAACACCACGGATTACACTCCTCTTATCGACAAGATCAGAGACTCGGGCGCGGACGTGTTATTCTCGGGCCTCGTTGGCGGACCCGATAATGTCGCCTTCTTCAAACAAGCCCGCTCGTCCGGCCTGATGCAGAAGGTGAAAGTCATTGGCAATATCGCGCTCGACGACACCACGCTCGCTGCAGTCGGAGGGGCCGCGAACGGGACCTACATGGCCGCCAGCTATTTCATGACAAACGAAAATCCTGGGAACCAGAAATTCGTCGCGGCCCTTAAGAAGAAGTTCGGCAATGACATGAAGCCGCAGGGTTATCTGTCCGAGCCCGCCTATGACACCGTGCACCTTTACGCTGAAGCCGTAAACAAGGCCGGCACCACGAATACGGCAGAAGTGCTGAAGGCGCTATCGGAGGTCAAATTCGAGGGTCCCAAAGGCGCTATCCAGCTCACGACGGACCGCCATGCGGCCATGCCGATTTACATCGCAGAAGCAAACGACAAGGGCGTCTACCGCGTCGTACAGTCCCTTGGGGTCCAGCAGCCCCCGAAGCAGTGCAACCCCGAACCGCCTTTTGGCATGCCTAAGTAAATTGCTGAAGAACGCAATGTAGCGAAGCTTGCTTCCTTCACAGCGGGTTGGGGACAATCGCGTTTGAGGTTGTCCATATGAAGTAGTGGTTTGACACGCATCGAGGTCGCATGGTCGATCATGTCTTGAACATACTCACGACGGGAAGCGTTTTTTTTACGGTCGCGGTCGGTTTGCTGATCATCTTGAGCATCATGGGCGTGGTTAACCTCGCTCATGGCGCCTTTATGACAGCCGGCGGATACGCGGCCGTAATCGTATCGGATCAACACTGGAACCCGTGGCTGTCGTTGGTCCTTGCTCCGGTAGCAGGCTTCGTTCTCGGCCTTCTCACCGAAAAAATTCTCGTTCGCCGGCTGTACGGCAGACCTCTCGACACCATTCTCGCGACCTGGGGCCTTTCCATCGTTATGGTGCAAGTGCTGGCCGACAGGTTCGGGCGATCCTCGCACTTCGTGTCGGAATTTGTATCCGGCGACCCGATCGAGTTTGCTGGAACATATTACTCGCAATATCGCGCCCTGATCGTTGTGATCGCGATCTGCCTGAGCATCGGACTGACCGCAGCCCTGCGTTACACCAATGTCGGCATCATCGCCCGGGCCGTGATCCTTAATCCAGAACTGGCGCGCGTCCTGGGGATCAACACCCGAAAGGTCAATGCAATCACCTTTGCCTGCGGCTGCGCGCTTGCGGCGTTCGCCGGGGCGGTCATCGTCCCGATGTCCAGCGTCGATCCCAACATGGGAACGCCTTGGGTCATCACGGCGTTCATGGTGGTCCTGGCCGCCGGCATATCTCTGCCGGCTTTGTGGATCAGTGCGTTCGTCCTCGCCGCCGCTCAAGTGCTCGCCACTTTCTATGTCGCTCCGGTCATCGGCAGTCTTCTCGTTATCATTCTCCCGATCGTGCTGATGCGGTTCTTTCCCGACGGGATCGCTCCCCTTCTCAAGGGCCGGTAAGGACTTCACGGAATGACGGATACGACAAAGCGCCTCCCGCTAGCGACGCCGCGTCTGCGGTCAAGCTCTTTCCTTGTTCTCGCACTGATCGCGTCTGTGGTCGCGATCGTCGGGTCCTCCTGGGTTCTTGGCGCCTACACTTCGGGTCTCCTTGTCGAATCGTTCTTGTTCGCAATCGTCGCGCTGACGACCGATGTGATTTGGGGGTATGGCGGCATCCTCACGTTCGCGTCGGCCGCGATGTTCGGCATCGGAGCCTACGCGCTCGGGATCATGATCGTGCACGTTTCGGCTTCCGGCTGGGCCATAGCGGGTTCAGTCGCCGCGGCGGCGGCCGTCTCGGCGGCGCTCAGCGCCTTGATTGGTTGGCTCGCATTTTACAGTCGAACGAGAGTTTCGGAGTTCTACGTGGCGGTGGTGACGCTCGGCTTGTCCGTCCTATTCGGGCAAATGGTCCTCTATGGCGGCGCGTTGACGGGCGGCAGCAATGGCCTCAGTGGTTTTCCGACCGTGTCTCTCAGCAACCAGACCTGGTATCTGATCACGGGCGCCGCGCTGCTCGTAACGGGAGGGGTCGCGCTCAAGGTGGTGCACAGCGACTTCGGCCTGCTCCTGCGCGCGCTTCGCGACCACGAGCTTCGGTGCAAGTATCTCGGAATTCCAACCCCTTTTGTGAAAACCGCGGTGTTCACGGCCTGCAACGCGGTCATCGCGGTGGTCGGCGTCTTTTACGCCTTGTTCACGACCGTGGTCGCACCGTCGCTTGTGGGCATCGTGCTCGCCACGAATGTTTTAATTTGGGTGACTTTAGGCGGAAGGGCGACCATCATTGGCCCAGCTCTCGCAGCGATCCTGGTGAACGCCGCGACGCCTCAGCTCAGCACGTTGATCCCGCTGTATTGGCAAGGCATTCTGGGGCTGGCTTTCGTTCTGGTCGTCGTGCTGTTGCCCCGCGGCATCCTGCCGGCGATGTGGACGCTCCTGCTGCATCTCCTCTCTCGGCTGATCTCTCCGGTTCGGACCGGCCCGGATGGGCCTTCGCCCGCCTCAAAGCTGTATGAGGTGATGGACTCCGCTTCGTTCGTTCCCGGGTCGGAAATCGTTCTGGATATCCAGGACGTGTCTAAAAAGTATGGCAGCTTCCGCGCCCTTTCAGAGGTCAGCCTTCAGGTTCGCCTCGGCGAGCTCGTCAGCATCGTGGGTCCCAATGGGGCGGGCAAGACGTCTCTGGTGCGATGCGTGTCCGACGGCATGGAGCGGAACTCAGGCGCCATCGCGGTTTGCGGACAGTCTATCGGACGAAGCGCGCCGGACGCCATCGTGGCGCTCGGCATGGGGCGTAAGTTTCAGGGCGCCAGCGTGTTCGGCACCCTGACGGTGGAGGAATCATTGAAGCTGGCGACGTGGAAAGGAAGGTTGCCGCGCCTGTGGGGCCGTGACCCGCGCCTATTCCTTCCCCTGGAAGCGGCCGAGGTCGTGAATGCGCTCGGACTCAAGGCGGTGTGGAACGTTCCGGCTCGGGACATCAGCCACGGCCAAAGGCAGGCCCTCGAACTCGCGATGGTGCTTGCTCTGCAGCCCAAGGCTCTCATCCTCGACGAGCCGACGGCCGGCCTATCGAGCGCGGAGCGCACCCTTATCGGGGATCTGCTCGTTCGCCTGGTCGCCGCCGGTCGGCTAGCTGTGATTCTGATCGAGCATGATTTTGAATTCGTAAAGCGTATCAGCTCCCGCATCGTGGTTCTCGTCAACGGCAGGCTCCTCGCGGATGGAACCGTCGAGGAAATCTCCGACTCGAAACTCGTCCGCGAAGCCTATCTCGGGCGGCCGGCGTCGGGGACCGAGCAATGACCGCTGTGCTCAGCTGCGATCACCTGCATGCAGGCTATTCCGAGGCCGAAGTTCTGTCCGACGTCCGGCTCGACATCGCTCCGGCGGACATCTACGCGCTGATTGGCAAGAACGGAGCCGGAAAAACCACCTTCGCCCTGACCGTTCTTGGCGTACTGTGTCCGAGCGCCGGACAGCTTCGATTGTTCGGCGAGGACGTCGCCGGTTGGCCGCCCCACCGGATCGCCTCAACCGGCGTCGCATTCGCTCCACAGGAGAACGCATTCTTCCAGGATCTGACAGTCGACGAGAACTTGCGGCTCGGCAGCTTGTCTCTTTCTCGGCAAGCCTTCCAGCAGGGGCGTGATCGTGTCGTCGCGATGTTCCCTTTCATCGGCGAGCGGCTGAGGCAGAAGGCCGGAACGCTCAGCGGCGGTGAGCAGGCGATGGTGAAAGTCGCCAGAGCCTTGCTGCCCAAACCGCGCTTCCTGGTTTTGGACGAAGTCACGGAAGGCTTGCAGCCCCTGATCGTCAATCGTGTCCGGGACGTACTGGCCCGGGAACATAGCGATCGACAGATTACAATGCTTATTATCGAGCAGAACGTCGAGTTCGTCGCCAGTTTCGCAACACGCTACGGACTGATGGATCGGGGTCAAATGTCCGGAGAGGGACGTTTTGCAGACCAGGACGCGCTTCCCCGTATCACCAAACATTTGAGTATATGAAAACGCTCGTACGCCACCTGACAGCGCGTGGGCGTGACGTTTTGGCAATCATTGGAAGCTTATCCGATTGTCCCAGATTCTCGTGTATATATAGTGGCGGCGGCGATTTGATGGGCTGATGTCGACAAGAACGAAGGCAACGGGCGACCAAGCTGACGGAGCTACCATGTTGGACCCCAAGACCACCTGGAAAGGCGTGTTTCCCGCCATCACCACCCAGTTCTGCGAAGACATGTCGATCGACGTCGAAGCAACCGGATGCGTCCTCGAAGCGCTCGTCGCGGATCGAGTTTCGGGCGTGGTGATCTGCGGCACCGTTGGCGAGAACTGCTCGCTGACGCGCGCAGAAAAAGTCGCGCTAATGGAACTCGCGGTCGATGTCGTGCGGCGCCGCGTGCCGGTGATCGTCGGCGTCGCCGAATACACGGCGGCCTTCGCCGTCGAGACGGTTCGCGAAGCCGCGAGGGCCGGCCTGGATGGCCTGATGGTCCTGCCGCCGATGGTCTATCCCGCCAACCCGCGCGAAACGCTCGCACATTTTCGCTCCGTCGCTACGGCGAGCGATCTTCCGATCCTCATCTATACAATCCACCGTCCTACCGGACCGATATCACGCCGGCGATGCTCGCCTCTCTCGCCGATGTCGACACCATCGTTGCGTTCAAGGAGTCGTCCGGCGACACGCTGAACTGGACCCCGGATTTAGGACCATTGGCTAAGGTGTGAAATGTCCTGCTCTGTCGCAATCGATGGAGCGAGCAATGACGAAGTCACGCAAGAAGTTTGATGCGGCGTTCAAGGCGAAGATTGCGCTTGAGGCGTTACGCGAGGATGCGACGGTTCCGGAGCTGGCGAAGCGGCACGATGTGCATCCGAACCAGATTTATGCCTGGAAGAAGCAGGTTCTCGACAACGTCGCGAGCCTGTTCGCGCGCGGCGCGAGCGCCTTGGGCGATGGCGAGGAGGAGCGCGAGCGTGAGACCGCCAAGCTTTACGCCAAGATCGGCCAACTGACGGTCGAACGGGATTTCTTGGCCAGGAGGCCAGGGCGATGAGAGCGCCCGATCGAAAGGCGATGGTCGAGCGGCCAGGCAAGGATTTGTCGGTGCGCCGCCAATGCACGCTGCTGAACTTGGCGCGCTCAGGCGTGTACCGCTCCAAGCTCGTCACAGGGGCGGACGATCTGGCCTTGATGCGCCGCATCGACGAACTCCATCTCGAACTGCCGTTCTATGGCTCGCGGCGGATGACGTTCGAACTCAACAAGGAAGGCCGTGGGGTCAACCGGAAGCGGGTGCAGCGGTTGATGCGCGTGATGGGGATCGAGGCGCTGGTTCCGCGCCCTGGCACGAGCAAAGCCGCACCCGGACACAAGATCTATCCTTATCTGCTGCGCGGCCTGGCGATTACCGAGCCGAACCACGTGTGGGCGTCCGACATCACCTACATCCCGATGGCGCGCGGCTTTCTGTATCTCGTGGCGATCATCGATTGGGCCAGCCGCGCGGTTCTGTCGTGGCGGCTGTCGAACACGATCGACAGCAGGTTTTGCGTCGAAGCGCTGGAGGAGGCTTTGCTCCGACACGGAAAGCCGCGAATATTCAACACTGATCAAGGCGCGCAGTTCACCAGCGCCGCGTTCACTGGCAAGCTTGAAGCCGCGGGCGTCGCGATTTCGATGGACGGGCGCGGCCGCTTCATGGACAATATTTTCATCGAACGGCTGTGGCGCTCGATCAAATATGAAGAGGTGCATCTGAAAGCGTACGCTGATGGCCGCGAGGCGCGGGCCGGCATCGGTTCTTGGATGACCTTTTATAATTTTCGACGCCCTCACAGGCGATGAACAACCAGATGCCGATGGCGGTCTGGCGCGCCGGCACGGACAAAATCGAGGCGGCGGAAAGAGCTGTGGATATGCCGCTTCGCTTGGCCAACGCAAACGCGTTGCCCACATACCCACAGCAGAAACAGAAGCAGCAGGAAGCGGCTTGATTTTTGAAGGACAAGGGCAGGCGAGATTACACCTTAAATCCAACGACCCGTGGTCCCACGAATGGGGTCCAGTTCAACAATGCCCCCGCTATGACCGTCGCACGCGGACGGCGCGCAGGGTATTTCAGCCTCCTGGCGCGCCTGATTTGATCGCGTCTACCTTCTCATTTCGGTTCATTCTTCAATTTGTGAAAACGCCAGATCGAGGAATGGTCGGGGCGCCACCAGTGGCCGGAGTCACTCGAACTGAGGGTATAGCCTTGTGAGCCTAACGCGGGCGTCGGCGGTTGTGAATTGCCAGTCGGCCTTGGCGTGATGTTCGTTGCGGTGTTGTTCCCAGGCGGCGAC
>JBEKLU010000156.1:0-11081 GCA_050010035.1 Roseiarcus sp.
CATGAAGCCTGTCGGAGAGCCGGATGCGGGAAACCCGCACGTCCGGTTCGATGAGCGGGGAAGGGAAACGGGGCCGTTGGCCAAGCCTCAATGCCACCGCGCCCTTCCTCGACTCTACTGACTTGGCGAAGGGGGCGGCCTACGCGCTCGGCGGCGCGGGCGGCGTCGGCGCCTCGTCGAAGCGCCGCGCGTCGGGCGCGATCGTCCCCAGGGGTTCGCCGTTGCGGCGCCACAGGATCGCCCGCGCCTTGACCTTCAGCCCGTCGAGCGTGATCGCGCGCGCCGCCTCGATCCTTGCGGCGAGGCGCGCCGTAGCCGCTCGCGCCGCTCGCGCGATGGCGTCCGCTTCGGGGGTGGCGCGCCGTTTCAAGGCGATCAAGGTCGCGATCTCGTAGCCCCACGCCGCCTCGAAATCCTCGCCCTCTTCGAGAAGCTTGGCGTCCAAGCGCCGCGGGACCGACGTCACCGCGCCGGTTCGGCCGGCGCTGCGCCTCGCCTCGAAACGCTCCAGCCGTCCGAATAGTGCATCAAGATCAAAATAGCGACAATTGTGATCTCGTACGTCCCGCGAGCCGCAACCCTTGGAATCCGTCGAAATAGAGATCATCGTCATGACGACAGTTCTCTCGTTGACGCTGGTCGGTTAGTCTGTCGTCAACGTTACCTTCTGTCAACTCCTGCAGCGGCAATCAGACGAACATTCTAAATGATTGGCGGAAGAATTACGAAGACTTGTCCGCATCGGCGGTCGCCGCGCCCCAACGCGCGGCGCCCGGCCCCCCGGTCTCCTCTATGCTGAGAAGGGCGAGAAAGCTGATCGCCGCGGCCGCGACGATGTAATAGCCGACCCAGCTGAGGCCGCCGCGCTCCAGCAGCAGTTGGGCGAGGTAGGGCGCCAGCGAGGCGCCGAGAATGCCGCCCAGGTTGTAGGCGCTCGAGGCGCCGGTATAACGCACCCGAGCGGGGAACAGCTCCGGCAGCAGGGCGCCGAGCGGGGCGAAGGTCAGGCCCATGACGCCGAGCGCGAGCGAAAGGAACGCCAGCGCGCCCAAGGCGCCGGCGCCCAACAGGCTCGGCAGGGCGAAGCCGACCAGCATCGCCAGCGCGCTCGCGGCGAGCAACACCGGGCGGCGGCCCCAGCGGTCGGCGAGCGCGGCCGAGAGCGGCGTCGCCAGCGCCATGAACGCCGCGGCGAGGCACAGCATGGCGAGAAAATCGGTGCGCGAGATGTGCAGCGCGTTGACGCCGTAGCCCAGCGCGAACACCGAGGAGACGTAAAACAGCGCGTAACAGACCACGATCGCCAGCGAGCCCTGGATCAGCGGGCGCCAATGGCTGCGCAGCACTTCGACGAGCGGAACCTCGAGGCGCTCGTGACGGGCGAGCACCGCGCGGAAGGCGGGGGTCTCGGCGATCGTCGCCCGGACGTAGAGCCCGATCGCCACCAGCGCCGCGCTCGCCAGGAAGGGGACGCGCCAGGCCCAGGCGACGAAGTTCGCCTCGCCGAGGCCCATGATGAGCACAAGGAACAGGCCGTTGGCGAGGATAAAGCCGAGCGGCGGCCCGAGCTGCGGGAACATGCCGAACCAGGCGCGCCGGCCGTGCGGCGCGTTCTCGGTGGCGAGCAAGGCCGCGCCGCCCCATTCGCCGCCGAGCCCGACGCCCTGGCCGAAGCGCAACAGGCATAGGAGCCAAGGCGCCAGGACGCCGGCCTGGACGTAGCCCGGCAGCACGCCGATCAGCGTCGTCGACAGGCCCATCGTCAGCATCGTGGCCACCAGCGTCGCCTTGCGCCCGATGCGGTCGCCGAAGTGCCCGAAAAGAAGCGATCCGACGGGCCGCGCGAGAAAGGCGATGCCGAAGGTCAGGAACGCGTTGAGCGCCTGCGTTCCGGGCGCCGATTGCGGAAAGAAGGTCTGGCCGATCACCAGCGCGGCGGCGGTGCCGTAAATGTAGAAATCATAGAATTCGATCGTCGTGCCGACGAGGCTCGCCAGCACGATGCGGCCGACGCCGATGTCTTCGCCATCGGCGCCGCCGGCCGTCGCGGCCGCGCCGTCCCAGTTTCCGCCCATTTTCCCCCCTAGGCCTTTTCTTCGCCGATCCGCCCGCTCAGCGCGGAATCATCCAACGCGGACAGTTCTGGCTGAGCGGCAAAACCACTTCGAACGTGCGAACGGGGTAGTAATAACGGCAACTGCGGTTCCACTGGTCGCTGGTCGAGGTCGACCAGATCAGGGGCGCTTGGCCCCAGAAAATCAAGCCTACGTTCGCCACGAAGATCAGAGCGAGCACTGTCAGGAGTTTCATAGCGCGGGCGCCCGGGTTCTCGGGAAAATCGACGCAGGCGAAGAGTCCCCCGAATCGGTAAGGTAAGTTCGCCAGCCTCGCGCAACTCGCGCCTCGTGACAATGGCCTCGTCGCGTCGTGGCCTCGTCGCGTCGTCGTCGCCGCGCCGCCGGCGGCGTCGCGGCGGGCGCGGCCCGGGCGACGCGCGATCGCCGTCGCGAAAAAGTGACGGCCGCCGCCGCTCGCGGGGGGCGCAATTGATCCGGCGCATGCGTCAGGCGGGACCCTCGTCGTAAAGGAAGCGCCAAAGTTTCGAGTTCGATCCGTGTGGCCCCGGTCATGAGCAGCGACGACACTGAGACGCCGGTTCCGTCCGCCCCTTCGAGCAAGGTCGAGACGCGCGGCGACGTGGCGCTGGCGCGCTCCGAGACGGCGCTCGTTCCCGCGCCTTCCAAGCTTCCGGCCGCGCCCGAGCGTCCCGCTCCGAAGCGCGCGCGATCGCGATGGCGGGCGTGGGCGCTGCTGGGTCTCGTTCTCGTCGCCGCCGCCGGCGGGGGGGCCTACTGGCGGCATATGCGCCAGGGCGGCCTGCCGCTGGGGATCGTATCGGGCGCCGGCAGACTCGAGGTCGACGAGATCGACATCGACACCAAGTTCGCGGGGAGCGTCGCCGAACTGCTCGCCGAGGAAGGCGACATGGTCAAAGCCGGCCAATTCGTCGCGCGCATGGACACCCGTGATCTCGAAGCCTCCCTTCGAATGACCGAGGCGCAAGCCAGGGGAGCGCAGCGCAGCGTCGACGAGGCGCGCGCCAATGTCGAGCAGCAGAAGGCCCAGCTCACGCTCGCGCAGCAGGAATTCGACCGCACCACCGCGCTGGTGGCGCGCGGCTTCGCCACCTACGAGCTGCTCGACCAGCGCCGGCAAGCCCTCAACGGGGCGCAAGCCGCGCTCGTCGCCGCCGAGGATCTCGTCGGCGTCGCCCAACGCGGGCTCGATGCGGCCACCCACGACGTCGAACTCTACAAGGTCAACATCGCCGACAATACGCTCGTCGCGCCGCGAGAGGGCCGCATCCAATACCGCATCGCCAATGTCGGCGAGGTGCTTCCGGCGGGCGGCAGGGTCTACGCCATGCTCGACACGTCCTTCGTGTACATGGACATCTACCTTCCCACCGAAGAGGCCGGCCAGGTGAGGATCGGCGCCGACGCCCGCATCGTGCTCGACGCCCGGCCCGACATCGCGATCCCGGCGAAGGTCGCGTTCATCGCCGCGCAAGCGCAGTTCACTCCCAAGATCGTGGAAACCAAGGAGGACCGAGACATGCTGATGTTCCGAATCAGGGTGAGGGTCGATCCCGAGCGATTGCGCGGGCGCACCGAGGCGATCAGAGGCGGTCTCACGGGAAACGCCTATATACAGGTTAATCCGGCGACCGCCTGGCCGCCCCGTTTGCAAACGAACGTCGCAAAGTGAGCGTACGGCCGCTTCGGCGTCGACGCTCCAGGCGTTGAAGATCGAACGGACGGCGCCCGACGTGTGAGCGCATCATGTGGCTTGTTGGGATTCATGAGCGCTGCGACGAGCTTGCGAAGGAGATCGAATTGCGGCATCGCATGCGCGGCCGTGGCCAAAAAGACGCCGAAACGCGTCGCGAAAAAGTGATGGCCGCCGCCGCCATGAACTGCGCGAACGATCGGGCGACCGGGTTTGGCGAGACCTACGTCGCGACCCCATGTTATTGTTTCCGGGCCCGACCCGACAGGCGCCGACCATGAGCAGCGACGACACCAAGACTCCAGTTCCGCCCGCCCCTTCGAGCGAGGTCGAGATCCAGCGCGTCGAGGTTCCGCCCTCCCAGACGGCGCTGGTGCCGGCGCCGTCCAGGCTGCCCGTCGCGCCAGGGCGTCCTTCTCCGGCGCGTCGGAGATCGCGATGGAAAGCCTGGGCGTGGCTCGCTCTGGCCGTCATCGGCGCCGGCGCCGGCGGCGCCTATTGGTGGTATACACGCCAGGGCGGCCTGCCCCTGGGGATCGCTTCGGGCAACGGCAGGATTGTGGCGGACGAGATCGACATCGACACCAAGTTCGCCGGCCGCATCTTCGAAATGCTCGCCGACGAAGGCGACATGGTCACGGCCGGCCAGGTCGTCGCCCGCATGGACACGCGAGACCTCGAAGCCACGCTGCGCAAGACCGAGGCGCAAGTCCAGGAATCGCAGCAGAGCCTCGACGAGGCGCGCGCCAACGTCGAGCAGCAGAAGACCCAGCTCACGCTCGCCCAGCAGGAGTTCGACCGAACGAACGCGCTGGTCGCGCGCGGTTTCGCCACCCTCGAATTGCTCGACCAGCGCCGGCAGGCGCTGAACGGCGCCCAAGCCGCGCTCAACGCCGCCAACGATCGCGTCGGCGAAGCCGAGCGGGCGCTCGACGCGGCCACCCACGATGTCGAGCTCTACAAGGTCAACATCGCCGACAACGCGCTCGTCGCGCCGCGCGACGGCCGCATCCAATATCGCATCGCCAATATCGGCGAGGTGCTGCCGGCCGGCGGCAGGGTCTTCACCATGCTCGACATCATGTACGTCTACATGGACATCTATCTTCCGACCGCGGACACCGGCAAAGTGAAGATGGGCGCCGACGCCCGCATCGTGCTCGACGCCAGGCCCGATCTGTCGATCCCGGCGAAGGTGGTGTTCGTCGCCACCCAAGCGCAGTTCACCCCCGCTACGGTGGACGCCAAGGACGAGCGTGACAAATTGATGTTCCGGGTCAGGGTGAAAATCGATCCGGAACGATTGCGGGCGCGCGGCGCGCTGGTGAGAAGCGGTCTGCCCGGCGTCGCCTATGTGAAACAGGACCCGGCGGTCGCCTGGCCGCCTCAGTTGCAAGGGAACGTCCCGCGATGATCGAGCGCGGACCCTCGGTCGCGCGGATCGAGGGCGTTTCGCAGATTTATGGCGCAGCGGTCGCGCTCGACGCCGTCACGATTGAGATTCCGGCCGGCTGCATGGCGGGGTTCATCGGTCCCGACGGGGTGGGAAAGTCGACGCTGCTCAGCATCGTCGCCGGCGCGCGTCAGATCCAGCTCGGAAACGCTTTCGTCCTCGGCGGCGACATCAAGGATTCGGCGCATCGGGCCGCGATCTGTCCGCGCATCGCCTATATGCCGCAGGGATTGGGCAAGAACCTCTATGCCGACCTCAGCGTTCGCGAGAACATCGAGTTCTTCGGCCGGCTGTTCGGCCACGCCCGTCGCGAGCGCGACGCGAGGATCGCCGAGCTGCTCGACAGCACCGGGCTGGCGCCGTTTTCCGACCGCCTGGCCAAGAAGCTGTCGGGCGGCATGCGCCAGAAGCTCGGGCTCTGCTGCTGTCTCATCCACGATCCGGACCTCCTGATCCTCGACGAGCCGACCACCGGCGTCGATCCGCTGTCGCGCCGGCAATTCTGGGAGCTGATCGAGCGCATGCGCTCGCGCCGCCGCGGCATGAGCGTGATGGTCGCCACGGCCTACATGGACGAGGCGGAGCGCTTCGACTGGCTGGCGGCGATGAGCGCGGGGAAGGTGCTGTCGACCGGCTCTCCCGCCGAAATCAAGGCGCGAGTCGGCGCGGCGACGCTGGAGGAGGCCTTCATCGCGTTGCTCCCGGAGGAGGAACGCAGCGGACACCAGCGGCTGCGCATACCGCCGCGCTGCGTCTACGACGGCGCGCCGGTCATCGCCGCGCGCGATCTCACCTGTCGCTTCGGCGACTTCACGGCGGTCGACTGCGTCAGCTTCACCATCGAGCGCGGCGAGATTTTCGGTTTCGTCGGCTCGAACGGCTGCGGCAAGACCACGACCATGAAGATGCTGACCGGCCTCCTGGCGCCGAGCGAAGGCGAGGCGCTGCTGTTCGGCGAACCGCTCGAAGCCGGCGACATGCGTTCGCGCTATCGCGTCGGCTACATGTCGCAGTCGTTCTCGCTCTACACGGAACTGACGGTCAGGCAGAACCTCGATCTCCACGCCCACCTATTCCACCTGCCGCCTCAGAAGGCGAAGGCGCGCATCGCCGAGCTGGTCGAGCGGTTCGGCCTCGAGGATCATCTCGACCAGCGCGCGCTCGACCTGCCGCTGGGGATCCGCCAGCGGCTGTCGCTCGCCGTCGCCGTCGTCCACGAGCCGGAAATGCTCATCCTCGACGAGCCGACCTCGGGCGTCGATCCCTTGGCGCGCGACCGGTTCTGGGAAGCGCTGATCGACCTGTCGCGCAACCAGGGCGTGACGATTTTCGTCTCGACCCACTTCATGAACGAGGCCGAGCGCTGCGACCGGATCGCGCTGATGGATTCGGGGCGCGTGCTCGCCGCCGCGGCGCCGAGCGAGCTCGTCGAGGCGCGCGGCGTCGCCACCCTCGAGGACGCGTTCATCAGCTATCTCGAAGAGGCGACGGGTTCGCGCGGCCCCGCCCCTGCGGCGCCCGCGCCGGCTGAAGAGGCCGCCGCTGCAGCGCGCTCCTCGACGCCTGAGCGTTCCGCGTTCAGCCTGCGCCGCCTATTCGCCTACACGATCCGCGAGACGCTGGAGCTCCTGCGCGACCCAATTCGGCTCGGGTTCAGCCTGTTCGGCACGGCGCTGCTGATGCTGGTGTTCGGGTTCGGCGTTTCGACCGACGTCAACAATCTCTCCTTCGCCGTGCTCGATCACGACCAGAGCCCCGAGAGCCGCGCCTATCTGGAGGAACTCAGAGGCTCGACCTATTTCGTCGAGAAGGCGCCGCTCGCCGACTACGCCCAACTCGAAAATCGTCTCAGAAGCGGCGCCATCAAGGCCGCCGTCGAAGTCCCGCCCGGCTTCGGCCGCGACATCAAGCGCGGACGCCCCGCCTGGGTCGGCGCCTGGGTGGACGGCTCCATGCCGTTCCGGGCGGAGACCATCCGCGGCTATCTGCAGGGCATGCACGAGCTGTACCTGGCGGACCCGGCGGTGAAGACGACCGCGCCCGCCCGGCCGCCGCCCGCCGACATCGAGCTCCGATTCAAGTACAACCAGGATTTCGACAGCATCTACGCGATGGTGCCTGCGGTCATGGCGATGATGCTCGGGCTGTTTCCCGCGATCCTGATGGCGCTGGGCGTCGTGCGCGAAAAGGAGCTCGGGTCGATCACCAACCTTTACGTGACGCCAGTCACCCGGTTCGAATTCGTGGTGGGCAAGCAGCTCCCCTACATCGCGGTCGCCGTGACCAATTTCGCCTTGTTGTTCTCGATGGGGCTGTTCCTCTTCCAGGTTCCGCTCAAGGGCAGCTTGCCCACGCTCTTGCTGGGGGTGCTGATCTACGTCACCGCGATGACCGCCTACGGCATGCTGATTTCGTCGTTCACCAGCACCCAGATCGCGGCGCTGTTCGGCACCGCCATTTTGACGGCGCTGCCCGCGACGCAGTTCGCCGGCATGATGACGCCGGTCTCGTCGCTGGCGGGGAGCGCCCAGCTCATGGGGCGCGCCTTTCCGATGACCTATTTCGTGCCGATCAGCGTAGGAACCTTCACCAAGGGATTGGGCTTTTTCGACCTCGGCAGGGACCTGGCGGCGCTGGCGCTCTTCGTCCCGATTCTGACGCTGCTGAACGTTCTGATGTTGCGCAAGCAGGAACGCTAGAAGGGGCTCGGACCATGCGCAAAGCGGCGAACATCTATTGGCTCGGCGTCAAGGAGCTGCGCAGTTTCCTCCGCGATTTCGTGCTCTTGGGGCTGGTGGTCTATGCCTTCTCCTTCGCCGTGGCCATGCGGGCGCACAGTTTCTCGCAGGAGCTGCACAACGCCTCGATCGCCATCGTCGACGAGGATCGTTCCGAGCTTTCGCGGCGCATCGCCCACGCGTTCCTGCCGCCGATGTTCCAGCTCCCGCGCGAGATCGCCGAGCGCGACATCGTTCCCCTGATGAATGCGGGACGATACACTTTCGTGATCGACATCCCGCCGAACTTCGAACGCGACGTGCTGGCCGGGCGCCAGCCCGGACTTCAGATCGACGTCGACGCCACCGCGATGGTGCAGGCGGGTCTCGGCTCCGGCTACGCGCAACAGATCATCACGACCGAAATCGCGGACTTCCTCTCCCACTCGGAAGGCGCGCCGCTGTCGCCGGTCAATCTCGACGTGCGCATCGCGTTCAACCCCAACATCACCACCGCATGGTTCAGCAGCGTGATGGGCATCATCGACAACATCTCCATGCTGGCGATCATTCTGGCGGGGGCGGCGATCGTGCGCGAGCGCGAGCACGGGACGATGGACCACCTCCTGGTCATGCCGCTGACGCCGTTCGAGATCGCCATGTCCAAGGTCTGGGCGAACGGGCTGGTGATCACCCTGGCGACCGGGCTTTCGCTTTACGTCGAGGTGCGCACGATTCTGGGCATTCCGATCGCCGGTTCGCTGCCGCTGTTCATGGTCGGCGTGGTGATCTACCTGTTCTTCGCCACCGCGATCGGCATTTTCCTCGGCACCGTGGCGCGCTCGATGCCGCAGCTCGGGCTGCTCTACATGTTGGTCTATATGCCGATGAACATGCTGTCCGGCGCCAATACGCCGCTCGAGAGCATGCCGCCCTGGCTGGCGACGGCGGTGCAGGCCTCGCCCTCGACCCATTTCGTTTCGTTCGCCCAGTCGATCCTCTATCGCGGCGCGGGGATCGACGTGGTGTGGCCCGAATTCGTCCTCGTCACGCTGATCGGCGGCCTGTTCTTCTGGCTCGCGATCCTGCGCTTCCGCTCGGTGGCGGCACAGGCGGTCTGAGGGGCTGGCGAGGTTGATCCCTCGATCGCGCCGTCGGCGACCGGGGCGGCCGGTCTCGTAACCGGGGCAACTCCCGGGCAAGCTTGGCTGAGCTCAAGTGGGGGCGGGCCTGAGGAGGTTTGCGAGGTCTGGGATTTTGGGGCCAGGGATTCCCAGTCGGTCGCCGATGAAGTCGTAGAACGACAATTTCAATTTCATGCAGGTTTTGGCCAGACCGAGCATGACGTCACGAGCATCGCGGCCCTCATCGCCGCAGCGATCGGGGTCACGACAGGAAGTCGAGGAGACGAAGCTGTCGGGGAACAAGCGAGGAGTCGGACGGGTAGTGTCTCAGTTTGAAATTTGAGATAATGCGACGGGCATCACGCCAAAAAGCTACTTCTTCGGAGACGCGTTCGGAGGCATCGTGGGGACTGGCGGAATGCGCTGGGATTTACGGATTTACGGGGACATGATTTACGGGGACATGATACACATTGCATTTACGGGGACATGATACACATTGCCGAATATCAACGATACACATTTGATTTACGGATTTACCGGATTTACCGGATTTACGGGGACATGATACACATTGCCGAATATCAACGTGCCCAAACCTTTCACGGCGCCGTTAATAGTGCAATTCGTATCATGTCCCCGTAAACCCCGTAAACCTCAATTCGTATCATGTCCCCGTAAACCTCCGAAACCTCCGGTAAACCTCCGAAACCTCCGAAACCTGAAACCTGTCCCCGTAAACCCCCGACCTAGTCTTCGGCGACTTCCAGAAACAGGCGGCCTTTCTCATCCAGATCGACCCATTCCAGCGTAGCCGCCAACACTTGATACGCATACCCCCGAAGAGAACCGACCGCTTGGCGCGCGGCCTCGCCCTCCGGAACGAGATCGGCGGCCTTGCCTGCATTAAACAGATTACGTGCGTTCATTGCTGATTTTCTTGAGCGAACGCGTTGCCGGAGGTGCCGCCGACGCGAAGCGCATGGTTCGTGCGGTCAAATGGCTTACACTCGCTAATTCTATATACCACTATCCGTCGACAACCAGCCGGTCAGACGGCATTTTCAACACGAAGGTTGCGGATTACCGGGGTTAAGGTGGGGTTATGGCGACAGCGCACTTAACCATCGCCTGACCCGCCATCGCCGCCGACATTCTCTTTCTGAAAACCACAATCCGTGCTATCAACAAAGGGCCTGGAGTTCGGCGGCTCCGCGAAGGCGAATTCGCTCGGGTCGCCGGGCGGGAAATTTCCGGCGGCGGGGCGGCAAGGAACGAAAAAGGGGGAATTCGCGCACTCTTGACGGCAAGTCCTTGATTTCACTCAAAACCGCCAAGGAAAATCCTTGGAAAAAGCTTGGAAATCTTTGGAAAAAGCTTGGAAAAGTTTGCAAAAGGCTTGGAAAGGTTTGGAAGTCCTTGGAAAAGCTTGCGCGCCAAGCGCCGGCGCGTCGCGTCTTTCCTCGCTCCGATGGGCGCGCTATAAAGGGCCGCTATGGCCGACGAACCTGAAAACCTCGTTCTCCAACTGCTTCGCGGCATTCGCGCCGATATGGCGACCAAGGCCGAACTCGGCGAGGTCAAGGCCGAACTCGGCGAACTCAGGGCCGAGCTGAAGGCCGAAATCCATTCGTCGCGCGCCGACGTCGCCTCGGACTTGTCGGCGATGCAGGCCAAGGCCGACGCCGAGCACAAGGCGACGCGCAAGCAACTCGGCGATGAGATCGCCGGACTGCGCCGCGCCGTCGGCGAGCGCCATTCGGCCGTCATCGCCATGGCGTCCTGATCGGCGACCTCGAGGCGCGCATGCGCCGGGTCGAGCAGCATCTCGATCTTCCCGCGATCGACGCCCATTGAGCCCGCCCTTGCGCCGTGCCCGCGCATAGTCCAAATAGGGCGCGGGAGGTTGGCGAAGGACGTACCGCTCGCCAACCGGGTCAGGTCCGGAAGGAAGCAGCCCTAACGAGCCAGGGCGGGTCTTTGTCCAACCTCCTACCG
>JBEKLU010000157.1:0-10929 GCA_050010035.1 Roseiarcus sp.
GGAATCGGCGTGCCCTTCTCGATCTGCGCGGTGCGCGCATTGAAGGCCTTGCAGAATTCCATGATGTTGAGACCGCGCTGGCCGAGCGCGGGACCGATCGGCGGCGACGGATTGGCCGCGCCCGCCGGCACTTGCAGTTTGATGTAGCCGGCAATTTTCTTTGCCATGAGGCTGCTCCAAAACGAGCGCGGCCGCTTAGAGCTTGCGCCCGAACGGCTGCGCCAGGTTGCAGTTTCGTGGTGCGAACGGAAGCCCCGGCTGGCGTATCGGGCGTTCTCCCACGGGTGAAGGCGCGGGGGTTAGCAGGTTTGCGGGCGCGGAGCAACTGGCGCATAATGCAATGGCTGTAGACGCGGTCGGCGACCGCGTCTCTCGCCGTGAACCGTGGCGGCGCGCCACGGCGCGTGAGGAGGTCAGGCGATGAGAGAGAGCAGGGCCGGCGCCGCTACGGCCGGTCGGCTTCGCGGCGGCGGCGAACGGACGACTCCCACGGCTTACGACAAAGACGTGATCCTGTGGTCGCAGGATCAGGCGCGCCTGCTGCGCGCCGGCCGGTTTTCCGAACTCGACATCGAACGCCTGGCCGACGAGATCGAAGACGTGGGTAGAAGCGAAAAGCGCGAATTGGCCAACCGCATGGCCGTGCTGCTGGCGCATCTTTTGAAGTGGCGCAGCCAACCTCAGAACCGGACCAACAGTTGGCGCGCGACCATCAGCGACCAGCGCAAACGCATTGCGCTCGCGATCAAGGAGACGCCGAGCCTGAAGGCGGTGATGCGGGCGCCGGACTGGCGGGAAGACGTTTGGCTCGACGCGCGAACGCAGGCGCGCAAGGAGACAGGCCTCGCGGACGTCGATCTGCCCGAATCCTGCCCGTGGTCGATGGATCAGGCTTGTGACCAGGAGTTCTGGCCGGAGTAAGGGACGGCGGCTAGCAGGTTTGGGGGACAGGCGCAACGTCGGAAAAAGGCGGGTGGTGGGTAAGTCTGAAATTTGAGGGCGAAACCGCTGGGGTCTCATTTCGCGGATCAGCCCGAAGCTGCCCGACCGTTCCCCCGACCGCCGCGATCAAGCCGACAAGGCCATGCGCCGACGAGGGCCCATGGGGAGATCGAGCTGGATTTCGTCATAGGGCACGCGCGGCTGCAAAGTGCGCCCTTCCCCCTCCACCAACTCGATCAGACCGAAGCGCTCCATGCTCTTCAACGTGCGCGACAGGTTTGACCCCGCCCGCCCCGAAAGCTGTTCCAATTCGGCCAGCGATTGCGGGCGCCGCTCGATGACGAGATCGATCAAGGCGCGGTTCCTGTCCGAAAGCACGCGCGCGAGGCTTTCGATCGAAGTGAACCAGAGTTTGGGCTCGTCGGGACCGGGCGTGAACTCGCCCCGCGCGATCGCCATGGCGCCCGCCTTCATGTCTTCGTACGACGCGACGCCGATGCGCAGGATTTTCATGGGATGATCCCCCGCCTCACGCCGCCGGCGCGTCGAGGCGGATCGAAGCGTGGATTTCGTCGTAGTCGGCGCGCAGCAGGCCGCCTTCCCGCTCGATCAGGCCGATCGCCTCCAGAGCGGCCACGTCTTCGTGCACCCGCTTGAAGTCGCGGCCGAGGTCGCGCGCCAGAGCGCGGATGCTGACGGCGGGACGTTCGTGCAGACGTCGCAACAGTTCGTAGCGCTTCTCCGTCATATGCGAAGCCAGCGCCGACCACGAGACGAAGGTGACGTTGTCTTGCGTCTCGACCGGCTCGCCGCGCTCAGCGCGGCGCCAGGCGTCGGCGACCCGCGCGGCCGCGTCCTTCAGGGTTCCGCCGACGAAGACCTGTTTTTTCATTCCCGCCTCCGAAGGGCTTCGACTTCCCTAGTGAATTGCGCCAGCAGGTCCTCGATAGAGGAGAACTTGAAGGGCTCTTCGCGGTCGTCGACGTGCCGGTGGTCGCCTTTGCCGCGCTCATTGTCGTAACCGAGCACGCGCCGCCCTGCGGCGACATAGACTAGGCGGTATTTGAAGCGATGTCGCGACGGCCGGCTCGACTCCGGCAGGCGCCAGACGACCATTTCGACCAGAGCGCCGTCCGGGTAAACGACCCGCTCGCAGATCAGCAGCTCCGCCCTCATGATGGCGCATTATGCCATCACACGATCGATGGCGTCAAGCGCCATCACGGGCTCGCCGCTGTCAATGATGACGCGGTAAGCGGAATAACGGCGGCCGCTTGGGCAGGCCTCAAGCCGGCGGCGACGCCTCCTGCCCCGCCAGATGCTCCGCCGCCCGCAGCTTCGCCATCGCCGCCACGTGATCGCGCGCCATGAACGTGTAGACCATCGGCGTGACGAACAGCGTAAAACACGTGCCGATCGCCATGCCGGCGAAGATGGTGAGGCCGATATTGAAGCGCGAGGCCGCGCCGGCGCCGGAGGCGGCGATGAGCGGGACCATGCCGACCACCATCGCCGCCGTCGTCATCAGGATCGGGCGAAGGCGCACCGCCGCTGCCTCCTCGATCGCGGCGCGCCGCGTCAGCCCCCGCGTCTCCTGCAGCCGGTTGGCAAAATCGACCATCAGGATGCCGTGCTTGGAGATGAGGCCGATCAGCGTCACCAGCCCGATCTGCGAATAGATGTTGATGCTGGCGAAGCCGAGCACGCCGCCGATGTTGAGCGGCAGCAGCGCGCCGAACAGCGCCGTCGGCAGCGCGATCAGGATGATGAACGGGTCGCGAAAACTCTCGTATTGCGCGGCGAGCACGAGATAGATGACGATCAGCGCGAAGACGAAGACGTAAACGAGGGCGTTGCCTTCCTGCTCGTACTGGCGCGAGTCGCCATGAAAATCGTAGCTGTAGCCTTCGGGGAAAATCGCCTGCGACTTCGCCTTGAGGAAATCGAGCGCCTCGCCGAGCGTGCGGCCGGGGAACGGCACCCCCGAAACTGTTGCGGAATTGAGCTGCTGGAAGCTCGTCAGCGCGTTGGGCTGCACCTCCCCGGAGACGCTCGCCACCGCCGACAGCGGCACGAGTTCGCCGTTGGCGGCGCGCAATTGGTAGCGCGTCAGCCACTCCGGCGTCAGGCGAAATTCGCGCGGCGCCTGCGGGATGACCTGATAGCTGCGGCCGTAGAGGCTGAACAGGTTGACGTAGTTGCCGCCGAGCATCGTCGCCAGCGCCGTTCCGACGTCCTGCATGTTGACGCCGATGCGGTTGGCCTTGTCGGCGTCGACCTTGAACACGTACTGCGGCGTGTCGAACTTGAGATCGACGTCGGTGAACAGGAAGAGGCCGCTCTCGCGGGCCGCCTGCTGCATCTTCAGCGCGACGTCGGCGAGCGTCGTGTAGTCGCCGGTGGTGCGGATGACGAACTGCATCGGCGCGCCGCCGGTCGAGCCCGGTAGCGCGGGCGGCGAGAAGGCCTGCACCTGCGCCGTCGGCACGGCGAGGAATTTCGGCCCCAGCGCCGCCAGCACCTGCTTCTGATTGCGCGCGCGCTGGCCCCAAGGCTTCAACAGCAGCCCGGCGAAGCCCGTCCTCACGGTGGGAACTCCGTTGATGATGAAGGCGTGCGAGACTTCGGGAACCGTGCGCGCCTCGCTATAGAGCGTTTGCGTCGCCTGTTCGATGTAGTCGAGATTGCCGATCTGCGGCGTCTTGATCTGCGACAGGAGGACGCCCTGGTCCTCCTCGGGGGCGAGTTCGCGCGGCGTCGAAGCGTACATGACCCCGCTCAAGGCGAGAACGCCGACCAGGATCAGCAGCGTCAGCGCGCGGAAATTCAGGCTGCTGGCGAGCCGGCGCCGATAGGCGCGACGAAGGCGGTCGAACGTCCGATCGACGAAGCGGCCGAAGCCGCCTTGCCCGACATCGTGGCGCAGCAGTTTCGAGCACATCATCGGCGACAGCGTCAGGGCGATGAAGCCGGAGACGACGACCGAGCCGGCAAGAGTGAACGCGAACTCGCGAAACAGCGCGCCGGTCACGCCCGAGACGAAGCCGATCGGCGCGTAGACCGCCGCCAGCGTGATCGTCATCGCCACCACGGGGAGCGCGATCTCGTGCGCGCCGCGGATCGCCGCGTCGAAGGGCGTCATGCCCTCCTCGATGTGACGGTGGATGTTCTCCACCACGACGATCGCGTCGTCGACGACGAGGCCGATGGCGAGGACCAGGGCCAAAAGCGTGAGCAGGTTGATCGAATAGCCGAGCGCCAGCAGCGCGATCATCACGCCGATCAGCGACAGCGGGATGGTGACGATCGGGATGAAGGTCGAGCGCAGGTTGCCCAGAAACAGGAAGATGACGACGATGACGATCGCCGCCGCCTCGACGAGCGTCTTGGCGACCTCGGCGATCGAGGCGCGGATGAACTCGGTCGAGTCGTAGGCGATCGTCGCGTTGAGGCCGGCCGGCAACTGGCTCTGCACGCTCGGCATGATCGCGCGGATGCCGTCGATGACGGTCAGCGGATTGGCTTCCGGCGTGCCGTAGACGCCGATGAACACCGCCTTGAGCCCGTCGAACACCGACGAGGCGTCGGAGCTCTGCGGCCCGAGTTCGATCGAAGCGACGTCGCCGAGGCGCACCAGAGCGTCGCCGTGCGCCGCGACCACCAGCCGGCCGAAGGCCTTGGCGCTGTCGAGCGAGGTCTCCGCGTTGACGCTGATCTGCGTGTAATCGCTCTTGACCTCGCCGGCGGCGGTGGTGAAGTTGTTGGCGGCGAGCGCATTGCGCACGTCGTTGGGCGTGACGCCGTGCGAGGCCATCCGCGTCGGATCGAGCCAGATGCGCATCGCGAACACCTGACCGCCGAGAATCTGCGCATTGGCGACCCCGTCGACGGTCTGCAGACGCGGCTGCACCACGCGGGTCAGATAGTCGGTGATCTGCGAAGCGGTCATCACCTCCGAGTTGAACGACAGGTACATCAGCGCGAAGCCCTGCCCGGTCTGCTTGACGACGATCGGATCGTTGGCTTCGCGCGGCAGCAGGCCGCGCACCTGATTGACCTTGGAGAGCGCATCCGCCATCGCACGGTCGGGATTGGCGTCGAGCCTGAGATTGAGGATGATCGTCGAGACGTTCTGCTGCGAGGTCGAGACCAGCGTGTCGATCCCTTCCGCGCTCGCCACCGCCTGTTCGATCGGCGTCGTGATGAAGCCCTTGATCACGTCGGCGGCGGCGCCGGGATAGATCGTGGTGATGGTGATCGTCGTGTTCGATGTCTGCGGGAATTGGCGAATTTGCAGCTTCAGGCCGGCGACGCCGCCGATCAGCAGGATGAGCAGGCTGACGACGCTCGCCAGCACCGGCCGACGGATGAAGAGATCGGTGAAGGCGTTCATCGGCGCGCCGTCACGGTTTGGGCGTCTGGGCGGGGAGCGCCAGCGCGCCGCTCTCGTCGATCACGACGGGCGCATTGGGCTGGAGCTTGATCTGGCCGGCGCTCACCACCCGCTCGCCGGCCTTGACCCCTTCCTCGACGGCGACGCGCTCGCCGCGCACCTCGCCGACGCGCACGAAGCGCCGCTCGACGATCAGGTCGCCGACGCCGCCTGCGGGCGCCGCCTGGGCGCCTGCGGCCGGCGCAGGGGCCGGCGCCACGACGAAGACGCTGTCGCCGTAGAGGCTGTAAACGATCGCCGTGCGCGGCAAGGTCAGCACGTCCGCGCCGGCGCCCGTCGTCACCGTCAGATTGGCGAACATGCCGGGCAGCAGCTTGCGATCGGGATTGGCGAATTCGGCGCGTGCGGTCACGTTGCGCGAATCGGCGCTGACGCGGGCGTCGATCGCCTTGACCCGCCCCGCGAAGCTGCGTCCGGGCAAGGCGTCGACGGTCATCGTCGCCTCGTCGCCGACGGCGAGCGAGGCGAGCGCCTCCTGCGGGGCGGGAAAATCGACGTCGATCGGATCGAGCTGCTGCAGGGTGACCAGGCTGGCGCCCACCGGCACGTACTGTCCGAGATCGACGTTGCGCAACCCGAGCCGTCCCGCGAAGGGCGCCTTGATCGCCTTCTGCGCGATCACCGCGCGCGTATGCTGCACCGTCGCGGCGGCCGAATCGCGGGTCGCGATCGCCGCGTCGACCGTCGACTGGGGCGTGTTGCCGCCGGCGATCAGCATCTTGGCGCGCTCCAGCGTGACGTTGGCGTTCTTGAGCTGGGCGAGGCCGTTGGCCAGATCCGCCTGTTCGACCGAGTCGTCGATGTCGACCAGCGGAGCGCCGGCGGCGACGTCGTCGCCCGATTCGAAATGGATCGCCGCGACGACGCCGCCGACCTGCGGCGCGACGGCGACGCCCTGGTAGGCGCGCAGCGTGCCGATCGCCGTCAATTGCGCAGGCCATTGCTCGATTCGCGCCGCCTCGACCACGACCGAGGTCGGCTTGGGCGCGAGGGCGGCGCTGAGGAAGCCTTTGACCATGTTCGGCTTGAAGACGAACTGGAAATAGGCGAGCCCGCCGGTCAGCGCGACGACGACGGCCAGGGCGACCACGAACACCACCGGCCGGCGCGCTTTCAGCGGCAGCGCGCGGATCGCGACGAGGCCGGCGAAAACCGCGGCGATCGAGGCGAAGGCCGCAGGCGGAACCGGCGTCCGAATCAACGCGAGCCGCTCCGCCGCGCCGAGCGCGGCCCCCGCCAAGGCGAGCAAGAACAAGAGCCAGTTGGTCGGGCGCCGCATCGCTTGCCTTTCAGGAGTGTGGGCGGGATTTCGCAGCAGTTTCGCAGGAAGCGGATATAGTTCAGGCGATGGCCGGCGCGCTAGGCCCGCGGACGCGGCGCGCTATCGCGTTCGACGCCTTGCCGTTTTGCTCGATGCGGCGCGGGCCTCGTTCGCGCGCCGCCAGGGTTTTACGACCTCGGCGGCCGTGGAAGCCGTCGCCTTAGCATAAATTCGCCGGTGACGAACGGCGCCCCTCGCCGCTACAACGACGCGGTCCAAGGAGAGCGCTCGCCATGCCGCTGCGATTCGACCAACGCCTCGCCCGCTTGAAGACGCGCCTTCGCGAACTCGCCTTCTGGCGCGCGCGGCAGACGCTCGCCATCGAGGGCTGGCGCTTCGAGGGCGAGCCGATCGCGCCCGGGGCGCCCTGGCCGAGCCGCGAAGGCGTCGGGCTGTTCGAGGCGAGCGCCGCGGTTCCCCAGGGCTGGCCGCTCGAGGAGACGCGGCTGGCGCTGAACCTCGGCGGCGAAAGCCTGCTGATCCTGACCTACGAGAGCGGGCGAACGGCCTCGTTCGGGCTCGACCCCAATCACGAGGAATTCCCGCTCGCCGAGCGCCGCTTCGCGATCCGCGCCGAGGCCGTCGCGCGCAAGCAGTTCGGCCAGCCCGTGCGCGATCCGCATCTGCAGCGCTCCGCGCTGCTTCGCCTCGATCTGGCGGTGTGCCGATTGTCCCGACTGTTGGGTCTCGTCGCCGAGGCGGCGGAGGCGCTTCAGCCACACGAAGCGGCGCCGCATCTGATCGAGGCGGCCGAAGCGGCGTTGCGCAGCCTCGACTGGCCCTCGGCGACGCCGGATTACATCGCGCGCATCGCGCCCGCGCCCCAGCAGCAGACGATCTGGCGCCTGCCCGAACCAATCGCCGACCCCGCCCCCTTGAGCGCGAGCGAGCGCGCCAGCGTCGAGGCGGCCGCCGACGCGCTGAGCGCGACGCTGCTTATCCTGCAACGGCGCTTTCCCCCGCAGGGCGAGGTCGCCCTGAGCGGCCACGCCCATATCGATCTCGCCTGGCTGTGGCCCTACGAGGAGACGCGCCGCAAGCTCAGGCGCACCTTCCACACCGCGCTGTCGCTGATGCCGGGCGCGCCGGACTTCCGCTTCAACCAGTCGAGCGCGCACTATTACGCGCAGATCGAGGAGGACGACCCCGAGCTGTTCGCCGCAATTCGCGAGCGCGTCGCCGCCGGCCAATGGGAGACCATTGGCGGCATGTGGGTCGAGCCGGACGCCAACATGCCCTCGGGCGAGAGCCTGGCGCGGCAGATCCTTTACGGCCAACGCTTTTTTTCGCGCGCGTTCGGCGTGCGCCATCGCGTCTGCTGGCTGCCCGACTGTTTCGGCTTTTCCCCGGCGCTGCCGCAGTTGCTGCGCCAGGGCGGCCTCGACTCCTTCTTCACCACCAAGGTCAATTGGTCGGAAACGAACCGCTTCCCGCACGATCTCTTCTGGTGGGAAGGGCTCGACGGCGCCCGCGTGCTCGCCCACACATTCGACAATCCGATCGGCGGCTACAACGGCGAGGTGCGGCCGGGCTCGATCGCCCCGACCTGGGCGAACTTTCGCGCCAAGACGCGCCACGCGCAAACGCTGCTGTCGGTCGGCTGGGGCGACGGCGGCGGCGGCGTCACGCCCGAATGGATCGAGGCGGAAGCCGCGTTGCGCGATTTCCCCGCCCTGCCGCGCGCGCGCTGGTCGAGGGTCGACGACTTCTTCGCCCGCGCGCACGAGAGCGCCGCGACGCAGACGCTTCCCGTCTGGCGCGGCGAAATCTATCTCGAACTGCATCGCGCGACGCTGACGACGCAGAGCGGCGTCAAGCGCCGACACCGGCGCGCCGAGAACGCGCTCGTCGCGGCCGAGACCGCCGCCTCGCTGGCGCATCTCATGGGCGCGCCGGCGCCGCAGAGCCTCGAGCCGCACTGGCGCACGCTGCTGAAGAACCAGTTTCACGACATCCTGCCCGGCTCGAGCATTCGCGAGGTCTACGAGGACGCCGAGTCCGAGCTCGATGCGGTCGTCGCGGCGGGGCTCGCCGAGCAGGGCCGCGCGCTCGCGGCAATCGCCGCCCGCCTGCCGCCGGGCGAGGTCGCCGACGCGCTGGTGGTGGTCAATCCCTCGCTCTCGCGGCGGCCGTTGCGCGTCGCGCTCGCCGACGGCGCGATCGCCGGCGCGGAAACGATCCCGCCGCTCGGCGTGCGGGTGATCGACCGCGCCGCGCTCGCCCCGTTTCCCGGCCTCGAGGTCGGCGAACGGCGCCTCGAGAACGCCTTTTTACGCGTCGAGATCGCTGAGGACGGAACGATCGCCAGCCTCGTCCATAAGCCGACGGGGCGCGAAGCGCTCGCGGGGCGCGGCAATCAGCTCTGGGTCTACCCGCAGGACAAGCCGCGCGCCTGGGACGCCTGGGACATCGAGGAGGACTATTTTGAGCGCGGCGAGGAGCTGCGCGCGCTGGAAAGCCTCGCCGTCCACGAGAACACCGCCCATCGCGCCAGCCTGCGCGTCACGCGCCGCTGGCGCCATTCGCGTATCGTGCAGACGCTGGCGCTCGCCGCCAGCGGCTGGCGCCTCAACATCGAAACCTGGATCGACTGGCGCGACCGGCGCGCGCTGCTGCGCGCGCTGACGCCGGCGGCGGTCCGCGCCGAGCGGGCGACCTTCGAATGCGCCTTCGGCGTGGTCACGCGGCCGACCCACGCCAACACCTCGTGGGACGAGGCGCAGTTCGAGGTTTGCGCCCATCGCTTCGTCGATCTCTCGGAGCCCGGCTTCGGCCTCGCGCTTCTCAACGACGCCAAATACGGCCACAGCGTGCGCGACAACGTGCTGGGAATGAGCCTCGTGCGCTCGCCGGTTTATCCCGATCCGCTCGCCGACGAGGGCGAGCAGAGCTTCACCTATGCGCTCATGCCGCACGCCGGCCCATGGCATTACGGCGGCGTGCGCGAGGAGGCCGAGGACCTCAACCAGCCGCTGCTGGCGACGCGCGCCCACGGTTTGCGCGCCGGCGTCGTCGCGCCGCTCGCCTTCGAGGGGTTAAGCGCGGCGCTCGGCGCGCTGAAACCGGCCGAGGACGGGAACGGCCTGATCCTGCGGGTCTACGAGCCGGCCGGCGCGCGCGGCCCCTTCTCCTTCCGCCTACCTCCCGGCTGGCGCAACGCCGGCGCGGTCGACATTCTGGAAGAGGCGAGCGAGGGAAAGACGGCGCACGGGCTGACGCCGTTCGAGATCAGAAGCTGGCGGCTGGCGCCGGGCTGAGGCGCGAGGCGAGGACTGCGGGGACGCCGGGGCGAACGCGCTTGTCATCGCCGAACCGATTTGTTAGACGACGCGCCTTCGCTTCGCCCGATAAGGCGCGAGGCTTAAGCGGTCATGGCGGAACTGGTAGACGCGCTAGCTTGAGGTGCTAGTCCTTTAACCGGGGTGGAGGTTCGAGTCCTCTTGACCGCACCATTCGATTCCTAGGGCGTTGATGTCATTACACTTTTTGGCATCGACGCCCAACCTTAAAACAAGGTTGGGAATAGATTTTCAGGCTTTGTTCCTCGAAAGTTTTCCCATCGCTTCCTTCGCGAGCCGGACCCGATCGGCGCTTTTCGTATAGAGCGACGCCATGGTCCCGCCGTGCCATCCGAAGATCGCTTCAAGCTGCGCCACGGTTGCGCCGTTGCTCGCCGCGCGCGCCGCGCCAGCCTTGCGCAGACCGTGAGCCGAGCCGGGAACGCCGGCCGCTCGACATGCTTCGCCAAACCAATTGCCGAAACCCTCTTTGCTCATGCCTTTGCCAGACGCTTTCGCGACGAACGTCAGGTCGCCGGTTTTCGCCGCCTCGACCGCGAACTGCAATTCCGGCAGGATTGGAATTGTCAGTTGCGTGCCGGTCTTCGCGGCCCGCATGAGAATCACGCCGTCGCTTACGTGCTGGCGGCCAAGGATCGCCGCGTCACCGCGCCGGAGCCCGGTATAGAGCAGGATGGCAAACGCCAAGCGTTCGCGCGTCCCGATCGGCCATCGCGCCTCGAATGCGTCAATTTCAGCCTCGGTCCAAGCGTGGAAGCCGCCGCCGCTTGGGCGCTTGATGTTCTTCACGTCCTTAGGCGACGCCGCGGAATAAGTGCTTCAAGTTGCGGCTTCGCGACGGCGTGGCTTTATGGTGTAATTCCATTCGGGATGGAACGCGCCCCCTTCGATGTTCAGAGCGGTCATTTCCGCGT
>JBEKLU010000158.1:0-10913 GCA_050010035.1 Roseiarcus sp.
GTCGTCGGGGAAAATGCGCCGGAATTCCGGCAGAGACCGGGGGAAAGGCAGGTCTTCACGGGCCAACATATCCATAGCCAACGCTAAATCTAGTGGGTATGGGTGTCAAGCGGATAGGCAAGCACGCTGGCATCAAGAACGCTTCCTGCCGACCTCAGGACGGCGTATATCTCGTTACCTGGACATGACGCCAGAGCAACTGACTGAGGTCGGTCATGGCGAGCGGGCTTGAAGCGAGACGGCGCACGGATCGGTGTCAGCAACCAAATCCTACGCCATGTTAGACTATTGCGCCATGCTCGCCGCCCTCAAAGCGAGCCATCAAGAATTAGATGGGCGAAGGGATTTTGGTGATGTCCGCTCTCATGATTTACGGGGCTACCGGATACGTCGGCGAACATGTCGCACGCGCGGCGGCCCATTTCAGCGAGATAACGATCATTGCCGGGCGGAACGTCGCCAAACTCGATCGCATCGCCCGTGAGACCGGCCTCGAGCGTCGCGTCTTCGGGCTCGACGATCCAGCCGCGATCGACCGCGCGCTGAAAGATGTCGCGGTCGTGTTGAACTGCGCGGGGCCATTCAAAAACACCGCCGAGGCTCTCGCTGAAGCCTGCTTGCGTTCTCGGGTTCACTATCTCGACATCACCGGCGAAATCCCCGTTTACGAGGCGCTTCAGGCGAGGGACGGAGAAGCGAAAGCGCGTGGCGTCATGCTGCTTCCGGGCGTCGGCTTCGACGTAGTTCCGACCGATTGCCTTGCGCTGCATGTGAAGCGGAGACTGCCGACGGCCACTCGCCTGAGGCTTGCGTTCCAATCGGTCGGTCCCGCCGGTCTGCCGCCCGGAACGCAGCGAACTGCCATCGAATTGCTGCAATACGGCGATCGCGTACGCCGCAATGGCAGGCTGACGCGCCCGGAAGCGGCGGGAAAGACGATTTCGGTCGATTTCGGCGGGGGTCCGGTGAAGGCCCAATTGGTGCCGTGGGGTGACGTGTTTACGGCGTATTACAGCACCGGCATTCCCAACATCGAGGACTACGTTGCCGCGCCGCCGTCCTTGCGGCTTCAGCTCGCTTTCGGCCGCGCCATCGCGCCGCTGTCGAAATTCGCGCCGATCCGCAATCTCATGCTTACGGCGGTGCGCCCTGGGCCGAGCGCGGAGCTTCGGGCGCGGACCAGGACGCATGTCTGGGCGGAAGCGGCGGACGAACAAGGGCGTCGCGCCGTATCGAGGCTGCATGGGCCGGAAGCGGGCCTCGTATGGACGACGATCACGGCCCTCGGCGCTGCGCGCAAAACGCTGAATGGCGTCGCGTCTCCCGGATATCAAACACCCGCGTCGGCCTTCGGTTCCGATTTCGTGCTCGAGGGCGAAGGCGTGACCCGCGAGGATGTGGCCTGACTCCGATTACTTGCCGGCCGCCTTGACGTCGTAGTCGCTGATGTTCGTCCATATGCGGTCCCTTTATTTGAGGCGGCCAATGTGGTATTATGCTACCACACGCTGTCGATGGAGCGACGCGCATGGCCGCGCGAAAAACGAAAGCCACAGGGAGACCGGTCGGCGCGAAGAGCAAGCCGCGGACGCCTTTGATCACCGGCGACACAGCGCCGCCTGGCAATCGCAAAGGCGGCAATCCGCCCATCCCGTTTCGCAGCGATTTCCATTGCGCGTTTGCGTTGCGGCAGTGCCTTTTGGGAGCGACCGACGCGGAACTCGCCGACGATCTCGGCGTCAGCCCGAGCACGCTCTACCTGTGGCAGCAGCGGTATCCCGAATTCCGGCAAGCGATGCTCGACGGGAAGCGTTTCGCCGATGGCCACGTCGCCGCCAAAGCCTATCAAGGCGCGGTTGGCTTTCGTGAGACAACGACGTCCGTCGTCGTCGTCAGCGATGGCAAAGGCGCTGGATCGCACGCGGAAGTCGTCGAGCACGCAGTCTATTATCCGCCGTCGCCTCAGCTCATTCGGCTATGGCTTCAGAGCCGGCAGCGAACCTATTAGGGCGATCGATCAAGCGTCGATCTCAGTTTCGATCAGGTCGCGGAGGACGAGACTCTGGCGTCGATCGACGCGCTCATCGGAGCGCCTCTCAAATCGCCTTCGCGCGCGCGTAGCTCAACTTTAAGTTCGGTCGCACTCGGACGTATTCACTTGCAACGCGGTTCCCGGACATGCGCACCAAAGTTCAAACCGTCGAACGAGAATTCATCCCGATCGACGCAAGGGCCGTGACCGAAGCGCTGGGCGGTCGTTGGTCGCGCGCCATAGGGAACGCGTGACGCCGAACGCCCTACGCTGTCGAAGTGACCGGCGGCGGTCGAAGTTCCGCGATGAGCCGCAGGATGTCGGCGAATTGCGTCCGCCGCCAGTCATGTCAACTGAATGAGGCGTCCGGTGTCACGCGTATCATCAAAAACAACGGCAGAGGTGTGTCTTGATGACAGAAAACTCGCCGTTATTCGGCTCGCGACGGGGAGCCGCTATGGTCCGAAGCGCAGTGGCGACTGGTGGCGATGGTTCCGGCTCAAACAACGCCCTCAGCGGCGGCAATCTCAGCCTGATCGAGGCCTCTATCTGGAGAATCTCGGATTAAGACGGCGCGCCGCCGGCTCGGAAGCGCCGTTCGCATTCGCACCGGCGAGCGGCTAGGCTGTCGTTTTGGATCTGGAACCCGAAGGCCAATGAGCGCGCTTTACGACATCGACCTGACGACCATCGACGGCCAGAAACGGAAGCTCGGCGACTACGCGGGCAAAACGCTGCTCGTCGTCAACGTCGCCAGCCAATGCGGCTTAACGCCGCAATACGGAGGGCTGGAGGCGCTGTGGCGGCGCTATCGCGACCGCGGCCTGGTCGTCATGGGATTTCCCTGCGATCAGTTCGGCCACCAGGAGCCCGGCGACGCGGCGGAAATCAAGAATTTCTGCACCCTGAAATACGACGTCACCTTTCCGCTCTTCGCCAAAACGGAGGTCAACGGCGAGGACGCCCATCCCCTCTATCGCGCGCTGAAAAGCGCCGCGCCCGGCCTGATCGGCACGCAGGCGATCAAATGGAATTTCACCAAGTTCCTCGTCGACGGGCGCGGCGAGGTCGTGCGGCGCTATGCGCCGACCTATAAGCCCGAGGACCTCGCCAAGGATGTCGAGGCGCTGCTGAATTGACGGGCCGCGACAAAGGCGGAGCAGGGGGAAGCCGCTGAATCATCTTCTCCATCATGCAATGTGTGTGGTATTATAATACCGTACACTCCGATGATGGAGCGACGCCAATGGCAGCGCGCAAGTCGAAGCCCGAAGGACGGGTTCCAGGCTCGAAAAACGCGAAGCGCTCACGACTGATCGACGCCGCGCCGGGCGAGATCACGCCGTTGCATGTCGAGCTGGCCCATCGTCTGGCGATGGCGCAGCTCAGCGACGCTCAAATCGCGACGGCGTTGGGCGTGTCGGAGCCGACGCTGAATCGATGGAAGACGATATCGCCGGAATTTCAAGACGCGATCCATTCGGGCAAACACGTTGCGATTGCACCGGTCGTCGCAAGTCTGTACGAGACGGCGCAGAAACATATCGTCGAGCGCAAGAAAGTCGTCACGCTGAGCGAAGGAGGAGGCGTCAGCCGCGCCGAGGTCGTGACCTATCGCGAGACGATCGATGGCGACGTACGCGCGGCGACGCACATTCTCGCATGTGTGTTGCCCGAGACATGGGCGCTGAACAAATCGCGCATTGACGCTCAGCCGACTGTCGACGCCGAGGAGGAACGACAGCAGCTCGCCGCGGTGCAAGCGTTGATCGGCGATCAGCACGGCGATCGAGCGACCGAACACAAGCCGTTCGACGCTCGCGCGAGAGCCGCGGTCGAAGCTTTGATTGGATTGCCGAGGCGATGAGCATCGTCGTTGATCAGCGGTGAGTGACTCACGTCAGGTTCGCGGCGTCGCTCGTCTGCTGTCGGTGGAGAGCGGCGGTTCCCGCGTCGAGGGCCGTTGACACCTTTGCGCCACATGCAGACATGGACGTATCGCTTGCGTTTGGGGAAGGGTTGGGCTGCTTCCAAGGAAGAGCCAATCAGCACTGTACATCGTGATTTTTTTTGACCCCCGTTTGTGTGTCGCACGCAAGCGTCCCTAGCGCTCCCCGCAGATTACGCGACTGTGCTCCTTCGCATAGCTCCAAGCCGAGAATTTGGCATTGTCATCCGTACCGTCAAGCATCACGATGAAGGGGTCATCACCGAAGCTCACGTAACCATCGTAGAGAACTTCAGCCGGGATACCGGGCTCATACCCTGCCTTAAGCGATCGATCGACAATTTCACGACACGCCGCAATTGCCTCTTCCACAGTTTCGTATGTGCCGTGCTCACGGCGCTCCTCTGAACCCATGTAATGGAAGTTGTCATCGACCATAACTTTGTAGCGAGGCACCGGCGCGCTCTCCTTCATGAGCGAATATACCACGGGACGCAGTTCAGCACGCGACGCCCCTGTGAGCACGGCTTCGGAGGCCAGCCGGAAATTCAACACCGGGAGTCCGGAAGGGGTCAACGCGGGTCGTCCGGCGGTCGGCGACAAATAGCCGGTTCCGGTCGACTCCGGACGGCTCTGAAGTGAGAACCAAGCGTCCGACTTCGGCAACAGTTCAAGCGCAACGCTGAATTGCCGATGGATGCACGCGGCGTGACAATGGCGCTGGGCGGCGTTGGGGATGCCAAGAATGGCGTCGGGTCGACCTTATTGCTCGCGACAAATGAGACGTGACACGTCGCGTATCCCCCCGTTCACGTCATTCACGCCCCCTCGCGCGACCGGCGCGTCCGGGATGTCCCGAGGAATGTTGAAAATAGGAGAGCGGCGTTGCTCGCCTTGAGCCGGTAGGCTCGGGGTGCTGATTCCACAAAAGGAAAGCAACGCCATGAAAAAGCATATCACATCTACGGCGATTCCCACGCATGCGCTGAAGACCGGGTGCTGTCCGAACTAGGACACTGGGACCATGAAATAGGACACCCCTTTGCATGGCCCGCAAAATGGCCTAAATGGCCTGTCAAGGATTTTCTACGCAGAATCCGTCGATTCGAGCATGGGTGGTTCAGAGCCAGAGCGCACTTGCAGGCGTCCCAAAAGGCAGCGGAGGATTTGCCCTCTAAGTCGGGCGAATGCCTTGGGAGACAAAAAAATGAGAATGAAGCCAGAAGGGCGATCGTGCCCGGGCTCGATAATGACGATTGCCGCTGCTGTCGCCAAACTACGGTGGGTATGATGGCAACGGTTTTCGACGTAGCCGCCTATATCCTCGCTAGGCGAGGTGAGATGACGGCATGGAAGCTGCAAAAGCTTGTATACTATTCGCAGGCGTGGTCCCTCATCTGGGATGATAGACCACTCTTTCGCGAACGCATTGAAGCTTGGGCCAATGGTCCGGTGTCGCCCGATTTGTATGGGGCGCATCGCGGTGCTTTCTCCGTAGCCCAAATTCAACAAGGCAATGCCGGCAACTTGGACGAGGCAGCACGGGAGACTATCGACGCCGTTTTGGGTCATTATGGTGACAAATCGTCGCAATGGTTGAGCGATCTAACACATCGCGAGGACCCTTGGCGCAACGCACGTTCCGGCCTTCAGGACGGCGAGCGAGGACAGGTCGAGATCACCCATGGCGCTATGGCAGATTATTACGGTCGTCTCTAATTGTCGGTAGTTGCCGTGGCCAAAACAAAAATCCCCAGACAGGCGTCTGAACCGAACCCGTTAAAGCAACCGAAATCCAAAGACCCTGAAATCGCGGGCTCACCACTCGCATGGAGGTTTAGCGGGGCCGATTCAGATGGTCCATTTGCTTGGACCACACTCATTCATGGATCTCCCTTCAAAGAAGTTATTGAGCGGTTGCATGAATTTGAAAAAATGAATTGGGAACAAATAATCAGGACGGGCTCTCACCCAATAGAAATATGGAAATGCGAAAAGGCGGCCCGTGATCGCTTGGCCGAAATTAAACAGGACGACATAGACGAACTTATGTCGTTTCGAATTACAGGTTTAAAGCGAGTTTGGTGCATTCAGGACCGAAATATTATGCGCGTGCTATGGTGGGACCCAGAGCACGCCGTTTGCCCGAGCCCCAAGAAAAACACGTAGATAATTAATCCTGCCGGCCGCCCTGAATTAGTTTGAACCGCCGATGCACCTTGCGCGGTTTCACTGGCGCGTTGTCGAGGCAAGCGGTCAGTAGCTCGCCGATCGTCCAGACGTGATCCGTCAAGCGCTGCGCCATGGCCGGCGTCGTGCGCAGCGTTTCATGGACGCGACAGAAATTGAAATGTGCGACATAAAGCCCCACGGCCGCCAAGTGGTAATCGACGCGTTTGCTGAAACCGTTGGTCAGGCGCGTGAAGCGGCGTGACGCCATGCGCAGCGAAAGGTTCTGGCGTTCGATATAGCTGGTCGAAATTTGGCGAGGTGCGCCGATGACCGAACGCCGGCTTACCGCTACTACGTAGCCCGGCGAATAGCGCCGCGCGGCGTCGATCGCCGGCTCGCCGTGGTACTGCTTCACGATTTGGCCATAGCGGCAATTCGCGCCGAACGCTTCTTCGATCGCCGCTTCGTATGATCCGAGCCCATCGGTCGAGATTTCCGGCGCGTTGATGATCCGCTCGCGCAAATCCCATGCGAACGCTTTCGTATTTTCCTCGTTCCGCTTGCCGACCTGGAAACTGACGATCGCCTTCGACGACGCCGACATGCCGAGGAAGACGTACTGATCGCCGACCTCAATCCCGTCGGCCGGCGTGCAGCGACGCTGCTTCTTGCCGACGAAGGACCATGCTTCGTCCAACTCGAGCCGAGGGACTTGGAGGCTATGGACGGTGCGATCATGAAACTTGATGGCGCCGAAGCCGACGCGGGCGGCGAGGCGCATGATCGTATCGCGATGGATGCCGGTCAGGCGTTCGGTTGCGCGGATGGAGCAGCCCTCGGTTAGGGCGCTGATGACGGCGACTTGTTGCTCGAAAGGAAGAACGTTCACGGGCGCAATCCGTATGTTGGGGGATTGCGCCGAAGCGAGGCTCTGGCAGAGCCGACGAAAGACCGCTATATTGGCGTAAGCGGTCATGCTTCGGGGCGCAATCCCGGGGTTGTGATCCGGGGCCTTTCGTCGTTGGCGCGACGATTGGCCCCACCTAGTCCTCCGAGCGGGATTCGGACCCGTGTCTTTCGCTTGTAAGGCGAACGTCCTGACCAGACTAGACCATCGGAGGTGATTAGAGTGGCTCGCGGTTTCGACCTAAGCGATTGGAACCGCGAGCCTTTCTCGATCGTGTCCTTATCACATTTAAATGATATCGCCGAGTCAAGAACTTTCTTGCCTATTATCGCGTTTATGTGATAATCTGCCATGGCCTGGAGCCTCTTCGACTACGCGGAGTTAACAGGCCGTAACAAGATTCGCGAGTGGCTTGATGGCCTTGCCGATGATGCAGCCCGAGCGGCGATCGACATCCGGCTGCTTACGATGGCCGCGATGCCAGGCTGGCCTGAAGGGTGGGTTTCTAAATACCGTGGATACTCAGAGCTTTACGAATTTCGCATCTCTGCGAACAGGGTCAAATATCGTCCCTTGGGGACCTATTTCGGCCAGAAGCGCTACCTGATTCTCGCGGGGGCAATTGAAAAGGGCGGTAAAATACCGAAGTCGGACTTGGAAACTGCCTGCACAAGATTGGAGAAAGTGAAAAGAAATGAAGGCTGCGCTGTCCCGCACGAGTTCGATCCTTCAGACGATTTGGAAGCGGATGCGGAATAAGGCGTACCGCGATGGCGCGGTGGCCGCTCACATCTCAAACACAATCGCCGCGCAAATCGCGATGATGCGTGAGGCGCGCGGATGGACGCAAACCGTCCTTGCAGAAAAAGCCGGGATGAAACAATCGCGCATCTCGGCTCTTGAGGACCCAAACTTTGAAAACGTGGAGATCGCAACATTGCGGCGGCTCGCTTCGGCATTCGACGTCGCTCTGACAGTCAGATTCATCCCCTTTAGCGGTCTTGCATCTTGGACCACTACACTGAGCGAATCGGACCTTGTAGTGCCAGACTTCTCGCAAGATGCACTGCCACACCCCGCAACAGCCGGGTCTATACGGGCAGTTGGTCCGCTGACAATTAACAGTGAGATCAAGGTGCCGCCCCAGGTAAGCGGAAAGACCGATGTATATACAATTTATGATAATGGTAAGCTTGTGTCCATCAGTGGTATGACTGGTGCCAGTTCACTACCGGGACCCAACGATGGACAGAAAAGCGGACCGTCCTTCGTGTCTGCGGCGGCGGAACCATGACAATTTTCGTTCCAAGCACGCCATTCGGGTACACTATTTTTTGCGATGACATTCGACAGGAATCGAACGGAAAGCTTATATATTTAGGTGTATACCAAACAGATATGACAATATTTGGTACATTTCCTGCGATATTGCCGACGTTTACTATGATGATTCGTTATAACGAGCGACGAACAGATAGCGGTGACCCTGTGACCATAAAGATATTTGTGCCTGGAAATGACCAACCAGTGTTTCAAGTGACGATTGATACGGCCACAATGCGATCCGCGTTGCCGCGATCGGACTTGCCCGGCGAAGACGAAATCATCTCGACCTTAATTCCAGTTCGTCTTAGTCCGCTCCAAATCGAAACAGAGGGACGGATAAAAGTGAGGGCCTACAAAGGGGATGACGAAATCAGGCTTGGAACGCTGAATGTGCGTATAGTGCCACTCCCATCTCCCACTCAACCGGCTCCCGTAACTTAGGACATTCCCTCCCTCAAATTCGGACACTTAGCCCATAATTAGGACAGCACCCAAGACCGAGGCGCTGGCGAGCATGTCGGCGAGTTTCGAGCGATTTTGCCTGGCGGCGGGGGTCGAGACGCTGAGCGAAGTGATGGAGCAGGACGCCGAGGCGGTTTGTGGCGCGCGTCACGCCCGCGACGAGGGCCGCCGGGCGCATCGCTGGGGCCGAACGAAGGGCAAGATCGGTTTCCACGGCGGCAAGATCGCGGTCGAGCGTCCGCGCGTTCGCGGTTTTGACGGCGAGGAACGCACGCTGCCAAGCTGGGAGAGCGCGCTCGGCGAGAATTGGCTCGGCGAATGGGCGATGAACCAGATGCTGATCAACGTCTCGACGCGCAAATTCAAGCGCTCGGTCCGGCTGCCCGGGGGCGATGTGCCGGCCTCGGACGGCGCCGGCCTGTCGAAGTCGGCGACCTCGCGCCGCTTCGTCGCGCTGTCGGCGGCGCGCATGAAGGCATGGATGGAGACCCGGCTCGACCATCTCGACCTGCTGGTCATCCAGATCGACGGCATCCACATGACCGAAGACATGCTTCTCGTGGCGGCGGTCGGCATTGACGAGACGGGGGAAAAGCACCCGCTCGGCGTTGTCGAGGGCGCGACGGAGAACGCGGTGACGGCGCGAGCACTCATCGCCAATCTCATCGACCGGGGGCTCGACCCAGCCGTGCGACGTCTGTTCATCATCGATGGGTCGAAGGCGCTGGCGACGGCGATCCGGCGCGCCTTCGGACGCGAGACGCCGATCCAGCGCTGTCAGGTTCACAAGGCGCGCAACATTCTGGAACGGTTGCCAAAATCGATGCACGCCTCGGTGCGGAGCGTCTTGCGGCAAGCGTGGGAACTGGATGACGCCGCGAAGGCCGAAAAGCTGCTTCGCAATCTCGCTCGCCGTCTCAATGCCGATTGGGAGGGCGTTGCTGGCTCCATCCTTGAAGGGATCGATGAAATGCTCACCGTCACGCGGCTCGGCCTCCCGCGCGAACTGCGCCGCTCGCTCGCCTGCACGAACATCATCGAGAATGTGATGGGCACGGTGCGAAGGGTCTGCCGCAATGTCAAACACTGGCGCTCGCCGTCCATGGCGATGCGCTGGACCGCCGCTGCCATGATGGAAGCCAAGAAAGGCTTCCGGCGCTTGAAAGCGCACAAGCAACTTCCCGTTCTGCGCGCGGCCCTCGATAGGCAGAGTGCTGGGACTTCCACCGGACGGCCTCTTGCTCAAATCGCGGAGGCCGCATAGCTTTTAAACAGCAGCGCACGTTCTTCGAATTTCAACAAAGCGTGGGACATCCCCGGCGCGTCACGACCACGCCGACACTGAGTATATTCCGGTGCTATCGCCGTCCGATGACAGGGCTAGAAGTGCATCTTGATTGGATGCAGGTGATTTCATGCGCTATCGCGTTGACGAAAAGCGACCGTGACCGTGGTTGATGCGCCAATAAAATTGAGCGCCCAATAACCTCAATCGTCTTAACGCGCGGCGTTCAACCCCGGGCACTGACCGCAGCCTCATTCGTCTAGACCACGCCGAAGGAGGACGAATCCATGACGATCCGCAGGGCCTTGATGTCGATAGTAATTTTATGCGTCTCGTCGGTGGCGCTCGCAGACTCGGGCACGCCTGAGCAGCGGGCTGCATGTGGTCCCGATGTTCGTCGGTTCTGCCATAAGCTCAAGGAGGCAGATGGCGGTGACGCCTATCTCCAATGCTTCGAGTTGCACCGAGATGATCTGTCGGCGGCTTGCAGCGCCATGTTGAAAAACTACGGCAAGTGATCTGTCGCTGAGCGGGCGATCAGGCGAACCCAAGGCAACATTTCAGCGCCCCAATTTCTCCATCAATTGGGTGCATTGGTGAACAACATAAGACAGGTGCGCTCCTATCGCCAACTTGGGAAGCAGAAGATGAGGCTTAGGCTGATCTTCGACAGTTGCGACCCACTTTGGGATCGTAACCTATTGAAATTGCTGGCTGTGAGTCATGATTTTGCAAAAATGTAGTGCCACGTCAGCACAAATTTGATTTGACTTTTCAATCC
>JBEKLU010000159.1:0-10548 GCA_050010035.1 Roseiarcus sp.
GGCTTCCACGCCGGCGGCCTGCGCTACCACGGCATGTCGCCGCTGGTCAGCCATTGCCTGGAGCTCGGCCTGATCGAGGCGCGCGCCTATCATCAGAACCCGTGCTTCGAAGCGGGCGTGATGTTCGCGCGCGCCGAAGGCATCGTTCCCGCGCCCGAGTCGTGCCACGCGGTGCGCGCGGCGATCGACGAGGCGCTGAAGGCGCGCGAGGAGGGCAAGTCGCCGACGATCCTGTTCAACCTCTCCGGCCACGGCCACTTCGACATGCAGGCCTACACCGACTATTTCGCCGGCAAGCTGCTCGATCAGGACTACGATCACGCCGCGCTGGAAGCCTCGCTGGCGCAACTGCCGGCGGTGGCGGCCGAATAGGGGCCGTCAACTCGGCTCGGCATCGCCGTCCCCGGATCAAGCCCGCGGACGGCCATGGCGGCGGAGCGCTTCCCAAGGGAGGCGCTACGGCGGGGCGAACGCTCGCCCTTGCTTTGCCGCGCGCACGCGGCTATCAAGCCGCGCCCCGGCGATCCCGCCGCGCTCACGAGGTCCGCATGCCGTTGTTCAGCCGCCGCGCTCTTCTCGCGTTTCCGCTCGTCGTCGCCGCCGGCGCCGCCCTGGCGAGGGACGACGCCGAGAACACGCTGATCCTCGTCACCAAGCACGGCAAGGTCGTCATCCGCCTCAGGCCCGATCTGGCGCCCAAGCACGTCGCGCAGATCGAGACGCTGGTGAAGCGCAAGTTCTACGACGGCATCGTCTTCCATCGCGTCATTCCCGGTTTCATGGCCCAGACCGGCGATCCCACCGGCACCGGCTCGGGCGGTTCGGATCTGCCCGATTTGAAGGCCGAATTCACCTCGACGCCGTTCAAACGCGGCACGCTCGGCATGGCGCGGACGGACAACCCGGATTCGGCCAATTCGCAGTTCTTCATCTGCCTCGCCGACGCGCCGTTCCTGGACGGGAAATACACCGTCTTCGGCGAAGTCGTCTCGGGCATGGACGTCGTCGACGAGATCAAGGCGGGCAGCGAGGCCAATAACGGCCTGGTCGACCATCCCGACAAGATCGTCACGCTGCGGCTGGCGGGCGACGCGAAATAGGCCCGTCCCACGAGATCAGGAGCGAAGAGACCATGAGCAGCGAAGGCAACACGCTCACCCTGGAGACGACGAAAGGCCCGGTGGTCATCGAGATGAACCCGGCGGTCGCGCCCGGCCACGTCGCGCACATCAAGCGCCTCGTCGGCGAAGGGTTCTACGACGGCATCGTCTTTCACCGCGTCATCGAGGGCTTCATGGCGCAGACCGGCTGTCCGCACGGCACCGGGACGGGCGGCTCGCAGTATCCCGACCTCAAGGCCGAGTTCAACGCCGAGCCGCACGTGCGCGGCACGGTGTCGATGGCGCGCGCGCAGAGCCCGAATTCGGCCAATTCGCAGTTCTTCATCTGCTTCGGCGACGCCCACTTTCTCGACCGTCAGTATACGGTGTGGGGCAAGGTCGTCTCGGGCATGGAGAACGTCGACAAGATCAAACGCGGCGAACCGGTGCGCGATCCCGACAGAATCGTCAAGGCGACGCTGAGCTGAGGAAATCCCCCTCTCGCGCTCTGCGGGAGAGGGCGGGGGTGAGGGCGAGCGAGGCCCTCATCCGGCCGGCCAAAGGGCGTTCGCAAGAACGCCCGTCTTTCGACGGGCTATGGCCGGCCGCCTCTCAGCGAACCGAAGGATCGCCTGACGCCCGCGAGCGGGAGAAGGGAGAGCCTTGAGAATGCGCGTCGACCTCTTCGACTTCCACCTCCCCCCCGAGCGCATCGCGCTGGCGCCCGCCTCTCCGCGCGACGCGGCGCGCATGCTCGTCGTCGCGCCGGACGGCGCGCTCGACGATCGTCTCATGCGCGAACTGCCGGACTTCCTGCGCCCGGGCGATGCGCTGGTCGTCAACGACACGCGCGTCATCGCCGCACGGCTGAACGGGATTCGCGTGCGCGGCGACGCGGCGGCGCATATCGAGGCGACTTTGATAAGACGGCTCGACGGCAGCCGCTGGCGCGCGCTCGTGCGGCCGGCCAAGAAGCTCAGGGTTGGCGAGCGCGTCCGCTTCGGCGAGGCGAGCGAAGGCATGGCGTGCCTGCTCGGCGCGCTCGACGCGGAGGTCGAAGAGAAGGGCGAGGCGGGCGAAGTGACGCTCGCGTTCGCCTTCCACGGCGCGGCGCTCGACGAGGCGATCGAGCGGATCGGCGAGCCGCCGCTGCCGCCCTACATCGCCTCGCGCCGCGCCGTTCGCCGCTCCGACCGCGCCGATTATCAGACCGTTTTCGCGCGCGAAGACGGCGCCGTGGCCGCTCCGACCGCCGGTCTGCATTTCACGCCGGCGCTCCTCGAGCGCATCGAGGCGAAGGGAGCGAGCCTCCATCGCGTGACCCTGCACGTCGGCGCCGGCACCTTCCTGCCGGTCAAGGCGGACGACACGCGCGATCACGAGATGCACGCCGAATGGGGGCGCGTCGACGCCGCGACCGCGTCGGCGCTCAACGCCGCGCGCGCGCGCGGCGGGCGGATCGTCGCGGTCGGCACGACTTCGGCGCGGCTGATCGAAAGCGCGGCCGACGAGAGCGGCGCGATCCGGCCCTTCCAGGGCGAAACCGCGATCTTCGTCACGCCCGGCTACCGCTTCCGCGCGGTCGACGCGCTCATCACCAATTTCCATCTGCCGCGCTCGACCCTGTTCATGCTGGTCAGCGCGTTCAGCGGTCTCGACGTCACGCGCCGCGCCTACGCGCACGCGATTGCCGCGGGCTATCGCTTCTATTCCTACGGCGACGCCTGTCTGCTGCTGGGTCCCGATCGAAGCCGAACGGGTTCGCCTCAGGCGGACGCCGCCAGCCGCGCTCGCTGAGCGTTGCGGCGAAGCAGCGCCAGCAGGTCCTCGATGGGCATCGGCCGCGCGAAATAATATCCCTGCGCCAGACCGCACCCCGCCAGCAGCGCCATGCGCGCCTGTTCCAGCCGCTCGACGCCCTCGGCGATGACGGTCATGTCCATCGTTCGTCCGAGCGCCGTGATCGCACGGAGAATCTCGAACGACTGCGTATGGCTGTCGACGTCGTCGACGAACGCCTTGTCGATCTTCAACTTGTCGAACTTGAAGCGCCGGAGGTAGGCGAGGCTCGAATAGCCGGTGCCGAAATCGTCGAGCGCGATCGAGGCGCCGAGGTCGCGCAGACGGCCCAGGACGTCGTGCGTGCGCGCCTCGTTGGACAGCAGCATGCTCTCGGTAATTTCGAGCTCGAGTCGGCCCGGCGCGAGGCGAGATTCGGCGAGGGGCTTGGCCACCGAATCGACGATGTCGTCGCAAAGGAAGTGCGCCGCCGAGAGATTGACCGCGACCTTGATCGATTCGGGCATGCGCAACGCGTCGCGGCTGACCATGCCCAGCATCATGCGGTCGATCGAGACGATCTGCCCGGTTTCCTCGGCCAGCTTGATGAACTGGATCGGCGCGACGATGGCGCCGTCGCGCCGCCAGCGAATGAGCGCCTCGACGGCGACGATCGTCCCGGTCTGCAGGTCGATCTGGGGTTGATAGAACGGCTCGAACTCGTTGCATTCGATCGCCTCGGCCAGATCGGATTCGAGCGCGCGCCAACCCCAGGCCTCTTGATCGAGGGCGTTGTCGAAGACGTTAATCGCGCCGCGTCCGCTCGACTTCGCGCGGTTGAGGGCGATGTCGCTGCCGCGCACGATGTCCGCCGCCGCCGCGCCGTGGCGCGGCGCGATCGCCAGGCCGACGCTGGCGTTGGTGGAAATCGAGAGAAGGCCGAGCTGATGGGGGCTTTGCAGCGCGCGCATCGAGTCCTGCGCAATTTGGGTCGCGCGTCGTTCCGCGCCTTCGCCTTCGACGAGAATGGAGAATTCGTCGCCGCCGAGCCGCGCCGTGGTGACGCACGTCTGCGCCGCGGCGACGCGCCGCAGGCGATCGGCGACCGAGATGAGCAACTGGTCGCCCGCCGCGTGGCCCAAAGTGTCGTTGACGCTCTTGAAATTGTCGAGATCGAGGGTGAGAAGGGCGACTTCGCCGCCGTTCTCGTCGCGCTTGGCGAAGGCCCTCGTGAGCGCCTCGGAGAACGCGACTCGGTTGGGCATGCCTGTCAGCGGATCGTGCGAGGCGAGGAATTCGAACTGGTTCGCCGCGGCGACCTGACGACGGTGCAGGCGCTCGACGACGCGGTTCTGTCGCCACAACAGCGCGATGAGGCCGAAGGCGCTGAGCAGCAATCCGCTGGTCAACAGGAGGTGCTCGAATTGCCGCGCGCGCAACTCGCTCATGTCGTCGGCCGACTGGTGAACGCTGTGGGCCAGGGTCCCCGAGGCGAGCCGCGCCAGGGGCGGATACAAGGCGCTGACGATGCTTTCGATCTTGCGCGCGGCGTCGGCGTCGTCGGCCGTCTGCATCAGAGGGGCGAGCGCGCCGGTCGCGCGCTCGATCGCCTCGGCGTCGGCGACGCGGGCGGGGTCGAAGCGCACGAACGCGCCGATATCGCCGCGATGGAGGTCCGCGGCCCACCCCTTCACGACGGCGTAGGCGATCGCCAAAGCCTGCCGGCGGGCGGCGCTCGGCTCGTCGCGATAGCGCGCCGCCGCCGCGTCGAGGGCGGCGACGACGACCTTTCCCTGAATGGCGTTGAACGCGATCTCGAAGCGCGCCGCGCGCGCGACCGACGCGTCGATGCGGGCGTTGAGCGCGGGAATCGCGACGCCGGCCGCGGCGAACCCGGCGCAGATCGCCAGCAGCGCATAGGACAGCCACCGCCGAGAACGCGGCGATGCGGGATTTTCAGCGTTCCGTGACAAGGATCACTCGATCGTGATGCGGGCGATCTGCCAGATGGACCGCGAATAATAGGTCTCGTTGGCCAAGGCGGGCTCGGCGTCGAAGGGATAGATAAGGAAGAGAGGCCCCTTGTCCTCGACGCTCATCGGCTTGCCGTTCAAGGCGTAGGCGAAAACGACGCCATGGTCTTCGAAGTCGGCCACCGGCACCGACACGGTGTAATTGTCGAGCGCGGCGATGGCGACGTGATCGCCCTTGGCGCCGACCTTCTCCATCAGCGTCCGCGCGAGAACGCCTTCGAACGCAGGGGCGCCGTCGTGCCAGGGCGTGTGCGTCACGACCCTGGTCGCGCCCATCGCCTCCAGATCCGCGCGCGTGAAGGACATCGGCGCGCCGGTCGCGGTCTTGCCGTCGACGATGACGATGGGCGCCTGGGCGTCGGGCGCGGTTTGTGCCGACGCCGGCCCGCCGCAGACGAGAACGGCTGCAAAGCCGGCGATCACGAGCCGTCGATCGAGCATTGGAAAGTCCCCCTCTTGCGCCGAGCGAAAGATCGCCCTCTCGGCTAGGGCGCGGCCTCGTCTCGTCCCCATTCGCGGCGGGCGGCGGGTCTTTCCTCGATAGTGGCCGCTAATGATAAGGAAATTCCTAATGATTCTTGTCCCCAGCGGTTTTCGCGCGCGCCGCGTCGACATTTGATTCCTCGTCGCGGGCGTGCTTAGGGCTCGGCCGCCGAGGCGGGCGAGGGCGCCCGCGGCCCCGAGCGCAAGACGAAATGAGCGACTTCTCCTTCACCGTCCACGCCGTCGACGGCGCCGCGCGAACCGGCGCGATCACGACGCCGCGCGGCGTCATTCGCACGCCGGCGTTCATGCCGGTGGGCACCGCCGCCACGGTCAAGGCGATGTATCCGGAGGAGGTGCGCGCGCTCGGCGCCGATATCGTGCTGTCCAACACCTATCATCTGATGCTGGCGCCCGGGGCGGAACGGATCGCCAAGCTCGGCGGCCTGCACAAATTCATGAACTGGCCGTACCCGATCCTCACCGATTCCGGCGGCTTCCAGGTGATGAGCCTATCGAAGCTGCGCAAGCTCGACGAGCGCGGCGTCGTCTTCCAGTCGCACATCGACGGCTCGCGGCACGAATTGACGCCGGAAAGAGCGATGGAGATCCAGGGCTTGCTCGGCTCCGACATTCAGATGCAGTTCGACGAATGCGTGCGCCTGCCGTGTTCGCGCGAGGAGGCCGCGCGCGCCATGCGCCTGTCGCTGCGCTGGGCGGAGCGTTCGAAGACGGGCTTCGTCGCCGCGCCGGGCAGGGCCGTGTTCGGCATCGTGCAGGGCGGCGAGGAAAAGGACTTGCGCGTGGAGAGCGCGCGCGAACTGGTGCGGATCGGATTCGACGGCTATGCGATCGGCGGCCTCGCGGTCGGCGAACCGCAAGCCACGATGCTCGAAATGATCGAGGCCGTCGCGCCGCATCTGCCGGCCGATCGGCCGCGCTATCTCATGGGCGTGGGCGCGCCGGACGATCTCGTGGAGTGTCTGGCGCGCGGCGTCGACATGTTCGACTGCGTGATGCCGACGAGGGCGGGACGGCACGGCATGGTCTTCACCCGCCGCGGGCGTCTCAATCTGCGCAACGCGCGTTTCGCCGACGATCCCAGGCCCGTCGATCCCATGTCGTCGGCGCCGGCGGCGCGCGAGTATTCGCGAGCCTATTGGCGCCATCTCGTCAAGTCAGGAGAAATCCTGGCGATGATGGCGCTGACCGCGATCAATCTCGCCTATTACCAGGACTTGATGGCCGGCGCCCGCAAGGCGATCGCCGCTCGGCGGCTCGGCGAATTCATCGCCGACGTCAAGCGGGCTTGGGCGGAAGGCGAAAAGGCGGGCGAATGAATTGGGGGCGGACAAAAAAAGCAAGGCTCGGGCTGACCCCAAGCCTTGCTTTCTAGCACCCTATCCCTGAATTGCGATCCCGGCTCCCCGCGTCTTTCGCGTCGCAAGTCCTGCGAGCCGCGCAGTCAACCGGTCTAACGCCCCGTCCTCCCACAGACTCGGCATATCCGTCGCCGATAGCCTCGGCGGCGGCCTCCTTTTCGCTTTTCGCGAGGAGAAAACTGATAGTCGAAAATTTGCGCAATGTCACCACCGTGAGCGGGGCTGCCATGCAATTTTTTTCTGCCTGAATATGTTTTGATCATTTGAATCTCGACGACGACGAATGTCCGGTTCGCCGATCTGACGCGTCGCCCGACGCCGACTTCCGCCTGTAACGACATTGGCGTAAGAGCGCGCGAGGGCCGCCCGCGCGAGTTGGCGCGGCGGCCGACCTTCGCGTCCGGCGAGGCTCGCGTCCTCGACCGATGGCTGTTGCGCGCGCCGACGGCTCGGCCGGCAACCCCGGGCATGGGAACCAAGAGGAGTTGAAATGACCGCCATCGTTGACATCGTCGCGCGCGAAATCCTCGACAGCCGCGGCAATCCGACCGTCGAAGTCGACGTCGTGCTCGAGGATGGATCGATGGGTCGAGCCGGCGTGCCCTCGGGGGCTTCGACGGGCGCCCATGAAGCGGTCGAGCTGCGCGACGGCGACAAGAACCGATTTGGCGGCAAGGGCGTGCTGAAAGCCATCGAGTCCGTCAACCGCGACATCTTCGACGCGATCTCCGGCTTCGAAGCGGAGGAGCAGATCAAGATCGACGAGGCGATGATCGCGCTCGACGGAACGGCGAACAAGTCGAGGCTCGGCGCCAACGCGATTCTCGGCGTCTCGCTGGCCGTCGCCAAGGCCGGCGCGGAGGCTTCCGGCTTGCCGCTTCACCGCTACGTCGGGGGCGCCACGGCGCGGGTCCTGCCTGTTCCCATGATGAACATCCTCAACGGCGGCGTCCACGCCGACAACGGAATCGACTTCCAGGAATTCATGATCTTGCCGGTCGGCGCGCCTTCGCTTCGCGAGGCGGTGCGCTGGGGCGCCGAAGTCTTCCACACGCTGAAGGGCGCGCTGAAGAAAGCCGGCCTCAACACCAACGTCGGCGACGAGGGCGGCTTCGCCCCCAGCCTGCCTTCCGCCGAGGCGGCGCTCGACTTCTGCGTCGAGGCGATCGAGGCGGCCGGCTTCAAGCCCGGCCAGGACGTCGCGCTCGGCCTCGACTGCGCCGCCACCGAATTCTTCCACGACGGCGCTTACGTTTACGCCGGCGAGGGCAAGACCCGATCGATCGAAGAGCAGGCGCAATATCTGGCCAAGCTCGCCGACGCCTATCCGATCCTCTCCATCGAGGACGGCATGGCCGAGGACGATTGGCGAGGCTGGGCGTTGCTGACGAAGCTGATCGGCGCCAAGCGCCAACTCGTCGGCGACGACGTGTTCGTCACCAACGTCGCCCATCTGGCGCGAGGGATCGCGGAAGGCGTCGCCAATTCAATCCTCGTCAAGGTCAACCAGATCGGCACGTTGACCGAGACTCTCGCCGCGGTCGACATGGCGCATCGCGCCGGATACACCGCCGTCATGTCGCATCGTTCGGGCGAGACCGAGGATTCGACCATCGCCGACCTGGCGGTCGCGACCAATTGCGGTCAGATCAAGACCGGCTCGCTCGCCCGCTCCGACCGGCTCGCCAAGTACAACCAGCTCATGCGCATCGAGGAAGAGCTCGGCGACCAGGCGCGCTACGCCGGCCGCGCCGCGATCAAGGCGAGCTGAAGGGGCGAACGCGGCGCGCGCGGCCTCGAGACAACGGAAAATTAACGACGCGGCGGGCATGCTCGCGCCATGGTGGTGAAGACCCGCGCGCGCGCCATTCTTTATCCGATCGCGTTCTACCTCGTCCTCGGGGTCGCGAGCGGCTATCTCGTCTGGGACGCTTCGCGCGGCAGCCACGGGCTGGAAGCCAAGGCCCGCGACGACGCCGAGGCCGCTCAATTGCAGGTCGAGCTCGCACAGTTGCAAGACGAGCGCGGCCGGTGGGAGCGGCGCGTCGAGTCGATGCGGTCCGAGTCGGTCGATCGCGATCTGCTCGACGAGGAAGCGCGCGCGGTGCTCGATCGCGTCGGCAAGGACGACGTCGTCATCTTCACCGCCGACGCCAAGGGGCGCTGAGACGCCGCGCGTTGACGACGATCAAAGCCCGCGACGCCTTTGCCGTCTATGCGAAGCCCATGCAGGAAAATTCGTTCGACGCCGTCGTCATCGGTTCCGGGCTGGGGGGCCTGACCGCCGCCGCGCTGCTCGCCAAGAACGGCCGCAAGGTCTGCGTCGTCGAACGCAATCACAGCGTCGGCGGCGCCGCCTCGGCGTTCAAGAAGGGCGCCTTGACGATCGAGCCGGCGCTGCACCAGACCGCCGACCCGCGCGACGCGGACGAGCCCAAGCACGCCATCCTGAAAGAGCTCGGCCTCATCGACGAAATCGAGTGGGTCCCGGTTTCGCCGTTCTTTTCGGTGCGCGGCAGGCCGGTCGGCGAAATCTTCGATCTGCCGGTCGGCTTCGGCGCCGCGCATGCAGCGCTCGCCCAGCGCTTTCCCGCCAGCAGCCACGGTTTCGCGCGACTCATCGGCGCGATCGAGACGATGCAGCGCGGCGTCGCGGATCTGACCCAGGCGGGCGCCGAGCGGTCGATCGGCAAGCTGTTGCACGCGGGGTTTGAATTGCGCGGCCTGGCGCGGGACTGGCGCGCCTCGCTCGACGCGATGCTGCAGCGTTTCCTGGGCGACGACGAGGCGGCGAAATTCGCCGTCGCCGGCAACATCGGCTATTACGGCGACGACCCCCGGCGCATGGCTTGGCCGTTCTTCGCCATGGCGCAGGGCGGGTTGCTGAAATCGGGCGGCGTGTTCGTCAAGGGCGGTTCGCGCGCGCTCAGCATGAAGCTCGCCAAGGTGGTTATGAAGGCCGGCGGATCGGTGCTGCTGGCCCGCGAGGCGACCGGCGTCGACCTCGACTCGCAAGGCCGCCCGGCCTTCGTGCGTCACGTCGACCCGAAGAACCGCGCGGCCGAAGAGCGCGTCGGCGGGAGCCAAGTGTTCGCCAATTGCGCGCCGTCGACGCTCGCATCGATGCTGCCCGAAACGGCGCGCGGCGCGCTGGAGCGCGCCTATGGCGGGCGGGCGCTGTCGATCTCGCTATTCTCGGCGCATTTCGGCCTCGCCGCGCCGCCGGCAAAATTCGGGCTCGAGCGTTACGGGCAGATCGTGCTGCCGGACTGGATCAAGTCCTTACGCGACTACGGCGACTGCGCGAGGCTGTTCGCGGCCGATCCCGGCGATAAGCTGCCGCCGTTCGGCATCGCCAATTACGGCGCGATCGACAGCGGCCTCGCCGACGGCGGGCCGACTCTCGTCAGCGTCGTCGGCGTCGACCGCTTCGACAACTGGTCGGCGCTGACGCCGAGCCAAGAGAAGGACCGGCGCGAGCGCTGGCTCGACGCGTTCCAGGGCGCGCTGGAGCGCGACTACCCCGGCTTCGCCGGCGCGGTCGTCGAGCGCATGTTCCTCAACGCCCGCTCGATGCGCGGCTTCCTCAACACCCCCGACGGCGCCGTCTACGGCTTCGCGCCGCTGCCGCCCGAACGCGGCATTTGGGCGGGGATTCCGCGCTCGCCCAAGACGCCGATCCCGGGCCTCTATCTCGCCTCCTCCTTCGCCGGCTCGGGCGGCTTCACCGGCGCGATGCGCTCGGGCGCCGAGGCGGCGCGGGCGGCGATG
>JBEKLU010000160.1:0-10452 GCA_050010035.1 Roseiarcus sp.
ACGGCAAGCAAGACGGCCGATGGAGATATTGGCGGCCAAGATGATGAACGCACCGAGCTGTATACGCCGACCAAAGGACGCACACCTCGAGGTTCTCTTGAGAGAGGCGCAGCGGCCGATTGCCTAGCTCGCAAAGCCCACGACGGAGTTCGAACGAGTCGTGTGACCAAGATCCATCGCTCTCGCGCCCCGGCGCGCGTTCCGAAGCCGCCGTCTGAGCGCCGATCATCGAATCCAGCGCGCTGGGCTCCCAATTGGCGCGCGCTCGAATTGTCGCAAAGGAGAACGCCGCCAGCGCGACCAGGCCGCTTCCGATCAGGTTGCATATCAATATGACTGCCTCCCTCCGCCGCTTCCGACCTTGACATGAGGCGCAGAATACCGGCTCCGCGCCACGGCGATAGGATCGGAATTTACCTATTGGACGGAATGGCCGTCGGCGATTCAACGCGCCCAAGGCCTCCTCCAAGAACCGAACGGTCCTGCACCGATTTGCGCAGCGAGCCCGTGCGCTTCGCGCGCCGTCTCGGTGATGGCGCTCAACGACGCAGTCGTCAGAGCCGACTTCGACGAGGTTCCGCCTCGTCGGCCGTCACAATGGCTCCTCGCCAGATATTGGCGTCGCTGACCATTGGCGCCGTAACGCGTCGGCCCAATCGCTGGGGCATTTTGTTTGCAACGAACAAGTCGCCGCGCTCGAGCTTGCCGAAGTCGGCCGAGCGTCGATCTCTTCGGGTCGGTAGGTAGAATCCGAGCCTGTCGCCTGGGCTCCGAGCGCGTATTCTGCATGTCTCGGCGCAGTGCAAGGTCGCATCTGAAACGACTGCATTTCGACCAAGTCCTCCCGCGCCCCCCGCGATGGAAGCCCAAAGGAAAAAGCTATGTCTTCATTTCGCTTGAATAGCGGCTCTCTAGTCGCGCTCGCCGCCGGCATGATGCTGGCCACGGTTACGATCGCCCAGGCCGGCATGGCGCCGGCACCCGGCACGTCGTATTCGACGTCCGACACCCAGACGGTCGGCTGCGCAGTCGGCGCTCACATCGGGCCCCTCGGCGCCTGCATCGGCGGCGATCATCGCGATCATCATCGCGATCACCGCGATTGTTGGACCAACGATCAAGGCGAACGGGTCTGCCGTTGATCCGACATCCTATCGACGCCCGCCACGTCGCAATTTGACGCGAGGCGTGCGCCTTGGACGGGAAGGCCGCCGGGACGAATCGGCGGCCCTTTCGCATTGGCGCGCGCGCCCGCCCGGCCGCGCCGATGGATTGTCGAATGGACATGCGCCTGGATCAGCCGCAATCGACGCCTCAGACGGTTTCCGGAGTTACGAGTCACGGTGATGTGAACCAACGGAAAGGCGCGGAAGCCTGATAAAGCGTCGGCGTCAAATCGAACGCGATCCGGTGATTGAGGCAAAGAGCCGAGCGGACGAATCATCGGGGCCAGCGGGTCTCGACCCCCGCCAGAAACAGGCCGAGGACATGACCGCACCCGAGACGTTCGCAAAGCCCGCAAGATCGCGCCCCCGGCAGTGGTGTAGCAGGGACGGAGCAAGCCGCTCGCGAAGCGCGCTCCCCATAGCGCCGTAGCGAGCGAGCGGCGAATTGCGGCGGCGCGAGTGTTTCGCGCCGGCGGCTAATCCCCCACGCCCCTCACCTTGCCTCTCCCCGCTTCGCAGGGAGAGGAGCGCGCGGCGCCGTCCTTTGCCTCTGCGCAAATCACCCGCAGTTCAAAGGCTGAACGGCTCGTCGGTTCGCGAACGCCCTCATCCGGCCCCAAAGCCCGTCCTTTTGGACGGGCGTCTAACGACGCCCTACCGGGCCACCTTCTCCCGCAAAGCCCGTCGAAGACGGGCGTCCTTCGGACGCCCTCATCCGGCCCTTCGGGCCACCTTCTCCCGCTGGGCGGGAGAAGGGTTTGGCGCCGCTTAGCGCTGCTGCCCGAACGCCGCCGGCTTGGCGCGGCCGGGGGCGGGGATCCTCGGCTTGGGGGCGGCGATCAAGCCCTCGCGAATCGCGTTCTTGCGAGCGAGCTTGCGGGCGCGGCGAATGGCTTCCGCCTTCTCGCGCACCCTTTTTTCGGAGGGCTTTTCGTAGGCGGACCTACGCTTCATCTCCCGGAAGATTCCCTCGCGCTGCATCTTCTTCTTGAGGAATTTCAGGGCCTGTTCGATGTTGTTGTCGCGCACCAGAACTTGCAAAATATCTCCAATCTGACGCTGGCCGACCGCGGGCGTGAAGCGCCCGATCGATCGCAACAGCTCAAGAGTCGCCGACCTCGGCCCTCTTGGGTCGGCGCCACTATAGCATGGGCCGCGTCCGTTATTGGAATAATATGGGGGATGGCGGGGGCGCCGTCCACCCCATCGCCGCAAGCGTTGACATCGGGCGAGTTCTCGCCGTCGGCTGCGCATCCGGGCGAATCATGCTCGTTTCGGGACCCGACAAGAGGAGATCGCGGTGGCTCGTCGAGGCAAGGCGATCGACGCGGGCGGCGCCGCCGCGATCGGCCCCTATTCGCACGCCGTCGAGGCCGGCGGGTTGCTCTTTCTTTCCGGGCAGACGCCGATCGACCCGGCGACGGCCAAGCTCGCGCCCGGCGCCATCGGCGACCAGACCGCGCAATGCTTCAAGAACCTCTTCGCCGTGCTGGAGGCGGCCGGCCTGGCGCCCGACGACGTCGTCGCGGTGCAGGTCTATCTGACCGACATGAACGACTTCCAGGCCATGAACGAAGTCTACGCCGGGCAATTCTCAAAACCCTATCCGGCCCGCACGACGATCGGCGTCGCCGCCCTGCCGCTGAACGCCAGGATCGAAATCGCCATGATCGCCGAGCTTCGCGCGTGAGCCGAGGGAGGGCGATCGTCCGACCGGCGGCCGATCGAGACGCGCCCCTTCTCGCGCTTGCTGGAGAAGGGGGCCTTCGCTTCAGCGAAGGCCGGACGAGGGCGCTTCAACGGTCGGCGCTCTTTCCCACCGCCCTCTCCCGCACGGGCTACCAGATTCACACATTTGCGAAGCCTGCGGCCAATCGCCCGGCCCCTCACCCTGCCTCTCCCCGCGAGCGGGGAGAGGAGCGCGCGGCGTCCTTCTTCCCCTCTCCCCGCCCTTCGCGGGGAGAGGCAGGGTGAGGGGCGGGGCGAGTTTCCGCGCTGTCGCCAAGATGTGTGAACGCCGTAGCCCGCACGGGAGAGGGGCGCCCCGCCCCTTGCGCGCCGCGCCGCGCCCCGGCATTGTCGCGCCATGGCCCCCGCCCCGGACAAATCCGCCGCCGACTCCAGCGCCCTCGCCAATCTCGACTCCCGCGCGCGCGAAATCTTTCGCCGCATCGTCGATTCCTATCTCGCCAGCGGCGAGCCGATGGGGTCGCGGCACCTGTCGCGCCTGCTGCCGATCTCGCTGTCGCCCGCCTCGGTGCGCAACGTCATGCAGGACCTCGAGGAGCTCGGCCTCATCTACGCCCCGCACACCAGCGCCGGGCGTCTGCCGACCCAGCAGGGTCTGCGCTTCTACGTCGACTCGCTCTTGGAGTTCGGCGGGCTGGGGCGCGAGGAGCGCGCGCGCATCGACAGCCAGGTGCGCGCCGCCGCCGAGGAAGGCGGCTTCGAGGGCGCGCTGACGCAGGCGACGACGCTGCTCTCCAATCTGACGCGCGGCGCGGGCGTCGTTCTCACCACCAAGGAGAACGCCCGCATCAAGCACATGGAGTTCGTGCGCCTGGAGCCGGAGAAGGCGCTGGCGGTGCTGGTGGGCGAGGACGGCTCGGTGGAGAACCGCGTCGTCGCGACGCCCGCCGGGATGCCCGCTTCGACGCTGGTCGAAGTGAGCAATTATCTCAACGCGCACGTGCGCGGGCGCACGCTGGTCGAGGCGCGCGAGGAAATCGAGCAGGCGCGCGAGGCGGCGCGTGGCGAGCTCGACGCGCTGGCGGCGCGCCTGGTCGACGCCGGGCTCGCCTCCTGGGCCGGCGTCGAGGAGGCGAGCCGCCAGCTGATCGTGCGCGGCCAGGCCAACCTCCTGGGCGATCTGCGCGCCGAGGACGACCTCGAGCGCATCCGCCTGCTGTTCGCCGATCTGGAGACCAAGACCGACGTCATCGATCTTCTTCACCGCGCCGAGAACGGCGAGGGCGTCAAGATCTTCATCGGCTCGGAGAACAAGCTGTTCTCGCTCTCCGGCTCCTCGATGATCGCAGCGCCTTTGCGCGCCGGCGAGCAACGCATCGCCGGCGTTCTGGGCGTGATCGGCCCGACGCGGCTGAATTACGGCCGCATCGTGCCGCTGGTCGAGTACGCCGCGCAGGTGCTCGGCGAGCTCAAACGCGCGCGCTGAAGGTCGCCATTGGAGCGGCGCGCCGAATTGCGCTAGAAGCGCTCTCGCCAAGGGGGAACACGCCATGCCGAATCCGTCCAACAACAACCTCGGCCAGCACAGCCTGGGCGAAGCGATCGAGCGCCTGCGCGACAAATGGGGCGCGATCGTCGCCTTCGGCGCGCTGCTCATCCTGCTCGGCGCGGCGGCGTTGATCTTCACCCTCGCCTCCACCGTCGCCACGGTGACGCTGAACGGCATCGTCTTCCTCGTCGCCGGCGCGGCGGAGATCGGCGTCGGCGCGCACGCCAAGGGCTGGCGGCGGTTCTTTCTCTGGCTGATCGGCGGCGTGCTCTACCTCGCCGTCGGCGTCGTCTGCATCGTCAATCCGATCTTCGCCTCGCTCGCGCTCACCCTGGCGCTCGGCGCCGGGCTGATCGCCGCCGCGGCGGTGCGCGCCTATCTCGCGCTGCAGCTCCCGGCCGACAAGCCGCGCGGCATGGTCCTCCTCGCCGCGGCGGTCACCTTTCTCTTAGGCTTGATCATCGTCATGCGCTGGCCCTTCGACAGCGTCTACGTCCTGGGAACCCTGCTCGGCGTCGACCTTTTGTTCCATGGCGCGGGCTGGGTGACATTTGGTATGGGACTGCGCGCGCGGCGCTGAACCGCTGGGCGACTTCGGTCTCGGGGAATTCTTGGGTCTTGGGGAGCTGTCGATGACGAAATGGGTCTATTCCTTCGGCGCCGAACTCGCCGAAGGGCGTGGGGCGATGCGCAATCTCCTGGGCGGCAAGGGCGGCAATCTGGCCGAAATGGCCGCGCTCGGCCTGCCCGTGCCCCCCGGCTTCACCATCACCACCGAAGTCTGCTCCTACTTCTACGCCAACGACAAGACCTATCCGGCCGACCTCGCGGGCCAAGTCGACGCGGCGCTGGCGAGCGTCGGGCGCCAGACCGGGCGAACCTTCGGCGACCCCGCCAATCCGCTGCTCGTCTCCGTGCGCTCGGGCGCCCGCGCCTCGATGCCGGGCATGATGGACACGGTGCTCAATCTCGGCCTCGACGACCGCTCCGTGCTGACGCTGGCCAGGAGCTCGGGCGACGAACGCTTCGCCTACGACAGCTATCGCCGCTTCATCCAGATGTACGCCAACGTCGTGCTCGAGGTCGAGCATCACAACTTCGAGGAAATCCTCGAGGACTTCAAGGACCGCAAGGGCCTCACGCTCGACACCGACCTTTCCGCCGCCGACTGGCGCGAGATCATCCTCGCTTACAAGGACAAGATCGCCGAGGCGACCGGCAAGCCGTTCCCGCAGGACCCGCGCGACCAATTGTGGGGCGCGATCGGCGCGGTGTTCTCCAGTTGGATGAACCAGCGCGCGATCACCTATCGCCGCCTCAACGACATTCCCGCGGATTGGGGCACCGCGGTCAACGTCCAGGCGATGGTGTTCGGCAACATGGGTGAGACTTCGGCGACCGGCGTCGCCTTCACCCGCAACCCTTCCACCGGCGCCAACGAGCTCTACGGCGAATTCCTGGTCAACGCGCAGGGCGAGGACGTCGTCGCCGGCATTCGCACCCCGCAGAACATCACCGAGGCCGCGCGTGCGGGCGCGGGCTCCGACAAGCCCTCGCTCGAGGCGCTGATGCCCGAAGTGTTTCGCCAGTTCGTCGCGACGACGCAACTGCTGGAGAAGCACTATCGCGACATGCAGGATCTCGAGTTCACCGTCGAGCGCGGCAAGCTGTGGATGCTGCAGACGCGCAGCGGCAAGCGCACCGCGCGCGCCGCGCTGCGCGTCGCGGTCGAAATGGCCAACGACGGCCTCATTTCGCGCGAGGACGCGATCACGCGCGTCGATCCGGCGGCGCTCGACCAGTTGCTGCATCCGACCATCGACCCCGAGGTCAAGCGCGTTCCGCTGGCGGTCGGCCTGCCCGCTTCGCCGGGCGCGGCGAGCGGCGAAATCGCGTTCTCGGCCGAGGACGCGGAGGCGCTGCGCGGCGCCGGGCGCAAGGCGATCCTGGTGCGCGTCGAAACCTCGCCCGAGGACATCCACGGCATGCACGCCTCCGAGGGCATCGTGACGACGCGCGGCGGCATGACCTCGCACGCCGCGGTGGTGGCGCGCGGCATGGGCAAGCCCTGCGTCTCCGGCGCAGGCGCCATCCGCATCGACTACGCCGCGCAGACCATGACCGCCGGCGGCGTCACGCTGAAAAAGGGCGACATCCTCACCATCGACGGCGCCTCGGGCGAAGTGCTCGCCGGCGCCGTGCGCATGGTCAAGCCGGAGCTCTCCGGCGAATTCGCCACGCTGATGCAATGGGCGGACGGGGTCAGGCGCATGAAGGTGCGCGCCAACGCCGAGACGCCGGCCGACGCGCGCGTCGCGCGCGGCTTCGGCGCCGAAGGCATCGGCCTCTGCCGCACCGAGCACATGTTCTTCGACGGCGAGCGCATCGTCGCGGTGCGCGAAATGATCCTCGCCGACACCGAGACGGGCCGGCGCGCCGCGCTCGCCAAGCTCTTGCCGATGCAGCGCCAGGATTTCGCCGAGCTGTTCGAGATCATGACGGGATTGCCGGTGACGATTCGTCTGCTCGATCCGCCGCTGCACGAATTCCTGCCGCACTCGGACGCCGAAATCGCCGATGTCGCCAAGGCGATGGGCGTCGACGCCGAGAAGCTGCGCGCGCGCGCCGCCGATCTGCACGAAGTCAACCCGATGCTGGGATTCCGCGGCGTGCGCCTCGCCATCCGCTATCCCGAGATCGCCGAGATGCAGGCGAGGGCGATCTTCGAAGGCGCGGTCGAAGCCGGCCGCAGGACCGGGACGCCGGTGACTGCGGAAATCATGATCCCGCTGGTGATGACGCGCGCCGAGCTCGATTCGGTCAAGGCGATCGTCGTCGCCATGGCCGACGCGGTGGCCTACGAGTCCGGCGTCGCGGTCCCCTATCGCGTCGGCACGATGATCGAACTGCCGCGCGCGGCGTTGCGCGCCGGCGACATCGCCAAGAGCGCCGAGTTCTTCTCCTTCGGCACCAACGACCTGACGCAGACGACGCTCGGCGTTTCGCGCGACGACGCGGCCTCGTTCCTCGGCCCCTACACCGCCAAGGGCTTGCTTCCCGCCGACCCGTTCGTCACGCTCGACATCGAGGGCGTCGGCGAGCTCATTGCGCTGGCCGCCGAGCGCGGCCGCGCGACGCGCCCCGAGATCAAGCTGGGCCTGTGCGGCGAGCACGGCGGCGACCCCGCCAGCATCGCGTTCTGCGAGAAGGTGCGCCTCGACTACGTCTCGTGCTCGCCCTTCCGCATCCCGATCGCCCGCCTCGCCGCCGCGCAGGCCGCGCTCGGGCGCAGGGCGGCCTCGACGGCGTGAGCAGGAGCGGCGCGGGTGATTAGCCGCCGGCCGTGGAATTGCCGGTGCCCGCCAATCGCGCCGCCATCAGTCGATGCAGCAAGTCGATCGCCTTCAGCGGGCGGACCATGACCTTGAAGCTGGTGATGCGGCCCGCTTCGTTCCAGGCGATGAAGTCGGCGCCGTTCATTTCGATTCCCTCGACCGTCGTCACGAACTCCAGCACGGCGGAATTCTCGCCGCGCCATTCGCCGACGTAGCGAAACGCGTCGTTGCCCAGCACGTTCATCGCCGCGGCGAGATAGGCTTTGGTCAGCGCCTTGCCGACCTGCGGCCGGTGGACCACCGGCGAGAGGAACACGACGTCGTCGGCGAGCAGCGCGTCGAGCGCGGAGGCGTCGCGCGACGCGGCGATCGCATGCCATCGAGCGAGCGCGCTCGGCCTCATGATCGTCCCCCCCTGTGGCGAGGCGAGGCTTGCGCCTCCCGGCGTCCTATCGTACCCCGCACTATGAAACGGGAGGGCGGGAATGTCTAAGGTCGTGCTCGAGGGGGGTGAGGCGCTCGCGAAGGTCGGCGACCTCGAGATTTGCTATCAGACTTTTGGCCGGCCGAGCGACCCGCCGCTGCTGCTGATCATGGGCCTGGGCGCCCAGATGATCGTCTGGGAGGACGATTTCTGCGCCGCGCTCGCCGCGCGCGGCTTCTGGGTCGTCCGCTTCGACAATCGCGACGTCGGCAAATCGACCAAGATCGACTGGACGCCGCCGGCCGACCCCGGCAAGGCCGTCGCGACACGCAAGCCCGGCGAGAAGATTCCTGCGCCCTATCTGCTCAAGGACATGGCGGAGGACGCGGTCGGCCTGATGGACGTCCTGGGGATCGCCAGCGCCCATGTCGTCGGCGCCTCGATGGGCGGCATGATCGCGCAGGAGCTGGCGATCCGCTGGCCGGAGCGGGTGAGGTCCTTGACGTCGATCATGTCGACGACGGGCGATCCGCGCCTGCCGCCGCCGAGCCCGGAAGTGATGAAGGTGTTCACCGCGCCGCCGCCCAGGACGCCCGAGGAATACGTCGAAGCCAACGTCGGCGCCTGGCGCATCTTTCGCGGCCCCGGCTATCCCGAAGACGAAAAGCGCGACCGCGCGCGCGCGTTACGCGCCGCCGCGCGCGGGTTCAACCCCGAGGGCACGCAGCGCCAGTTGCTGGCGGTCTACGCCTCGGGCAGCCGCAAGAAGACCTTGCCGAGCATCGTCGCGCCGACGCTGGTCATCCACGGCGCCGACGATCCCCTGGCGCCGCTCGCCGCCGGCGAGGACACCGCCGCTTCGATCCCCGGCGCGCGCCTCGTCGTGCTGCCGCACATGGGCCACTCGCTCCCCGTCGCGGTGTGGCCGCGGATCATCGACGAGATCGCGGCGATCGCTGGAATTTAGCGCCGAATCTCGAAGGGCGCGCGCCCCCTTCCCCCCTTGCGGGAGAAGGTGGACGGGCGAAGCCCGGCCGGATGAGGGGTCGCGCCAGAAGGCGCGCTCCTCGCCGACGTCAAAGCGACGCGCCTTCGGCGCGGCCCCTCATCCGTCGCCCCTTCGGGGCGACACCTTCCCCCGCAAGGGGGGAAGGGGAGCTCCGCTACGCCTTACGTCCCGACCTGCGCCTGCGTCGCGAGCGTCGCGAGGTCGAGCTTGACCCCCGGGCCCATGGTCGAGGAGAGCGCGGCGCGCTGGAAGTAGGTTCCCTTCGCGCCGGCCGGCTTGGCCTTGTTGACCGCCTCGACGAAGGCGCGGATGTTCTGCGCGAGCTGGTCCTCGCCGAACGAGGCCTTGCCCACCGAGCCCTGCACGATGCCGGCCTTCTCGACGCGGAACTCGACTGCCCCGCCCTTGGAGGCCTTGACCGCCGCGGTGACGTCCATCGTCACCGTGCCGACCTTCGGGTTCGGCATCAGGCCGCGCGGGCCGAGCACTTTGCCCAGGCGGCCGACCAGCGGCATCATGTCGGGCGTGGCGATGCAGCGATCGAATTCGATCGTGCCGCCCTGCACCGTCGTCACCAGATCTTCGGCGCCGACGATGTCCGCGCCCGCGGCGCGCGCTTCGTCGGCCTTGGCGCCGCGCGCGAACACCGCCACTTTCAGCGTGCGCCCGGTGCCGTTGGGCAGATTGACGACGCCGCGCACCATCTGGTCCGCGTGCTTGGGATCGACGCCGAGGTTGATGGCGATCTCGACCGTTTCGTCGAACTTGGCGCTGGCGTTGGTCTTCACCAGCTTCACCGCTTCGTCGAGCTTGTAGAGCTTGGTGCGCTCGACCGCTTCGCGGCCTTTCAGGATTCTCTTGCCGTGCTGACTCATGACTTACCCCACCACCTCGAGGCCCATCGAACGGGCGGAGCCTTCGATCATCTTCATCGCCGCTTCGACCGTCTCGCAATTGAGGTCGGGCATCTTCTTTTCGGCGATCTCGCGCACCTGCGCCTTGGTCACCTTGCCGACGAAGCCGCGGCCCGGCGTCTTGGCGCCGGAAGCCGGCTTCTTGCCGATCTTCAGCCCCGCCGCCTTCTTGAGGAAGAAGGTCACCGGCGCGTTGCGCATCTCGAAGGTGAACGAGCGGTCCTGATAGGCGGTGATGACCACCGGAATCGGCGTGCCCTTCTCGATCTGCGCGGTGCGCGCATTGAAGGCCTTGCAGAATTCCATGATGTTGAGACCGCGCTGGCCGAGCGCGGGACCGATCGGCGGCGACGGATTGGCCGCGCC
>JBEKLU010000161.1:0-10433 GCA_050010035.1 Roseiarcus sp.
CCAGATCGCCTGCTGAATGATCTCAGGCGGAAACCGGTACCCGGTGTAACTGATTTTCTTCATCCCCCTGGCTACCGAGCCGCCAGTGGGACCGCAAGCCAGAGGCGCCGTGACAACGCCGAGAGGGACGCTCGGGAGTTCCCCCTTCTGGCCTAGCCAGCGAGGCCTCTGGGGCGGCCGCCAGCGCCTCGCAGCCGATCCGGCGCTCAGGGAACGCCGCCACTTCCTTCGCCAGCTCATCCTTGATGCCGAGCGCGCGATGGTTTGGCGCGCAAGCAACCGGTCCGCAGCCGAGACATCGCCCCAATCGGCCGGCACCACAAACGCTGCTCGGGCAGGAGATTATTCCGGCGAAGGAAGAAGGCGAGTTTCTCGCTCAGCGAACCCGAAAGTGGTTCCGACGAAGAACCACTAATTACAACGATCAAGCTCGTGGATAGCGGGTTCGAACGGAAGGACACACCCACAGGCTCCCACTACGAGAGAGGCGAGCGTCGGTGGTCTGGAAAACCTGTTCCGGCGAGGAACCGGTTTTCAGAGGGGGCGGGCGTTCAGATTCGAAGAGTCCTCGATTCAAGCGCTCGAACGGGCGCAGGAAAATCAGCATCAACGGGGCTCCCGATTTGCATCGAACTGGGCCCCCTCTTGGACGGCGGTTTCTCTCGTGATTTCAGTCGATTACGGCATACCGTGCCGGGGGTCCCCTTCTGTACAAAATCACAGCTGAATGATCTCGGGCGGGAACCGGTAGCCGGCGTAGCTGATTTTCATCGCGCTCTTTGGCTACTGCGGTCGTGAAGCAATCGCAACATCGCGTCGGCGTGACAATGCCCGTGAAAACCCTTGCCGATCGAGCCGTTCCACATATGCGCCAGAGCCCCGGGTCGGTGCAACTTCATACTTCGCGTCTGATCGATCTGTAACGACGCTCCATTTGTGCGGAGACTGTTTTCTCGGGCAAATACTTGGTTCCGGCCAACCAGAACTCGTTTGCAGAGCCGGTCTCGTCGCGCGTTCGACGGACGGTTTCGCCGTGGCTTGCGTATCCGCCAGCAAGAGCAATTCGGCCTGTGTCGCGGCCAGTCACCTTAATTTCCGTCGCGTCCAAGAACGGATTGAGGGCCTGCGGATTGGCGACCAGCACCACATTTCCGACCGGCACGAGATCAAGAACTCCGGACATCGTCCACCAGCGCCCACCCCAATCGCGAACGCTTTCTTTTGGCGCGCCGCGCGCGGCGAAGGTGCGCAGGATGTGAAGCGCCCCGTCGACCCAAAGACCCGCAAAGCCGTCCGTCGCATTGGTCAAAATGCTTATCGTCAGTTCGTGGGCGGGGACTACGCACGTGCGTGTGATATACCCTTGGAAACCGCCACTGTGGCCGAACCACTCCAAGCCGCCCAGAGTCCCGCTAATGATTCCGAGACCATAGAAGCCCTCTTGGCTCGAATGCGGATTGCGCCGATGTACGCGGGTCATCTCACGCCGGCTTCCAACGGAAAGAATGCTGGCCTTCGCGTTCGGCGCGAGTTGCGCGAAGAAGCGGGCACAATCGGCCGCAGTGCTGACGAACCCGCATGCCGGCGCTATAGCGTTGACGGCATTGTCGCCCGGTATAACCAGGCGTCTGCCCAGAACGATTTCAGGAGTGTGACCGCGAGCGAATTCCACGCCGCCTGCGAACGGCATATCGGGCTCGGTCTCAGTTAAGTCCGCCGCCTCGATGACCTCTCGCTCGATCCAGTCCCTATACGGCTCTTTGGCGATCGCTTCGATCACGAGACCAAGAAGTCCGAACCCGTGATTTGAATACTTGAAGCGCGTGTTCGGCGCAATCGTCGGAGGCGACCGCAGGTCGTTCATCAGCTCCTCGGTATTGAGGAAGGGCCGGTCGTCGAGGAACTGCCCCGCGTCAGCGCCGTCACGGACAATGCCGGCGCTGTGGGAGAGGACTTGCCCAATCGTCGTGCGCGCGATTTGCGGGTTCAGGCCGGCCACGAACAGACCTACGGTATCGTCGAGCCGCAATTTTCGCCGCTCTCGAAGTTTCATGATCCCCGCGGCGGTGAAACTCTTCGAATGCGATGCGATCCGAAACCGATGACGGGGCGTCAACGTCTCCCCGCCCACTAGGTCGGCATGCCCAAAAGCATATTCGGAAATCACCTTTTCTCGATGCGCGACAGCTACCACACAGCCGGGTTGCCGCGAGGCGCGCATCTGGAATTCGACCCAGATGCGAAGGTATTCAAGGGCGGCTTTCAGCCATGCTTGCATCCGGGGAGTGTCTAAGAATTCCCAACGATGAGTCAACCCACGAGCCGCGCGTTTCTACGGCTTACTTCGCAAGATGCGCAGGGATGGCTCAAATTGGGTCTTGCGCGTTGCTGGTCGCAGCTAATATTGCGGGCGGGCGGCGCGCCCGCAACGATAGGGCTGGCCAGCCGCCCTCGATAAGGCGGGCGGTTGCGCTCATGGCGTTCGGTCGGCGAACTCGGTTGAACGGATGAGGCAATGAGGTGACCGTCCTCGCAGTTGCGCCTGGGGTGGGACCGGGTCGATGGATCAACGCTTCGACATTGTCGAACTTGTAGATGCTTGGTATGATTCTATTTAAGTCGGGCGCTGGCATGTTTGTTTCTTGCGAGCTGTAGACTCGGGTCGAACGAAACGGGGGAGCGTCGGGTGATATGGCCGGGGTAGCGCAGCACGGCCCACCGAGCAGCTCCAACCGTGGTAACGCCGCCGAGCCGCCGCGCAAGATACGGGTCTTCGTCTCCTCGCCTGCCGACGTGGATTCCGAGCGGCGGCGCATGATGGAGATTATCGCCGCGCTTAACCGGCGCTACGAAGGGCGGGTCATCCTCGAGGGAGTGTTCTGGGAGCAGACGGTTTATCCCGCCCATGCGACTTTTCAAGCGCTGATCGACGATCCCGCCTCTTGCGATCTCGTCATCTGCATCCTGTGGTCGCGGCTTGGATCGCCGTTGCCTCGTGACTGGCCGCGGCGGGCCGACGGTACGCCTTATGAAAGCGGCACAGTCTACGAGTTCGAGACCGCGCTCGCGGCGCGCCGGGCGCGTCCTTTTCCCGACATATTCATGTTCCGCAAGCTGCTGCCGGCTAATCGCGCCGCGCTTAGCGACTTGATGGAGCAGCACCCGGCCGAGAGGTTAGGCATCCTCGACTACCTGATGCGCAGCTCGACCGAAGACAGCCGCGCTGCGATCCAGCTGCTCGAAAATTTTTGGAAGCAATGGTTCTACTCTGCCGACAAAGGTTTTGTGGCGGCGTTTAACACGTTCGGCACTGCGGACGAATTCGCCGCGATGGCCCGGAAGGCGATCGAAGACTGGCTGATTGGCAGGAACTTCGTTTCGCGCCGACCAGACTGGGACATCAAGGCGCAGGGTTCGCCCTATCCTGGGCTCGAGCCCTTCGCGGGAGAGCGCGCGGCTGTATTTTTTGGACGTTCTCGCGCCACCGAACGTGCGCTTGCCCTGTTGCGCGGCGCAGCCGACGCGGGCTTTCCGTGGTTGCTCGTTACCGGCCCGAGCGGAAGCGGAAAGTCTTCGCTCTTGCGAGCCGGCGTGGTGCCGAAGCTGACCCAAGACACCGTGCTCGAAGCCTGGCGGACCGTCGTCGTGCAGCCCGGCAGCGTCGATCCGCTGCAGTCGTTACTCGACGCCGTCGCCGGCACCGAGGTTCTCGGCCCGGCGCTCGCCCGTGGGGACTTTCCGACGGCGGAGGATCTGGTGCGGATCGCACACGCGGCGCCGGCCGAGCTCGCACGCGCTCTGATACGAGCGCTCGACCGCCACGCAGAGTCGGTGCGGGAAGCTAACAACCGCAACACTCCGCCCGCGACGCGGCTGCTCCTGGTGATCGACCAGATGGAAGACTTGGTCTTGGCGCCAGAGCCGTCCCAGGCCTCGTTCGGTGCGGTGATTCTGGCGTTGGTTTCGGGGACAGGGAGCCGGATCTGGGTCGCTGGCACCTTGCGCAGCGATCTGCAAGAGCCGTTGCTCAAGATCGCCGCGCTTCAAACGTTGGTGACGCTCGAGAAAGGGGGTCAAGAGCTTAAAGTCGCGCCACCTGGCCCGGCCGACATGCGCGAGGTTATTGAAGAGCCCGCGGTCCGAGCAGGTCTTTTCTTTGAGGTCCGCCAGAGCGATGGCCGCAGTCTGGTCGAGGAGCTGGTTCAGTCGGTCAGCGGCGCCGCCGACGCGCTACCGCTATTGCAGATGACGCTTGCGCTGCTGTTCGACCGCCGCGACCGCGAGCGGAACGAGTTGCGTTGGTCTGATTATGAAACGATTGGTCGACTGGAGGGAGCGATTGCGAACCACGCGGAGGCAGTTCTAGCCGCGCGTCCGGCGGGAGAGCGCGCCGAGCTAGGCCCGTTGTTGCGTCAGTTGACCCGCGCGTGGCTTTCCGTCGAGGGCGAGATCGAGCTTCGTCCCACCCAGATAGAAGAAGTTTCTCTCCGCGGTGCGCGGGCGGAGCTGGCGCGGAGGTTGATAGAGGGTCGATTGCTGGTCGCCGATCGCGGAAGGCTGCGCATCGTCCATGAAGCGGTGCTGCGCAACTGGCGCAGGGCGCAGGAACTGCTCGCTGCCGACCTCGATCTTGCCCGCTTAGAGGCGCGCCTCGAGCCGGTTCTCGCCGAATGGGTCGCAGCCGGCAGGAACCCCAACGATGCAACGCGGTTGCTGCCGGCCGGCGCCCAGCTTGGAGCGGCTGACGCCCTGGCCAAGCGCTATTCGGCCGCGGAGATCGGCGAGGATCTGGCGGCTTTCATCACCGCCTCGGTCGATTTCGAGCGGCACCAGCGGAATCGCCGCCAACGCATATTGGCGGGAATCGCGGCCGCCTTTGCCGCGCTTATGCTGCTTGCCGCCACCGGCGGCTTTTTCGCCATGCACGAACGCGACCTCGCCACCGTTGCGCTCAACGATGCCGAGAAGAATTACCGCTTAGCGCTTGACCAAGCGGCTGGCAGTGTCCGTTTGCTCGAAGACAGCTACGAAATCGGGGCGCTGTCGAGCGCATTGCTGCGCCAGCTCGTCGGCAAGGCGCAGGCGACCGTCAACAATTTGCCAGACGGCGGAGACGACGTGATCGCCGCCCAGATGAAATTGCTCGGCGTTTTGACCGTCGGAAACCTGACGCTCGGCAACATTCCGGCGGCGCGCACTTACGCCGACCGTGAGCGCGCTCTCGCAGACAGCCTCGTCGCCAAGGAACCCAGCCGCACCGCATGGCGCCGTCTGTGGGCAAGCGCAGATGCGCATTCCGCTGCCGTGCTGTTTTGGCAGGGAGAGATCCCGCGCGCGATCGAATTGTCGAAGGCCGCGATCGACGCGGCTGCAGCGTTGGCCGCGGCTGAGCCGGACGATGACGGATTGCATGCCGATCTGATGAGCCTCGAAATGAGTTTCGGCGACAGCCTTCGGCTGCGCGGCGATCTGGTCGAGGCCGGCAAGGCCTATCATTCATGGCTGGATGAGGCCGCCGCCCAGGCCGCGCGAGAGCCGAACAATCCCGACTGGCAGCGCCACCTCGCTTTCAGCCACCAGCGGCTCGCCGACGTCTTCATGATCATGGGGAACCCGGCCGAGGCGGCGAAGGAATACCGCATCGAGGCCGAGATTGGCGCCAAACTGGTCGCGCTCGCGCCCGACAACGGGCTGTTCAACGAAGCGGTCGTTTTCGCCCATCTGCGGCTAGGCGACACTTTCTTGGTCCAGGACCAATTCGCGGAAGCGGACTCGGAATACCGCCTGTCGCTTGACAACTCGGACGCTGCGCTCGCGCTCGACCCCACGAATTATCGTTGGCGCAGCGTCGCCGAGGGAACACGTCAAAGACTTGGCGAACTGGCCGTGAAACGGCGCGACTACGTCGCGGCCGAGGGCGAGTTCGCGACTTCGTTGAAGATGGCCGAGGAGACGCTGCACAAGGACCACGACAATAATGCCGCCTTCTTCGACGCCGCAAACGCCCACCAGGAAGCCGGCGACGGATTCCGCGAAGCCGGCAAGCTGCCCGAGGCGCTCCGCGAATACCGCGAAGCCCTCTCGTTGGCCGACGAATTGAATCGGCGGCTGTCGACCAACCCAGCTTGGCAGAAAATGCTTGCGGTCGCGCACCAGCGGATCGGCATGACCTTGCGACTACAAGGCAACCCGCAAGGCGCAGTCGGCGAATTCCGAGCTTGCGTTGCGATTCCCGTCAGCGCGACGATTTTTGCGCCGCGGCTGTTATGGCCGAAGGACGTGGACGGATATTGTCGCGACGAGCTGGCCCACCTCGGCGGCTAGGCGTTCCAACCGTCGAGGCCACGCATCGCGCACGGAACGCCGGACTATTGGCCGCTGCCGTTCGGGGCGCTGCCGTCGCCATTCGCGCCGGCGGAGGTGCTGAACACCGTCGTTCCCACAAAAGCGAATCCGAGCCCTACGCCCAACAGCAGCAGGAGTGCGAAGATCGACCGTTTCATGACGTCTTCTCCCGAAAACACAATTATCAATTTACGAATACTTGCGGTGCGACAAAAAGTCAACTGTCGTGTGAAACCCGTTCTGCGCCGCGCCAAGCCGTCACGCGGGGAATCAACCGACCGGGCGGGCTCGAGCCGTGGCGACGTGACAACAGGCCGTTTCATGGTAGACTTTTTCCATTATGCGATACGACGAGATTCTTTCCGGCCGCGCCGATGCGGTCGATCCTGGCGCGGTCCGCCATAGCAGGCAATGACGCTGGGGTCGGATCGCCGTGGCCGCTAGTTCGATTCCGGGCGCGGCGGCGAACCGTCGTTACGTATTGTCCTTGCCGCTGCTCATCGGCGTCATTGTCTACGCGACGACTTTGTCGATCGGCAGTTTCACGCTCGACGACCCGGACCCATATTGGCAGATAGTCACTGGGCGATGGATACTCGCCCATCACGCCGTGCCGCATCAGGATCCGTTCTCATATACGATGTTTGGCGCGCCGTGGGTCGCGCACGAGTGGCTAGCTGAAGTCGGCGCGGCCGTTCTCTACGATCATCTCGGTTGGGCCGGCCTCGTCCTCGCGGCGGCGGTGGCGCTGGCTGCCGCCGTGAGTCTGCTGCTGCGGGCGCTGCTGCGATATCTGGATCCCGCCGCCGCCTTGATCGGCACGCTAGGTTTCTGGGGTCTGTCCCTGCCTCACGCCTTGGCGCGACCGCATCTGTTCGCGATGCCGATCTTGGTTGCCTGGCTCGCGCTGTTGGTCGACGCCCGCAACAAGGAACGGGCGCCGTCACCCTGGGCAGCGCTGTTGATGGTTCCGTGGGCAAACTTGCACGGCGGCTATTTGCTGGGCGACGCATTCGTCGTGATGTTTGCCGTCGAGATGGCGCTCGATCAACCGGATTGGGCCTCGCTGCGCCGCCAGGCGCCAGGTTGGCTGTGGTTCTTTGCGCTTTCCGTGCTCGCCGGATGCGTGACCCCAAACGGGCTGGAAGCGCTTACGCTGCCGTTTCGCCTTGCTCGAATGGACACGATGATGTCGCTAGTGAAGGAGTGGCAGGCGCCTAACTTTCAACAAGGCGGGGAACCACTGGAGGCGTGGTTGCTGTTGGCCCTGCTCGGGGCGCTGAGCTTTGGAATCCGCCTGCCGGTGACGCGCGTGGCAATGCTGTTGCTGCTGTTGCACTTGGCGTTGACGCATAGGCGATTTGCCGAGTTGCTCGGCCTCGCGGCGCCGCTGCTCGTCGCTCCCTCGCTAGCCCCGCAAATCGTGTGGCGATCGGCGACCTTGCCCAAGACCAAGCTGTCATGGGTGCGCCATCTCGCAGGCGCGGGCGGCCTCGCCTTCGCCGGTGGCGTTGTCGCGTTGCTCGCATGGGGCGTGATCGCGCGAGGGGTCGTCAACGATTCCGCGCGTTACACGCCTGCGGCGGCGGTCGCTTTTGTGCAGGCCAATCACGTCGCCGGACCGGTGCTCAACTCCTATAATTTCGGCGGATACCTGATCTTCCTCGGCATCGCCCCGTATATCGATAGTCGCGCCGAACTCTATGGCGACGCTTTCATCAAGCGCGATAAAGATCCCGCTTTGGCGCCGGCGCTGCTAAAGCAATACCATGTCGCCTGGACGTTGCTCGATCTAAAGGATCCGCGGGTCGGGATCCTCGACGGCCTGAGGGGATGGCGCCGGCTCTATGCCGACGACCGCGCCGTCGTCCATGTCAACGACAATGCCGCCTCGTTCTGAGGCGTAACCATGGCAAAGGAGCGCGCGACGTTGGCGACGACCCGAGCGAATTTCGTCCTTCCAACCGCGTCGCGACTCGCTGAGGCTTTCACCGGCGCGCCGCTCGACCTGATCAAGGTTGCAGCCGCGCTTTCGATGGTGGTCGACCATACCAGCAAGATTCTGTTCGGATTCAAGTCGACGACCTGCTGGTATATCGGGCGCGCGGCCTTTCCCCTCTTCGTCTTCGCGATCGCCGTCCACTTGCTGCGCGGGGCCGAGCCCTGGCGCTATATGCAGAGGTTGGCGTTGCTTGCGGTTGTTAGCCAACCCACCTATGCCATCGCCTTCGGTACGACCGAACCGGACACGGTGTTCACTCTGGCAATCGGCGTTGCGGTAGCCGCTCTGGCGTATTCGCAATCGGCGCTCGTTCGGCACCTCGCTCTCGCCGCCACGATCGCCGCGATCTTTGCGCCGCAGTTACAGGCCAGGACCGGACTCGATTTCGGCCTCGCAGGCATCGCGCTTCCGGCCGCCCTAGTGCTCGCGTTGGGCGCCGGGCGCGGGTACTGGGCCTGGTTGGCCCTCGTGCTTCTCGGGTTGAGCATCTACCCGCGAACATTGTTTATCTATGATCTTGCGGCCCTCCTGAGCGCGGCAGTCGGCGGTTCGGCGATAGTCATTTTGTCCCTCGCATGTCGCGGCCGCCAACGGTTCCTGCCACGCTTTGCGTTTTACGCCTTTTATCCTGGCCACTTGTTGGTGCTAGCGCTGCTCAAGGATTTGCAAGTCTAACCGGGCTCAACTCGCGTTCAGTCGCGGCGGCTTCTGACCTTCCCGCTCGCTGGAAATCCATTGCCCGATCTGGTCGGCGAAATACCAAATCGCTTCGAGCGCCGGAGGATGATCTATTCCAATTTCCTCGAGTCCGCCGGATCGGGTAAAGGTGTGTGGGAATGCATTCGCAAACGGATTGACGAAGCCTTCGGCTGGATCAAGACGATCGCCGGGCAGGAGAAAACCGAGTTCCGCGGGCGCGAGCGCGTCGAATGGGCCTTCACCTTCGCGGCCGCCGCCTACAATCTGACGCGGCTGCCTAAGCTCATGGCGGCGCCGGCATGAGCGCGGCGGCGAACTGCAAGCTCGTCGGCCGCTGGCGGATCGTCGAGGCCGACATCTGGGATCGCGACTATCTCGATCTCTGCGGGCCGGCGATGATCACGATCACCGACCACGGCCGCGGCGAAATCGCCTTTGGCGCTATGCAAGCCACCCTCGACATCGAGTGCAGCCGGTCTTCGGTCGGATTCGTCTGGGAGGGTTTCGACGAAATGGACGAAGTCCGCGGCGACGGCTCCGCCGAACTGCTCGACGATGGTTCCATCGAGATCGAGCACGCCTATCAGAACGTCATACGCGCGGTTCCTGAGTGTTGACTCTGATGCTCGCGAGGCGCCCGCCGCTCACTTCGCTGCCGCCCACTCCCGATCCTGTAGGAGCCTCCAGTCGATCTTGTTGGAGGGCGACCGGGGCAACGGCCCGCTAAAGACGACGGTTCGCGGAGCCTTGTAGACCGCCATCTTCGATCGCGCCCAGGACACGATGTCCTCCGGCTTCAAGTCTTTCAGGGCGTCCGGCTTCAGCACTACATAGGCCTTCACGTCCTCGCCGCGGTAGGCGTCCGGAGTCGAAATGACGGCGCATTCGAGGATCGCGGGATGCTCATAGAGCATCGCCTCGACTTCGGCGGGCCAGACCTTGTAACCGCTGGCGTTGATCATTCGCTTGATCCGGTCCGAGATGTAGACGTAGTTGTTTTCGTCCTGACGGCCGAGATCGCCGCTTCGGTAGAAGCGTCGCCCTCGGAGCGTAATGAAGGCCTGCGCATCCGCATCGGGGCGGCGCCAATATCCTTTGAAGAGCTGGGGCCCGGAGATCACGATCTCGCCGATCTCACCCGTGGGCAATTCGGCAAGCGTCTCCGGGTCGATGATCAGGGATTCGGTTGGCGTTGTCACGTTGTCGAATCGAGAACGCGAAGCCACCGTGTTACGCGCAATTTCAGATGGCGGCGATTGCCTCGCGCCACGTGCTCATCGCCACGGCGCGAAGCGTGCGGTGCGTTTGAGCCGAGGTCAGATGGCGTTGGACGTTGAAAGTGTTGTAGACGGCGGCATGGCTTGAGAGGAATTTCTGTGCAGAGCCG
>JBEKLU010000162.1:0-10394 GCA_050010035.1 Roseiarcus sp.
GGCACGAAGCGGTTTTCCATCATCGTCAGCTCGGCGCCGACTTCGGCCGCCATGGCGTAGGTCGAACCGGCGTTCCACACGGGATACCAGACGCGGCCCATGCCCTCGCCGGTGGTGCGCGGACGGAACACGTTCACCGCGCCGCCGGCCACGTTGAGGATGGTCTTGGCCTTGAAGACGTAGAGCTTGTGCTCGCGCACCGAGAAGCCGACCGCGCCAGCGACCTGGTTGGGCTTGTTGGCGTCGAGCAGATATTTCACGATGAAGACGCGTTCGTAGATGTTCTCCATGCCGAGCGCCTTCTTGGCGGCCTCGGCGACGATGGTCTTGTAGCCTTCGCCGTTGATCATGATCTGCCAGCGGCCCGAGCGCACCGGCTTGCCGCCGTCCCTGAGCGTCTTGCCGCCCTGCTTTTGCCAGTTCGCGCCGTCGACGCGGCCGCCTTCCATTTCCTTCCAGATCGGCAGGCCCCAATCCTCGAACAGATGCACGGAGTCGTCGACGTGGCGGCCGACGTCGTAGACGAGGTCGTCGCGGGTGATCCCCATCAGGTCGGCCGAGACGTAGCGGCAATAATCCTCGGGCGAGTTGGTGGGCCCGAGATAGGTGTTGATCGCCGACAGGCCCATCGCGACCGCGCCGGAACGGTCCATCGCCGCCTTGTCGACCAAGGTGACCTTGACCTTGTCGCCGGCCCAGCGCTTCGCTTCGAAGGCGGCGCCGCAGGCGGCCATGCCGCCGCCGACGATCAGGATGTCGGTTTCGACTTCGACGATTTCAGGATTGCCAAAACTGGGTTCGCTCATTGTCGTTGTTCTCCGCCGTGCGTCTCCAAGCAAGCTCGGCCCGGCCCGCGCACCGTTGAGGTCATGAAAGGTTCAAGCGCCGCTGTCGCGGACGCTCACGAAATCCGCGGCAACGTCTTGCCGGCCTCGGTGAAGAGGAGCTGGTCGGCGACGTTGCCGGGCGCCGGCGCGTTGCCGTAAGGGTCGATCGAGCCGACCGGCGTGGTGCGCACCGGGAACTTGAAGCGCTTCACTTCGCCGTCGCGGAACTTGATCGTCCACATGATGGCGTTGTCGGTGCGCAGCGGGATCACCGCGCCGCCCATCGGCACCCAATCGGCGAACGAGCGAACCTCGATGGCCTGCTGCGGGCAAGCCTTGACGCAGCACTGGCATTCCCAGCACTGGTCGGGCTCCTGATTGAAGGCTTTCATGCGGGTGGTGTCGAGCTTCATCAGGTCGTTCGGGCAAATATACATGCACGCCGTGACCTGACCCCCCTTGCAGCCGTCACACTTGTCCGTGTGCACGAATGTCGGCATTTACCGTCCTCCCTGACCTGTTCTCGTCCAACGCCTGAGCTCGTCGGCCGTCCGGCGCCCGCGGAAATCTCCCGTGACCGGCGCTGCGCTGCGACCTCGCGAGCCCTTATACCATGATAACTGCATATGACAATGTCTTCAATCACGCGCGCCGCGACACGTCCCGCCCCGGCGCGCCGGCGCCCTCGACGCGGCCGGCGCCGACGCGGCCGCGAGACGGAAAACCGCGGCGCCCGGTCTGGCCGGCTTTCCGGCGATCCGACGCGGGTTCGCGGACGGCGACGAGGCGGCGCACGGCGCGTCCGGGCGCGCGAAGCCGCGCCGTCATGGCGCGCCGCGACGGCGTAGCAGCTCGGCGATTTCCGACCGGCTGCGACATTCCGCCACATCCAGCGCCGTCCGGCCCGCGCCGTCGCGCGCGTCGACGTCGGCGCCCTCGGCGAGCAGCAGCGCCACTACGTCGATCTTGCCGCGCCCGGCCGCCCAGTGCAGCGCCGAGCCGCCGCGAGCGTCGCGCGCTTTGGCCGACGCGCCCTTGGCGAGAAAGGCGTGGACGATCGCCGCATGCCCTTTCTTGACCGCCTCGATCAGGTCGCGATCGAGGTCGAAACGGCCGGCGTCCCAACCCCCGATCGGCGCGAGGACGAGACGCGGCCCGCCGTCGCCAGGCAGAACCTCCTGCAGCATCGGCGTATAGGCCTGGGCGAGCGTGTCGACGATCGTCGCGCCGATCCCGTACTCGAGCGCGACGGTCTCGGCCGCCTCCGCCCGGTCGAAGCCGAAGATGGCGCGGCCGTCGGGCGACCGCGCGTAATAGCGCCGCGGGCCGGCCAATCGGCTAGCCCGCCGCCAAGCCGTTCGGAACCGCCATCCGCTTACTCTCGACGCCGGCGCCGGCGAGCGTCCTCACGAGCCGGCGCTCAATCCTTGATAATAGCCGATCAGGATTTTGGCGACCTCGGCGCGCGAGAATTCCGGCGGCGGCGCGATTCCCGCGCCGAGCATTTCGCGCACCTTGGTGCCCGACAAGGCGATGAAGTCGTCCTTGGTGTGATTGGGCGCCTCGCACATCATCACCACCTTGTGCAGCTTCTTCGAATAGGCGGTGTTGTCGGCGCGGAAGATCTGGATGCCGAGGCTGCCCGCCGGGATTTCGTCGAAAATGGTCTGGGCGTCGAACGGGCCGTAATAGTCGCCGACGCCCGCGTGGTCGCGCCCGACGATGAGATAGGACGCGCCCATGTTCTGACGGAACACCGCATGCAGCAACGCCTCGCGCGGGCCGGCGTAGAGCATGTCGAAGCCGTAGCCCGTGACCATCGCGGAGTTGGGCGGGAAATAGACCTCCACCATCTTCCTAATCGCCGCGTCGCGCACCGGGGCGGGGATGTCGCCCTCCTTGAGCTTGCCCAGCAGCATGTGGATGACGAGCCCGTCGGCGTGCAGGCGCTCCATCGCCATGCGGCACAATTCCTCGTGCGCGCGATGCATGGGATTGCGGGTCTGAAAGGCGACGACCTTCGTCCAGCCGCGCTCGACGATCTCGTTGCGGATTTCCACCGCGGTGCGGAAGGTGTCGGGGAACTCGCTCTGGAAATAGCTGAAATTGAGCACTTCGATCGGGCCGGAAAGCAGCGTGCGCCCTTGCGCGAGGAAGGCCTTGACGCCGGGGTGCTTGGGATCGGAGGTGCGGAAGACCTTCGCCACGATCAGCGCGCTCTCGGCCTCGGAAAAGGTCTCCACCGCCTCGACGTTCATGATCGCCAGCACCGGCGCGCCGGGCATGTTCGGGTCTTTGAGCGCGATGCGGGCGCCCGCCGCGACGCCGGGGGCCTCGTCGACCAGGTTGAGGATCGGCACCGGCCAGAACAGGCCGCCGACGGTCTTCATGTCCTTAGCCACCGACAGCGCGTCGGCCTTGTCCATGTAGCCGGTGAGCGGATTGAAATAGCCGCCGCCCAGCATCACCGCGTTGGCCGCCGCCGCGGAGCTGACGACGATCGAGGGCAGCGATTGCGCCTCTCGGCGCAGCCGTTCGTTTTCGGCGGGGTCGTAGACGAAGAGAGGGTTGAGAGCCTCGGAGCCGTGGGGTTTGATGAGTTTCGTCATTCGTGGTTTCCTCCGCTGGTCGTCTTTTTGGCGCATCGGACGCCCGGCACCCCGCCGTTCGGTTCCGAGCGAACACTTTTGTCGTCACGCGCCCTTCCGGCTTGCAGCCGAAGGCCATTCAGCATAATATTCAAATACACGAATTATTGAATTGAAGGAAGTGCGCCGCGGGCGCGTCCAGGACTTCCCAGCCGGGTCGGCGGGGAAGCGCGGCGAAGAAAGGCGCGGGAACGGGCATGAGCGAGCGGGCGCGGCGAGCAATTCCGGGCGTTCGTCTCAGCGGCGACGACAACGGGCTGAAAAGTCGCGGCGTTCGCGCGCTGGAGCGCTGCCTCCCGGCGGTTTGATTTTGTGCTCTCGGCCGCCAGGCGCCGAGGCGGCGCGGCGGGAAGGATCGGCGGCGCCGCGACACGTTGCCGCATGAGCGTTCACAGCGACGGACCTCGGGAAACGCCCGAGCGAACAGGGGGAGGAACGATGGCGATCGGTGGGAAGGGCGACGGCCCGACGAGCCAGACGATTCTCGTCGTCGGCGGCGGAATCGCCGGGATTACGGCCGCGCTCGAGGCCGCGGAGGTCGGGCAGGACGTCATCCTCCTCGAACGGGAGGCGAGCCTGGGCGGCCGCGTGACGCGGCTCAACCGCTATTTCCCCAAGCTCTGTCACCCGACCTGCGGCCTGGAGATCAACTACCAGCGGCTGCGCAAGAACCCTCGCGTCAAGATCTTGACGATGTGCGAGGTCGTCGACCTCTCGGGGGCTCGCGGCGACTACAAGGCGACCGTCAAGCGCCATCCGCGCTTCGTCAACGAACGCTGCGTCGCCTGCGGCGACTGCGCCAAGGCGAGCGAGACGAAAGTCGCCAATCCGTTCAATTACGGCCTCGACAAGGTCGGGGGCGCCTATCTGCCGCACGAGCACGCCTTCCCCATGCGCTACGTCGTGGCGCCGGAGGCGATCGCGGCGGGCGAGGGCGACAAGCTGGCGGCGGCCTGCCGCTACGGCGCGATCGATCCGAACGACAAGGGCGAAAGCTTCGATCTTCGCGTCGGCGCGGTGGTCTGGGCGACCGGCTGGCGGCCCTACGACCCGATGAAGCTCGACGTCTACAGCTACGGCCACAGCCCCGACATCGTCACCAACGTCGAGATGGAGCGGCTCGCCGCGCATAACGGGCCGACGCAGGGCAGGATCGTGAGGCCGTCGAACGGCGAGCCCGCCAAGCGAATCGCCCTCATCCAGTGCGCCGGGTCGCGCGACCTCAACCACCTGCCCTACTGCTCGCGCATCTGCTGTCTGGGCTCGCTCAAGCACGCCGCCTACGTGCGCGAGCAATACGCCGACGCGGAAGTGCACATCTACTACATCGACATTCGCGCCCACGATAAGCTCGAGGCCTTCTACGACAAGGTCCGAGCCGATCCGCAGGTCAAGTTCATCAAATCGAAGCCGGCGCATATCCGCATCGGCGAGGACGGCAGGCCGATCCTGCACGGCGAGCGCACCATCGAGCGCGAGATCTACGCCGAGCCTTACGATCTCGTGGTGCTGGCGACCGGCATGCAGCCGAGCGCCGTCGCCGGCTATCGCCCGCCCTTCGATGTCGTCGTCGACGACTACGGCTTCCTGACGCCGCAGGAGGGCGACGGCGCGGGCGTGTTCTCGGCCGGCGTCGCGGCGGGGCCGCTCGACGTCTCGATGTCGGTGCAGTCGGCGACCGCCGCCGCGCTGAAGGCGGTGCAGGCGGTCAGGGGCGCGTGACGGGGCGACGGCCCGTGACGACGGCGCGAAAAGGGAGATGGGAAGCGTGTCCGAGAAGAAACCCGGCGTCTACCTCTGCAAGGGCTGCGGCATCGCCGACAGCGTCGACGTGGACGCCCTGGCGAGCGTCGCCAAGTCGGAATTCCGCATCGGCCGCTGCGTCGCGCGCGACGCGTTGTGCGCGCCCGAGGGCGTCGCCGAAATCAAGCGCGACATCGACGAAGGCGCGGTCAACCGCCTCGTCGTCGGCGCCTGTTCGCCGCGCGTGATGGCCGATCGCTTCCGCTTCGAGGGCGTCTTGGTGGTCCGCGCCAACCTGCGCGAGCAGGTCGCGTGGTCGCAGCCCGCTGGGGCCGAGGACACGCAGATGCTCGCCGCCGACCAGATCCGCATGGCGGCGACGCAGATGGCGAGGACCGAGGCGCCGACTCCGGCCGCGCTCGGCGAGGTCGCGCGCAAGGTCATGGTGGTCGGCGGCGGCGTGACCGGCCTCACCGCCGCGCTGGAGGCGGCCCGTTCCGGCTACGACGCGCTGCTCGTCGAGAAGAGCGACGCGCTCGGCGGCTGGTCGGCGAAATGGTCGAAACGCACGCCGCATCTGCCGCCCTATCGCGATGTGCGGCCCAACGACATGGACAAGCTGATCGCGACGGTCAAAGCCGCGCCGCGCATCCGCGTCATGACCGGCGCGCTGGTCAAGAGCACCTCCGGCCAGCCCGGCGCCTTCGCCGTCACGATCGCGCAGGGCGGTCGGGAGACGAGCGAGACGGTCGGCGCGATCATCGTCGCGACCGGCTGGCGTCCCTACGACGCGCGCCTGCTCGGCCATCTCGGCTACAGCGCGACGCCCGACGTCGTCACCGGCGTCGAGTTCGAGGCGATGCTCGCCAAGGGCGCGCCGAAGCGGCCCTCGAACGGCGCGCCCGTGCGCGCGATCGCCTTCATCCAATGCGCCGGCAGCCGCGACCCGAACCACCTGCCCTATTGCTCGTCCGTGTGCTGCTCGGCCTCGATCAAGCAGGCCCTGCAGGTCGTGCAGGGCGACGCGGGCGCCTCCGCCTACATCGTCTACGAGGAGCTGCGCACGCCCGGCACGGCGGAGGAATTCTATCGCGAGGCGCAGCGCAACGGCGTCGTCTTCATGAAGGGCAAGGTCAGGTCGGTCGACGGCGCGGCGATGACGGTTTCCTACGCCGACGAGCTGCTGGGCGCCGACGTGCCGCTCGCCGGGCTCGATCTCATCGTGCTCGCCACCGGCATGGTGCCCAATTCGACCGACGTCGACGCGCCGGCGATCGAGCCGGAAAAGAGCGCGTTGCAGCTCGTCGACGACATCAATCCCGTCGCGCCGATCAGGGTCGCGGGCTACGCGAACGGCGAGGGCTCGCCGTGGCCGCACATCGACAAGGGCCTGCCGCCGGGCGGGCCGATCCTCAACCTGCAATATCGGCAGGGCCCGCATATCCCGATCCTCGCCGACGGCTTCTCCGACAGCCACTACATCTGCTTTCCCTACGAGACGCGCCGCACCGGCATCCACACCGCCGGCCCGGTGCGCCGGCCGATGGACATGGCCGAAAGCGCCGAGGACGCGACCGGCGCGGTGATGAAGGCGATCCAGGCGATCGAGGGCGCGGGGGCGGGCGCTTCCGTGCATCCGCGCGTCGGCGACTTCACCTTCCCCAAGATCGGCCACGACAAATGCACGAAGTGCCGGCGCTGCACGGTCGAGTGCCCGTTCGGCGCCATCGACGAGGACGAAACGGGCCGGCCGATCGTCAATTTCGCGCGTTGCCGGCGCTGCGGCACCTGCATGGGCGCCTGCCCGGTGCAGACCATCACGTTCGACAACTACCATCCGCAGATGATCAACGCGATGATCGAGGCCAACGAGATCCCGGATGAGTTCGCGGAGAAGCCGCGCATCCTGGTGCTCGCCTGCGAGAACGACGCCTACCCGGCGATCGACATGGCCGGCGTCAACCGCTCGAGCTGGTCGCCGTTCGTGCGCATCATCCCCGTGCGCTGCCTCGGCTCGGTGACGCTGCAATGGGTCTCGACCGCGCTGCAGAAGGGCTACGACGGCATCATGTTGATGGGCTGCAAGTCCGGCGACGATTATCAGTGCCATTTCATCAAGGGCTCGGCGATCGCGCGCGAGCGCATGTCGAAGGTCGGCGAGACGCTGAAGAGCCTGATGCTGGAACCGGAGCGCATCGCCTTCGAGGAAATCGCGATCGGCGATTCGGCGCACGCGCCCAAGGTGATCGACACGTTCGCCGAATTGATCGGCGCCCTGCCGCCCAACCCGATGAAGGGCTTCTGAAATGACGACGCCCGCGCCCGCCGCCGCCAGGACATACGACCTTTCCTTCGCCAGATGGGTCTACGAGAACGTCAATGGCGGCGACAAGCTCAGCCTGTGCATGCAGTGCGGCGCCTGCTCGGGCTCCTGCCCGATCGGCGTGCAGATGGACTACGGCCCGCGCAAATTGTTCATGATGATCCGCGCCGGCATGAAGGCGGAAGTGTTTTCGGCCAACACGCAGTGGAACTGCACGAGCTGCTACCGCTGCGTCGTGCGCTGCCCGCGCGGCGTGCCGGTCACCTACATCCTGCAAGACCTGGCGGCCAAGTCGGTCGAGTTCGGCTACGTCGAGGGCCCGCAGGAGAACAAGAACTTCGCGCAGTCGTTCTGGTGGTCGACCAACGCGTTCGGCCGCACCGACGAGCGGCTGATGACGACGCGCTACTTCTTCTCGCTCGGCCTCGGCGAAGGCTTCAGGCGCGTGACGGCCAATCTCAGAATCGCCCTGGGCATGGTGAGGGCGGGCCGCATGCATCTCGGCCTGCCGCACCGCATCAAGGGCCGCAAGGACCTGCGGGCGATCCTCGCCAAGGCGCGCGAAATCGAAGCGCGGCATGGATCGGCCGGGGAGTGACTGATATGAGCGACAAGAAGACCATGACCTATTACCCCGGCTGCTCCTCGCAAGGCGCCGGCCGCCATCTCGACCAATCGTTGCGCGCCGTCATGCCCGAGGTCGGCGTCGCGCTCGACGACATCGAGGACTGGAACTGCTGCGGCGCCTCGGTCGGAAACATCGGCGGCGGACAATTGCCCAATCTCGCGCTGACCGGGCGCAACCTCGCCAAGGCGCAGCAGAAGGGAAGCCAGGACGTCATCACCGGCTGCGCCGCCTGCTACCTCAACACCCACAGCGGCAACGAGAAGATCAAGGCCGACGTGAAGAAGCGCGCGGCGATCAACGAGGCGCTCGACGCCGGGGGTTTGAGCTACACCGCCGAGCTCAAGGTTCGCCACGCCTGCGAGGTGCTGGTCAACGAGGTCGGCCTCGAGGCGATCGAGAAGCGCGTCGCCAATCCGCTGACCGGGCTTAAAGTTGCGGGCTACGTCGGCTGCCAGACCGTGCGCCCCTTCGCCGGCACGGCGGCGGGCGGCGATTACGACGCCTACGACGATCCGACCTTCCTCGACGACTTCACTAGGGCATGCGGCGCCGAGGCCGTGCCCTTCGCCCACAAGACCGCCTGCTGCGGCGGCTCGGTGGCGGTGATGAGCCCGGAGCGGACGCTGCACCTGATGAAGGCGATCCTCGAAGAGGCGAGCAAGGCCGGCGCCGACGTCATCTCGACGCCCTGTCCGCTGTGCCAGACCAACGTCGAGATGTACCAGCCGGCGATCAACGCGAAGTTCGGCGCGAACTACAACATCCCCGTCGTCTTCTACAGCCAGCTGATGGCGGTCGCGTTCGGCATGGACGGCGTGAAGGACGCCGCCCTCAACCGCAACACGATTCGCTCGCAGAAGCTCGAGGCGATGGCGAAGGGCGGCGGCAGGAAGTAGCGCCGAGTCGCGCTCCGCCAAAGAGCGCCGTCACGATCGCGCCGAGCGCTAGCCCAGCGCCGCCGGGCGGCGTATAGTTGAGGCCGACATGCGATCGAAACGGCGACGGCGCGAAAGCGTTCGCTCGGTCAAGGGAGGATCCCATGTACGCTGCGATTCGCCAGGCGAAAGCCAAACCCGGCATGGCCGACGAGCTCGCCCGCCGGATCAAGAAGGGCGCCATTGCGATCATCAGCAACGTCCCCGGTTTCATGGGCTATTACGTCGTCTATGCGCCCGATGACACGGTGACGGCGATCAGCGTCTTCAATGATTTCGCCGGGGCCGAAGAGTCGAACCGGCGCGTGCTGGCGTGGATCGAGAAGAATCTCGCCCCGCTGCTCGACGGCCCGGCAAGCGCGACGGCCGGACCGGTGATCGTCCATTCCCTGCCGTGACGAGAGCGGGCTCGGCGGCTGAGGAGGCGTAACGGCGCCGTCGAACGGCGACATCTCAGGCGCCGGCTCCAACGAGGAGACAGGCCATGACCACGTACATCATGCTCGCCAATTTCACCGACGCCGGAATGAAGAACGCCAAGGACTCGCCGAACCGTCTCGACAAGGCCAAGCACCTGCTCAGAGAGATGGGCGGCGACTTCAAGTCGTTCTATCTGACGATGGGCGACTACGACTTCATCGCCGTCTACGAGGCGCCGGACGACGCGATCGCCGCGCGCTTCACCATGCAGCTCGGCGGCCTCGGCAGCATCCGCACGAAGACGCTGAAGGCGTTCCCCGAAGCGGCGTACCGGGAAATCGTGGCGTCGCTGCGCTGAAGGCGCGGGCGGAGAGGTAGGTCTGGCGAACGCGGCGCAGCGGCCGGCCGCGCCGAGGGTTGGGTCTGTGCGCGTCGCGCCCGCGAGCCGACAGGGCGGGCGGCCAAAGTTTTCCCAGCCTTTCCAAGGAGTTCCAAGCTTTTTCCAAGGAAAATCCAAGCTTTTCCAAACGTTTCCAAGGAAATTCCAAACATTTTGCTTGGCGGTTTTCCATGAAATCAACGGGTTGACGGCGACTTCGGGCGATTCTCGGCTTTCTCGAAGACTCCCTCCGTTCGAATTCTCTTTCGGCCGAAGCCGCGCGCAACCGGCGCGGCGGTTGCGGATGCTCGCTCCGAAGTTCAACTCACAGGATATCGCGACGTCCGTTTTTCCGGAAGAAAATGTCGCGGCTCTTGCGGGCCATAGGGCGTCGTGAGACGCCCGTCTTTCGACGGGCCATAGGGCGTCGTGAGACGCCCGTCTTTCGACGGGCCATAGGGCGTCGTGAGACGCCCGTCTTTCGACGGGCC
>JBEKLU010000163.1:0-10920 GCA_050010035.1 Roseiarcus sp.
GAGGGGCGCGGCGTCGGCAAGCTCAAGGACCATATCTTCCTGCACCTCGACCATCTCGACCCCAAGGTGCTGCACGCGCAGCTGCCCGGCATTTCCGAGAGCGCGCGCATCTTCTCCGGCGTCGACGTGACCAAGGAGCCGATCCCGGTGCTGCCGACCGCCCATTACAACATGGGCGGCATCCCGACGAACTATCACGGCGAGGTCCTCACCAAGGTCGGCGCCGACCCCGACTCGATCGTTCCCGGGCTTATGGCGCTCGGCGAGGGGGCCTGCGTTTCGGTGCACGGCGCCAACCGGCTCGGCTCCAACTCGCTGATCGACATCGTCGTGTTCGGGCGCGCCGCCGGCCTGCGCGCGGCGGAGACCCTCAAGCCCGGCGACCGGCAGCCTGATCTGCCCAAGGACAGCGCCGATTACGCGCTCGCGCGCCTCGATAAGTTCCGCCATGCCAGCGGCGGCACGCCGACGGCGACGCTTCGCGTGAACATGCAGCGCGTGATGCAGAGCCATTGCGCCGTGTTCCGCACCGGCGAAACGCTGAACGAAGGCAAGACCCTGATCCACGAGGCCTGGCGCGCCGGCGCCGACGCGCACGTCACCGACCGCTCGCTGATCTGGAACTCCGACCTCATCGAGACGCTCGAATACGACAACCTCATCGTTCAGGCCGTCGTCACCATGGAAGGCGCCGCCAATCGCCTGGAAAGCCGCGGCGCGCACGCGCGCGAGGACTATCCCAAGCGCGACGACGCCAACTGGATGAAGCACACGCTCGCTTGGATCGACGCCGACAAGCACGCCGTCACGCTCGACTACCGGCCGGTGCACGCCTTCACGATGACCGACGACATCGCCTACATCGAGCCGAAGGCGCGGGTGTATTGAGGCGCGGCCGGGAACGCACGGATAGGGAACAATGGTCCAATTCAACCTCCCCAAGAATTCCCGCCCGACGCCGGGCAAGACCTGGCCGAAGCCGGCGAACGCCAAGCGTCTGAAGGAGTTCCGCATCTACCGCTGGAACCCGGACGACGGCGTCAATCCGCGCATCGACGTCTACACCGTCGACCGCGACGACTGCGGTCCGATGGTGCTCGACGCGCTGATCTGGATCAAGTCCAAGGTCGACCCGACGCTGACCTTCCGCCGCTCCTGCCGCGAAGGCGTGTGCGGCTCCTGCGCGATGAACATCGACGGCGTCAACACGCTCGCCTGCACCGGCTACATCGACGAAATCGACGGCCCGGTGAAAATCTATCCGCTGCCGCATCTGGAGGTGGTCAAGGACCTCGTGCCCGACCTCGCCATCTTCTACGCGCAGCACGCCTCGATCGAGCCGTGGCTGAAGACGACGTCGCCGACGCCGCAGAAGGAATGGCTCCAGACGCCGGAGGACCGCGCCGATCTCGACGGGCTCTATGAGTGCATCCTGTGCGCCTCGTGCTCGACCTCGTGCCCGAGCTATTGGTGGAACGGCGAGCGCTATCTCGGCCCGGCGATCCTTTTGCAGGCCTATCGCTGGCTGATCGATTCGCGCGACGAGGCGACGGGCGAACGGCTCGACTATCTCGAGGACACGTTCCGTCTCTATCGCTGCCACACGATCATGAACTGCTCGAAGACCTGCCCGAAGAATCTCAACCCCGCCAGGGCGATCGCGCGGATCAAGGGGATGCTGATCGACCGGCGCGCTTAAAGCGCGCCGCCGGCTCGGCCGCTCTTCGCCAATCCCTGCTCGATCGCGCGGAGTTGCGCGTCGAACAACGAGCTGGTGAAATCGACGAAGTCGCGCGACGCCTCGCGGATCAGCGACAGCGGCGTCGGCCGGCGCGCGGTCAGGCGGCCGGTCATCTGGTTTTCCTCGAACGAGAAGTGCGTCTTGAACTTGGCGGCCAGGCGCATCATGCCGACATTGTCGGGCATGCAGACAATTTCGACCGTCTCGACGCCGTGATTGCTCGCCGCGCTCAGGATGCGCCGGAACAGTTGCTCCCCGACGCCGCGTCGGCGGTAGGGCGCTTCGACGCTGAAAGCCGCCTCGGCGTGGATATGGCGCTGGAAAGGCGCCTGCTCGGTCCAGATCGCCTCGCTCGAGCGCAATTCCCCCGCGCCGTGCATATGGCCGCCGACGAAGGCGCCGAACACGAGGTCGCCCTGGCCGAAGCAGCTCTCCGCGTAATGGGCGATGAATTCGTCCGACATGCCGCCGCCGAACCGCTGATGGCGGCTGTTCTCGTCCAGCCGCAACAGATGGTCGCGAAACTCGGGCATGTCGGCAGGCCAGAGCCGCCGAATTTCCACCGAGGGGTGCGTAGAACTCGCCATGATGTCACCTTCGAATCAGCAACCCTGGCGTCTCGACCCGGCGGGGATATTGTGCACCGCAGCAAGAAATTCAAGCCCGGCTGCCGCGCCAAGTTCCCGCGCCATGCCTCTCGAGGGCCTGGCGGCGTCCTCATACGCGAAACTCGTCGAACGTTTCTGATATGCCTCAAACGTGTAGAAGTCGTGAAATCGGCGCCGCGACGGCGATCCCGGCGCGTCGAGCCCGTCGGCGGCGTCAAGGCCCTCGCGCATCGGGGTTTCCGCCTTCGAGGTGGAATTTTACTCATTTTTCATTAACCGTTGGCAGGGTTACAAGGTTGAGCGCGGGCGGCAAGCCGGAGAGTCGGATTTTCGCCCGGATCGCGGTCCAAGGACCGCGCGAGAGAAGCGAGAGAAAAATCGCCGGCGCCTGTTGCAATCGTCGAAGGAAATCACGCTATGCCGCCTGCCGCGCCCCATGCCGCCCGCACTTTCGCCGCAACGCTCGGCGTTTTCCTGGCGTTCGCCGCGTGGAGCGCCGCGGCGGCGACCAAGCCTTCGGACAAGGAGAAGAACCCGCCGCCGGCCGCCAAGCCGGCGCTGGTGGGGACCTACGGCGACTGGAGCGTCTTCCAAAGCCAGTCCGGCAAGGACCGCATCTGCTACACGCTCGCCCAGCCCAAGGACCGGGCCCCCGCCGACCTCAAGCGCGATCCCGCCTACGCCTTCATTTCCGAGCGGCCGGCCGAAGGCGTGCACAACGAGGTCTCCTTCATCATGGGCTTCGACGTGGCAAGCCCGTCGGCGGCGGCCGACGCGAAGGAGGCCAAGGAGCCCAAGGACAAGAAAAAGGACAAGAAACCGGGAAGCGAGCCGATCACCCCGATCGCGATCATCGGCGACGCGACGTTCGATCTGTTGCCCAAGGGCGTCGACCTCTGGGTCAAGAACGCCGCCAAGGAGAGCGATCTGATCGCGGAAATGCGCAAGGGCGCCAAGCTCGAGATCAAGGCCGCCTCGAAGAAGGGCAACGTCACCACCGACACCTATTCGCTCGCCGGCTTCGGCATGGCGATCGACCGGGCGATGAAGGACTGCCCGACCCGCTAGCGCGCGCGGCGGCCTGCCTGATGCAGGAGACGGCGCGCCGCGCGCTGGAGGTGCGCGGCATCGCCGAGGACGACGACAACGACCCGTGAGGCGGTTTCCGTTTGATCCGCTCGCGTAACCCAGGCGATGGGAAGGGGATGCGCTCGAGAACCCGCGCTGTCTCCCCCGCCGGGCCCCGGCCCCTCCAAGCCTTTGCACGCCAAGCCAAAGATTTCCAAATTTGCGGCCTTTTTCTCCAAACATTTCCAAAGATTCCTTCGTCCATTTCGTGGGAAATCAAAGGCTTGCCGGAGCGAAAAACGAATTTTTGTTTTTCCGCAAATTTTTGGCGCCCGTCTCGCATCGAAAGCATCCGCGCTGCCCCGCCGGCAGGGCGGCGAACATCTGACGAATAGCACGATTTTCGTTTTTCAGAAACGTAATGTTCGGTTCAATGTTGGGGTCCGGGAGCGCGTCCGTGCTCATGGCTTGCCGAATCCGCGTTCTCATCGACGGGAAGGCGTACGCGGCGGCGCGCGTCGGCTAGCAGCGGCCATTCGCCGCGCCCCCGTTTCGCCCTGCGCGCCTCGACGGCGGACGGTAAATCTCGGACGCCGCAAGGGCGCATGCGGGGGATACGACATGAAACGCATCGGGTTGACCGCGATCCTCGTCGGCGCGATGGCGATCGCCGGCGCTCAGGCGCAGGATTCCGGCCCTTCGCCGAACGCCAGCGAGCGCGGCTGGATCGCCGCCTGCCTGAAGAAGAGCGCCGACAGCGTCAAGGCCCAGGGCTGCGTCGGAAGCGTCCTCGGCGCTTGTCTCGGCGCCGAAGACGCGCCCAAGTCGATCAAGCCCTCCGACCTCAACGGCCATCCCCGCAGTTGCGCGCCGGTCGAGCAGAAGATCTGGGACGAGTTTCTCAACCGCTGGTATGGCGAAACGACGAAGAAAATTCCCGCGGCGGCGGTCGATAAATTGCGCGCCGCCCAGCACGCCTGGATCGCCTATCGCGACGCGAGTTGCGCGGCCGTCGGCGCGCTGCACGGTTTTCCGCTCGGCGACGACAACGAGGAGACCTGCCTGATGGAGGAGACAGCGCACCGGGCGCTGGAGATGCGCGACCTCGCCACTGACGACTACGATCAGTGAGCCGGGGCGGGCGGCGGGACGACGGTTACGGATTGCAGATCACGTCCAGGCAACCCGATTGCAAGTCAGGCTATGCCGCGACGCCGTGGATCAGGCACCAGGTCCAGGGGCACGAACTCAGCGAGGCCTCCTTGCACTGCAAATAGGCGCACCGCTGCACAGCCTCTTCGCCGGCGCGGTCGTCGTGCCCCGCGACGCCGTAGGCATTGAAGCCGCGACGCCAATTTTCGTGGAACCCGGTGCCTTCGGGATAGGGGTTGCTCTGCGCAGGCAGGCCGCAGGCGGCCGCCACCAAGCCCTCGTTGTAAAAGCCGCCGCTATCCACGCCCCCTCCTGTTGTCGTCTTATTGCGGGCAAAAAACACCGCTCGCGCCCCGCCAGGATTTGCGACAGCGCAACGACGGAAACATCCTTCTGGAATCAGGCAAGAATTTGGCGCGCGCTATACGAATTCACAATCTCGGCGCACGTCGGATTGCGTGTCGTTCGCCGCGGCCGGCGTGCCGTTCGGACCGGGCGCAACCGAGGCAAACGTCCGGGCGTGGCGCTTGTAGACGCGACCGCTGGTCGCGTCCGGCGCGTGAGCGCCTCGTTCCCGGCGGCATCGAGGCGACGGAACGAGCGCGGCCGGCGGCCTAAGGGAGTCGCACATCTCGGCGAAGCCTGCGGCCAATCCCCCGGCCCCTCACCCAACCTCTCCGCCGCAAACGCGAAGCGTTTGTCGGGCGTAAACGGGGAGAGGAGCGCGCGGCGCTCTTCTTCTGCTCTCCCCGCTTGCGGGGAGAGGCAGGGCGAGGGGCGGGGTGAGTTTCCGCGCTGTCGCCAAGATGTGTGTATGCATTAGGCCAGCGGCCGCGCCTGCAACGCCTTCCCACCGACCCGCCGCCCTTCCCCTTCCCCTTCCCCTTCCCCTTCCCCTTCCCCTACCCCTTCCTCGCCGCAATGAAATAATTCACTCCCAGATCCCGCGACAGCCGCCACTCCCCGCGCAGCGGATCGTAGCTGATCCCCCGCCGCTGCGTCTCCTTCAGGCCCGCGGCGCGCAGGGCGGCGGCGAGTTCGTCGGGGGTGACGAACTGCTCCCAGTGGTGGGTGCCGGGGGGGAGCCAGCGCAGCACGTATTCGGCGCCGAGGATCGCCAGCGCGAAGCTCTTCAAGGTGCGGTTGAGCGTCGCGGCGGCGAAGAGGCCGCCGGGTTTGACGAGCGAGGCGGCGGCGGCGACGAAGGCCGGGACGTCGGCCACGTGCTCGACGACCTCCATCGCCAGCACCACGTCGAAGCGCTTGCCCTCCTTCGCCAGGTCCTCGACTGTGCCGGCGCGATAGCTGACCTTAGCACCGGTCGCCGCGGCGTGGGCGCGCGCGATTTCGATCGAGGTCGGCGCGGGATCGAGGCCGACGACCTCGGCGCCCAGGCGCGACAGCGGCTCGGAGAGAAGCCCGCCGCCGCAGCCGACGTCGAGCAGGGTGAGGGCGGCGAGCGGCGGCTCGTCGCCGCCGCCGGAATGGCGGACATGCGCCGCGATCGTGTCGCGCAGCCAGGCGAGCCGGGTCGGGTTCAGCCGATGCAGGGGCGCCATCGGGCCGTTCGGGTCCCACCAGTCGTCGCCCAGCGCGTCGAAGCGCCGGACTTCCTCGTCGATGACGCTTCGATCGGCGTTCGCCGCTGCCATGAGAAACACCCTTCCAATACGTCGGCGGTCACCGAAGGGTGCGCCCCTTCCCCCCTTGCGGGGGAAGGTGTCGGGCGAAGCCCGACGGATGAGGGGTTTCTTCGCCATGAACTCGGCTCGCCGTGCGGCAGCCGAAACAACCCCTCATCCGACCCTCGCTGACGCGAGGGCCACCTTCCCCCACAAGGGGGGAAGGGGTTTGCGCCCTTTGGAGGCGTTGACCGCCTCGGCGAGCGCCTTTATACGCGCGCCTCGACGGCGGCGCGAGCCGTCCCTTCCTTTTCCGCAAGCGAAAATCCTCATGGCGCGTCTAGTGATGAAGTTCGGCGGCACGTCCGTCGCCAATGTCGAACGCATCCGCAACGTCGCGCGCCACGTCAGACGCGAGGTCGAGGCCGGAAACGAAGTCGCGGTCGTCGTCTCCGCGATGTCGGGCAAGACCAACGAGCTCGTCGCCTGGTGCCGCGAGGCGGCGCCGATCTACGACGCCGCCGAATACGACGCGGTGGTCGCTTCGGGCGAACTCGTCACCGCCGGCCTGCTGGCGATTGTGCTCAAGGCCATGGGGTTTTGCGCGCGCTCGTGGCAGGGCTGGCAGATCCCGCTTCTCACCGACGACGCGCACGGGGCGGCGCGCATCGACGGCATCGACGGCAAGAACATCATCGACGGCTTCGCGCGCGGCGAAATCGCGGTCGTCGCCGGCTTTCAGGGGATTCATGCGCCGAGCGGCCGGGTGACGACGCTCGGGCGCGGCGGCTCCGACACCTCGGCGGTGGCGCTCGCCGCGGCGCTCAAAGCCGACCGCTGCGACATTTACACCGACGTCGACGGCGTCTACACCACCGACCCGCGCGTCGTGCCCAAGGCGCGCCGCCTCGACAAGGTGTCGTTCGAGGAAATGCTCGAGATGGCCTCGCTCGGCGCCAAGGTGCTGCAGGTGCGCTCGGTCGAAGTGGCGATGGTGCACAAGGTCAAGCTCTACGTGCGCTCGTCCTTCGACGATCCGGCCGATCCGAAACAGGGCACGTTGATTTGCGACGAGGAGGACATCGTGGAACAGCAGGTTGTGACCGGCATCGCCTTTTCGCGCGACGAGGCGCAGATCACCCTGCGCAACGTCGCCGACAAGCCCGGCGTCGCAGCGGCGATCTTCGTTCCCCTCGCCGAGGCCAGCGTCAACGTCGACATGATCATCCAGGTCGTCTCCGACGACACCACGACGACCGACATCACCTTCACCGTGCCGACCGCCGAATTCGACCGCGCCAAGGCGATCCTCGAGCAGCGCCGCGAGGCGATCGGCTATTCGGCGCTGCACGGCGCGCCCGACGTCGTCAAGATTTCCGCGATCGGCATCGGCATGCGCAGCCACTCCGGCGTCGCCGCACGCGCCTTCAAGGCGCTCGCCGAAAAGGGCGTCAACATCCGCGCGATCACCACCTCGGAGATCAAGTTCTCCATGCTGATCGACGAGCCCTACACGGAACTCGCGGTGCGCACGCTGCACGCGCTCTACGGGCTCGACGCCAAGGCGTGAGCGCCCCATCCCTGCGTCGCGTTGACGCAGGTCAAGGTCAAATCTCGCTCGGCGCGATAGCCTTTTCAGGTTGGCCATAACGCGAATGGAGATTGCCATGGGCGCGGCGAACAGTCCCAGTCAGCCACCGAGCGCGATCGCCGTCAGCGCCGACGCGGTTCAAGACAGCATCGCCAGGTCGATCATGGTCCCCAAGAAGATGCTCGAGGCGAACCTCAGGGCGGGGTCGGCGCTGCTGAACTTCGCCAGCCAGAGAATGCAGGCTCAGGCGCAATTTTTCGGCCGCTTCGTGCGTTGCGACAACGTCGAGCAGGCCGCGACGATGCAAAAAGAGTTCTTCGAGACGATGATCGGCGATTACAGCCGCGAGATGAACGAACTGGTGCAGATCGCGCGCGAAAATTCCGCCTTTATCGCCGTGGGAACGGCCGAGCCGCCGACGACCGGCAAGGCTGAGTAAGCGGCCGGCGCCGGCGCGCCGGGGGCGAAACGGGAAGGCGGGCGTGATGGATCCGGCGATCGCGAAGGAGTTGGCGGCGCTACGGCAGGAAATCGAGTCGCTTCGGGCCGAGTCGGCGGGCGCGCGGCCCGCCGACGCCGCGCCGCGGTCCGCCGCCGAGGGCGACGAGCACGGCGAGCCAGGGGCCTGGATCGACCAACTCAAGGAACTGATCGCGACGATCGAGGGCGCCGTCGAAAGCGCGGAGAACAGCGTCGTCGTCCACCCGATCGCCGGCGTCGCGGCGGCCTTCGCCGCGGGTCTGCTGATCGGGCGGTTGACGAAGCAGGGGTGACGGGCGGAGGGGCACGATGGAAAAGCTGAGCCGCGGCCTCAAGGCGCTCGCCCGGGCCGACACGCTGATCGTGACGATCTGGCTCGCCGTCGCGGCCAAGCGCGGCGTCCTGCTGGCGCTGGCGGCGCTCATCGCGGCGCTCGGCTGCGGCATGCTCGACGCGGCCGGCTATCTCGCGCTCGAACCGCGCCTCGGGGCGCTGGGAGCGGCGGCGTGCGTCGCCGGGGCGGATTTCCTGATCGCGGCGGTTCTGTTGTTCGCGGCGTTCGCGGTGCGGCCGGGGCGCGATCTCGAGCTGGCGCTCGAGCTGCGCGACAACGCCATCGAGCAGCTCGCGGCGATGGCCGCCAATCCCGTCGATCTGGCGGGGCGGGCGATGCTCGCGCCGCTGACCGGGCTGATCCTGCGCTCGCTGCGCTCGGCCGTCGGGCGCGCGGCGAAGGAACCGAAGGAAAAGTGACGCCCGTCGCGATCGGGTTCAAGTCGGAGCGGCGGCGTGCTATGCGAGGCGCGCGACCACCATCGAGCCGTCCGACATTTCATGACCAGAGCGTTCAGCCCCGGCGGAATCGCCGATGACGTCTGCGACGTCCGCGCCGCGATGCGCGCGATCGGCGTTCAAGCGCGCGCCGCGGCGCGCGTCCTCGCCAACGCGCCCGACGAGGCCAAGACGCGCGCCCTCCTCGCCGCCGCGCGCGCCTTGCGCGAACGCGCGCAGGACATCCTCGCCGCAAACGCGCTCGACGTTGCGGCGGCGCGCGCCAAGGGCCTCGCGCCGGCTCTTCTCGACCGGCTCACACTCGATTCGAAGCGCATCGAGGGAATCGCGCGCGGGCTGGAGGAGGTCGCCGCCCTGCCCGATCCGGTCGGGCGCGTGCTGGCGACGTTCCAGCGGCCGAACGGCCTGAAGATCGAGCGCGTGGCGACGCCGCTCGGCGTCGTCGGCGTCATCTACGAGAGCCGGCCGAACGTCACCGCCGACGCCGGCGCGCTGTGCCTGAAGAGCGGCGACGCCGTGGTGCTGCGCGGCGGCTCCGACAGCTTCCGCTCCTCGGCGGCGATCCACGCCTGCCTCGTGGCGGGCCTCAGCGAAGCCGGCCTGCCCGAGGCGGCGATTTCGCGCGCGCCTTTTCTCTCGCGCGAGGCGGTGGGGGAAATGCTGGAGGGGCTGGGCGGGGCGCTCGACGTGATCGTGCCGCGCGGCGGCAAGAGCCTGGTCGAGCGCGTGCAGCGCGAGGCGCGCGTGCCGGTGTTCGCCCATCTCGAGGGCGTCGTGCACGTCTACGTCGACCGCGCCGCCGACCTCGACAAGGCGCGACGAATCGTCATCAATTCCAAGATGCGCCGCACCGGCGTGTGCGGCGCCGCCGAGACGCTGCTGGTCGACCGCGCCGCCGCGCCGAGAATGCTCGCGCCGCTCGTCGAGGCGCTGATCGCGGCGGGCTGCGCCGTGCGCGGCGACGAGGCGACGCAGGCGGTCGACCCCGCCGTCGCCGCGGCGAGCGAAGAGGATTGGCGCGCGGAATATCTCGACGCGATCATCGCGGTCAAAGTCGTCGACGGGCTCGATGCGGCGATCGCGCACATCGAGGCCTACGGCTCGCACCATACCGATTGCATCGTCACCGAAGACGCGGCGGCCGCCGAGCGCTTCCTCGCCGAGGTCGACTCGGCGATCGTGCTGCACAACGCCTCGACGCAATTCGCCGACGGCGGCGAATTCGGCTTCGGCGCGGAGATCGGCATCGCCACCGGCCGCATGCACGCGCGCGGCCCCGTCGGCACTGTGCACGTTCAAGTACCGCGTGCACGGCGACGGGCAGGTGAGGGGGTGAGGGGCCTTTCACCGAGCATTCAGAAAGAAGCCCAAGCACGTTCGTGTACGGCACCCACATATGAGACTCTGGGACATCTCAAATGAATCCCAAGCTGTTCGTTTCATACAGCTGGTCGAGCCCTGACCACGTGGAGTGGGTAATCAGTCTTTCTACCGAGCTTCGCAAGAAGGGCGTCGACGTAATTCTTGACAAATGGGATTTGCGCGAGGGAAACGATGCCCACGTTTTCATGGAGCGGATGATAAACGATCCCGATGTTAAAAAAGTCATTCTAATATGCGACAAGAAATACTCAGAAAAAGCAAATAAACGAGCTGGCGGTGTTGGGACAGAAGCTCAGATCATCACTCCAGCTCTTTACCGTCAAACTGTTCAATCAAAATTCGTTGCAGTTATCAAGGAAATGGTGGCTTATCCCGCTGTCCCAGGTGCCCCTAGATGTGGTATGCGGGCGTAGTTGAGTCGCCGTTCGAGGCGGCCGCGACGGGGCGCGCAATGGCCAAGGGTCGATCGCTTTCGCAGTTTCA
>JBEKLU010000164.1:0-10312 GCA_050010035.1 Roseiarcus sp.
GTCAATCGTTCCCATTCACGCACCGCGCTCTCGGGCATCTATCGCGCGGCCGATGTGGCGCTGATTACGCCGCTTCGCGACGGCATGAACCTCGTCGCCAAGGAATATGTCGCGGCGCAGGATGCGGAGAATCCTGGAGTGCTCATACTTTCGCAATTTGCCGGAGCGGCTGCGGAACTCACCGGTGCGCTGATCGTCAATCCGCACGAGAGCGAGGCCGTCGCCGCGGCGCTGAAGCGCGCGTTGGAAATGCCTTTGGCCGAGCGGCGCGAACGCCACGGGCCCATGCTGGAGCATCTCCTAGTACATGATGTCGAACACTGGGCGGAAAGCTTTCTTTCCGCGCTCGCGGAGACGCGGCAGCGTCCAAGCTTGATGAGCGACCTGCGCGCATTCTTCAGCCCGGCGAGGTCGCGGACTCATGAGCGCGTAACCACAGATGCACCGAGACAAGCTTGAGGGCGGCGAGGCAACTAGTCCCTTGGTATCAGCGCGTCATAGGTCTCAGAGAGAGAATTAATGGTACAGGTCAACATCGTGGTGCGCGAAATCGGCAAATTGAAGCCTGATTTTTCGCTCGATTTTGAATTGCCCGAGGTGCCTGCCGTGGGCAGTTACATTTCGATCCTTCGACCCGACACGCCGGAACCCTATGGTGAAGACTTGGTCGTACGAAAGGTCTGGTGGCGCATAAAGCACCCCGAGACAAAAGGCCTCGACGCCGCGCCGGCGAAGATAGGCTCGTTTCACGAAATTTTTGTCGAATGCAACCAGGCGGCAGGCCCGTATTCCAGCGACAACTGGCTATCTCTATTGGACAGCGCGAAAAAGCGTGGCGTCGAGATCGAAGAATTCCAAGTCTCCCGTCTCAGCGTACCTGAAAGCGAATTCCACAAAGAGCATGATATGGAGCGTCCGGACGACTTATCAGATAGCGACGCCCGCGTTGAGCCGGATGCCGCTCGTGACCCGAATTAGTTCGAGGAGATCGGCTAAGGGTTCATATCGAAGGCTCCGGTCTTGCCGCGTCGTCTTGCCCCGCCGGGGTCCCCGACATTTGCATTCGGCGAATGTCCGAGATTTTGGCAACTCGGGGCGTTCCAGCGTTGGCCATGAAGGACCGCTTAGGGTCGACTCGCGACGGTCAAGATCGTGTCCCGCCGTTGGCTGCATGACCGTCTCGATGGGGGGGGAAACCGGACCTTCGCTAGGATGCGTCCGCCCAATGGAAATCGTCCGTAGGAAATCGCCGACTTTGTGACGCGCCGCGTCTGGCCATCCTATTCTAGCCCCCTCGTCCATTCGCGAGGCGCGCCGCTCAAACCGGGATGCCCGCTTTGCCAAGCCCTTCGGCCAAGCGGTCGGCGTCCGCTGGGTTGCGGAACGGGAGCCGTCCGACGTGCTCCGCAAAAGAGTATTTCGGATTGATCTCCATCAGCTCGCGCCAGACCCGCTGCGCCTCGTCCGCCTCGCCCAGATAGCCCAGCGCGACGGCGAGAAAGGCGCGCGAGAGATCCGTCTTCGGACTGAGCCGGATACGCTCCCTGAAAGCAGTCGCGGCCGCTGCATAGTCGCCAGCGAGCAGATAAGCCGAGCCTAGAAAGTGGAGGTAATGTTGCTTGCCCGCCGGGTCCAGCCGCATAGCCTGCTCTATAAAGGGAATCGCGGTAAGAGGCTGCCCGTTGTAAGTGCTGACCAGACCGCGCGTGCTGTGCGCGTGGGCGTAGTTTGGATTGAGATTGAGCGCCGCGTCCCCCTCGGCGGCGGATCGGTCGGGATCCTTTTTCCAGAAAAAGAAGACCTGGGCGATGTAATGCACGAAGGCGACCTGCGGACTTTTCTGCAGGGCCACGCTGATATTTTGCTCGGCGGATTCGAGCGCCCCGCTCCAATCATCCGTCCAATGGTTCTGCCAGTTCAGAATATGCGCAAACGCGATTCCCGCGTAAGGCTCGCCGTAATTTGGGTCTTCGGCGATCGCCTTCGCAAAAAGGTCGGTCGAACGATCGAACATCTCGTGGCTCCTCGTCGGCCCAAACAGGAACTCACGGCCGGCGAGGAAAAAGTCGTGGGCCTTGCTGTTGGTCGTTTCAGCGGCGGCCAGCGTAGCGGCTTCGCCCAGGCTCAATTTGATCTTCAGCGCGTCGACGATCCGCCGGGTGACCTCGTCCTGAACGGCGAAGATGTCGGTCAGTTCCCGATCAAATCGCTCGGCCCAGAGGTGGCCTCCGGTTTCCGCATCGATCAACTGGGCGGTGATCCTCACCCGGCCGCCTGCGCGGCGGATGCTGCCTTCGAGAACCGAGCGGACGCCGAGTTCACGCGCCGCCACGCGGACGTCGACCGCCTTGCCTTTGTAGGCGAAGCTCGAATTGCGCGCGATCACCATGAGGCCGCCGATCTTCGAGAGGTCCGTGATGACATCCTCGGTTATCCCGTCAGCGAAATATTCCTGCTCGGGGTCGCCGCTCATGTTCTGGAACGCCAAAACGGCGATCGAGGGCTTGTCGGGCAAGGCCGGGCCTGTGGCGGGCTTCGCCTGCGCAGCTACCTCCGCCGCCTTCGGGGTGGTCGGCGCGCCAACCTGAAGCGAATAGGTCCTGATCGGCTCGGCGATGTTCTTCAACTTCGTCTCGCCGAGATCGGTTACCGCGAGATCGAGTCTCGCCTTAACCTGCCGGTAGGCGTCCTCGGAAAGACAGATCGCGCCCGGCTGGGCGACGCCCTCCAGTCGCGCGGCGATGTTGACGCCGTCGCCCATCAGGTCGCCGTCGCTCTCCTCGACGACATCGCCGAGGTGAATGCCGATGCGAAAGTCGATGCGTTGATCGGCTGAAAGTCCCGCGTTGCGCTCGATCATCGCGGATTGAATGGCGATGGCGCAGCGCACGGCCTCGACCACGCTGCGGAATTCGACCAACGCGCCGTCGCCCGTGCGCTTGAACACCCGGCCATTCTGGCTGCCGACCGTCGGGTCGATGAGTTCGGCACGCAGCGATCTCAGTCGCGCGAGCGTGCGGTCTTCATCGGCGCTCGCCATCCGACTGAAGCCGACGACGTCGGCCGCCAGGATTGCAGCAATTTTCCGAGTTTCGGCCATGCTTGCCCTGCCTATTCAAGCGAATAGCACAAGGCAATCACCCATCCCAGCGCAAAGCTTTCACGACCCTAGCGGGCTGCGGCTCCGGGCGAGCGGCGGCTTTGGGTCGACTCGCGACGGTCAAGATCGTGGCCCGCCGTTGGCTGCTTGACCGTCTCGATGGGGGGAGAGCGGCCGTAGAGGCCGTACCGCTAGGCGGAAGACTTGCGCCCATGGTTGCCATTGAGCGAAGTCGCGCGGCTTCTCCGAACCGGACGTATGATCGAACGACGTCTATGGCCGCCACGGAAGAGAGCGGCCATTTGCCGCCTCCCGCAAGGCCCGAAACCGCCTCTCCGCCGATCCGATGATCGCGACGAACGACATCAGGGTTTCAGTTCGGGCTGCGCCGCCGGCCGCACAAGCGCTCAGCCACTGCGGCATGGCCAGCATGCTCGACACTCCGCCGCGCTTCGCTTAGGCGGCCTGAAGGCTGCCAGTTATGACCTCTTCGCCGGCCCTGTCAGGGACGACCCGCACCCAAGCAGGACGCCGGCTGCGACCCTCGGTTAAGATGTGCGCGATATCGGGGCTCGACGCTCCTCACCCTGCTCAGGGCTGTGCAGTTCTCTCTACTTGCGGCTCCACGCGGCGGTTATCGGAGAACGCGGACGCCGCGTTTCGGGCCTGAAAGATCAAGTTTGGGCGCGAAACTTGGCTGCGCCATGTCAAGTTCGCGTCACGGTGCAACTGCCGCGCAAGGTGGAAACATGAGAACTGCACAGCCCTGTCACCCTGCTCGAGCCATGGTGGCCATTTTTTCCGTCACTGCGTCATTGAACTTCTTGCCCATCCAACCGACGCCGAGCCGACAAGCGACATACACCGACAAGAACACCACAAGAAACTTCAAAACCATTGCAAGCGCAAAGGGGATTGTCTCGACTCCTGCAATGCGCGGGACCAGCGCAAACAGAACTCCTAGCCCGACACCCATGAGGATGATGAGGATAAAATAGAGAAATCCGTTTATTCCGTGCGCCCTCCCCGAATAGGAGAATTCCCCTTCATACATATCCGACGCCGTATGCGCGATGACGCCAAGGAACGTGAAGCCGCAAACGAACATGAAGGTAATGGCGAAGTCCGGCGCCACGGCCGCCGCGGGCACAATGTCCGGCCCTACGCGATCGGCTATCGCGGCGGCTGCGTGCGAAAAGCCCCTGTAGCCCAAGGGCAGGTTGATGATAGCCTGAAAGATGACGTTCGGGACTATGTAGTACATCCAGACGTGGCGGGTCTTCGACGTCACCGCCTTTCCTCGGAACGCGCCCTGCGCCGCCAATCCTTCCATATCGCGAAAGATGTTCAACCTGACGATGATCGCATATGGGACGACAAAGAGCAGAGAGACAAGAGCGGCGACAAATGGAGTCGGCATCCATCCTAAGCGGTAGACGAGCAGGTAGATAATGCCCGTGCCGATCGCTGCGAACGCGACGCCCAGAGGAGCAGTAGTCAGCAATGGATCTGCGATCGGCGCCACCGCGCCGGTTCTCTCATCCTCTCGAACCTGAACTTTGTCTTTGGCGAATTCCGCCCGCGAAGCGAACAAGGTTCCGGCCGGCAGAAAGACGATGAAAGAGAACAACACGGTGGCGATGAATCCAACTATCGTCAATTCGCTGTATTCTTCGCCCATGACCTTGAAGGTCAACAACGCTCCACACGCGATCAGAAAGGCGACTACGACAAAATTCAGGGCGATCTGCGCCCAGAATAGCCGGCTGACACTCAGCTTTTTCTTTGTGTCGGTCATGACGGCGACTCCTTCATGATTTCCCCTTGTTCATGATTTCCATCTGCGGCGTTATGCCGCTTCTTCGCGCTGATGCCTTTCGCGCAGCACTTTCTTGTCGACCTTGCCCACCGAGGTCAGCGGCAGCTCCTTGACGATCATGATCCGCTCGGGAACCGCGACCTTCGAGATGACGCCCCCGTCCACATACGACCTCACGTGGGCGCGAATCGCCTCTTCTGCAGCTTCCGCGACCCCGCCGGCGAATTGCGGCTCGACAACGACCAGCGCCATCGGACGTTCGCCCCACTTGGCGTCTTTGACGGCGATAACGGCCGCTTTGACGACGCCTTTCTTCTCTGAAATTATGTCCTCGAGCTGGATGGACGAGATCCATTCTCCGCCGCTCTTGATGATGTCCTTGAGCCGGTCGACGATATGGACACATCCATTGGCGTCCCACGTCGCCACGTCCCCTGTGTGCAGGTAACCGCCGGCCCAAAGCTGCTCCGACGCCTCGGAATTATTGAGATAGCCCATGGTGAACCATGGGGCGCGCGCGACGATCTCGCCCTCGCTCTTTCCATCACGCGGCACGTCCGCCATGTCCGCGTCGACGACGCGCAGATCCACCAGCGGCCCCGGCAGGCCGGCGAAAGTTCGGTATTCGACCTGCCGCTCCGGGTCTTCCGACAGCTCCGCCGTGCTCAGGTGCATTACGGTCAACTGCGGGCACGACTCGGATTGCCCATAGCCGCTGAAGATATCGATGCCTCGCGCCAGCGCGGCTCGCGCCAACGATCGCGGCAGCGCGGAGCCCCCGACCACCATCTTCAGCTTGGAGAGATCCACATCCTTGCTGCCCGGCGCGGCGAGCAGCATCTGCAGTATCGTCGGGACGCAGTGAGTGAACGTCACGCCCTCTCGCGCGATCAGTCCCAACAGCACATCGGGCGCGTAGCGCCCGGGGTAGACCTGTTTCGCGCCGGCCAGGGTGGCCGTGTAGGGGCAGCCCCAGGCATGGACGTGAAACATCGGCGTCATCGGCATGTAGACGTCGTCTCGATGAAACCGACCCTGGCTCGGAGCCAAACCGTATTCGACCAGCCCGGCAAGCGTGTGCAGCACCAACTGACGGTGGCTGAAATAGACGCCTTTTGGGCGACCCGTGGTGCCGGTCGTATGAAACGTCGTCGCGCGGGTATTCTCGTCGAACTCCGGGAACTGGAAGAAAGGCGAACTCGCTTCCAGCAAGTCTTCGTACTCGCACTCAATCGGCAGACGCGTCGTCGGCTGCTGCGCGCCGTCGTGCAGCAACACGAATTTCCGCACTGTCGGCAGTTTGTCGGCGAGCTTTTCGACGAGCGGCAGGAAGTCCGCGTTGACCAACACGGTCGAGGGGCGTGCGTCGCTCAGCGCGAACAGCAGTTGCTCGGGCGCCAGGCTGAGATTGACCGTTTGCAGCACCGCCCCCATCATGGGAATCGCAAAATAACACTCGAGATACCGGTGGCTGTCCCAATCGAGCACGGCGACGACGTCGCCGCGCCCGACGCCCATCTCCGACAGGCCGCTGGCCAGCCGCCCGACGCGCTCGCGGAAAACCCGGTAGCTGTGCCGCCTCAAGTCTCGATAGACAATCTCCTGATCCGGCGCGTGGGCCAGCGGATAGTGCAGCAGATGTTTGATGAGAAGCGGATACGGATAGGCCGCAGGACTGAAGGCGATGAGATTGTCGGGCATGACTTACCTCATTCGGCCAACATAAAGAACTTTGAAACTCTTACGATTGATGCGCCAATATGCATTGATGGGGATCAACGTTCGGCCCCCCCCGCCACTTCGGCCAGCGGCTTTTTCCTGCTGCCGCAGGGTTTATTGCGAGGAGCACCAAGACGGAAAGGCGACGCGCCAGCCCGTCATCTCGGCAAGAATTTCCGGCAAGAAGGTCAAATGGCGGCGGTTGCCCATTGACGAAGATCAACGTTGGCTGGCTGAGCATGGCTATCAATTCTGTTCAATAGGAGATGATGCGCGACGGCGTCGCCGAATGCGGTGACGCGGTTTGCGAGAAATCGAGCGGCCGGGAACAGCACCCTCGCAAGGGGCATGGCCTCGGTGCGAGATTGAGGAAACTCCAGATGCCGCACAGCGAGCGCATGGACCCCGTGGACATCACGTGGCGGCGCATGGATCGGCCGAACAATCCGATGATGATCGTCGGACTGATGACGCTGGCCGGTCCGGTGGATGTCGATCGGCTCGAACGGACCGTCGCGGAGCGGCTGCTGGTCTATCGCCGTTTCCGCCAGCGCGTTGAATCCGGCGTGACGGGGATGTGGTGGCGCGATGATCCCGATTTCGACATTGCGCGCCATATCAAACGCGTCCGCCTGCCTGCGCCCGGCGGGCGCGAGGAGCTCGAGCGGTTTGTCGCCGACCTCGCGGGGCAAACGCTCGACCCCCGCCATCCGCTCTGGCAGTACCATATCGTCGAGGACTACGAGGGCGGCGTCGCGCTGATCGATCGATTGCATCATTGCATCGCGGACGGGATCGCGCTGGTCGGTGTCACGCTGTCGCTGACCGACACGCGACCCGACGCCACGTCGACGTTCCGCATGCCGCCTGCGGGGCTGGCGGACGACGAAGGTCTCGGATTTCCGGTCAGGCAGATGGTCGATCTTGCGGGCCAGACGATCGGACAAGGCTTGCACCTGTCCGGCGAGGCGCTACGCGCGTCGATAGGGGTGCTGGCCAATCCCGCCAAAGCCCTGGGCTACCTCAACGACGGGAGGGGCGTCGCGACCGAACTGGGCTATCTCCTGTTGATGCCGACCGACAGCGCCACTCGGTTCAAGGGGAAGCCTTCGGGGGTCAAGCGGGTGGCCTGGACGGATCCGGTCCCCCTGCCCGAAGTGAAGGCGGTGAGCCACGCGCTCGGGTGTTCGATCAACGATATCCTGCTCGCCTCTGTGGCGGGGTCGCTGCATGGCTATCTGAAGGAGCGCGGCGACAAAACAACCGGGGTCGAGGTTCGCGCCTTGGTGCCGATCAATCTGCGATCGGGGACCGACGAGCCGGAACTCGGAAACCGCTTCGGCATCCTCGCGGTCGAATTGCCAGTCGGTTTGGAACAACCGCTGGAGCGCCTCTATGAAGTGCGCCGGCGCATGGAGGCGCTCAAGCAGTCGTACGAACCCTCGGTGACGCTCGGGCTGTTCGCCGCGCTCGGCCATGCGCCGAAAGTCGTGCAGGATCAGCTGTTCGATCTGCTCTTGAGCCGCGCCACCGCTGTGATGACCAACGTGCCCGGGCCCCAGCATCCGCTCTACCTTGCGGGCTCCGAGATCAAGCAGATGATGTTCTGGGTCCCGCAGCCGCACGACATCGGCGTCGGCGTCTCAATCTTGTCCTTCAACGGCTGGGTCCAGTTTGGCCTGATGACGGACTCGGCCATGGTGCCTGATCCGCAAGCGATCATCGCGCGCTTCAAGCCGGAGTTCGAAAAGCTCCTCTACTACGTGCTGATGGGGCCGGGGGAAGTGGCGCCGACGGCGGACATCGAGGCGGCGCCGCGCGTCGCAACACCGACGCGGCACGAGAAACGGGCGATGCCTGCCTCGCGGCGTCCGAAGCGGCTTCACACTGCGACCTGAATAGGCCCCCACAATCGACCTAACGCCACTGCGCCACACTCCTACTCTACCGGAAGCGGCCATCCCCGACAACGCAAGCCCCCGGCTCTTGACCGTGAGCCAATACAGTCTGGTATCGCTCGCACTAGCGCGAGCGGAGACCTTATGACGCAGGTCAATGAAATACGCGTGTGGCACGCCAGGGTCCCCGCCATGGTGTCGTGGTTTTGGCTTCATGGAGGAGGAGTTGGAGCGCGAGCTGAAAGCAGCGGCCGGGGGTGAGAGCTCCGGAAAGGGTTGGGCTCTCGTGACCGGCGCGTCCGCCGGGGTCGGGCGGAAGCTTGCAAAAGCCTTCGCGGCGCGCGGATACGACCTTGTCCTTGCGGCCCGCAGCGAGGAGGCGCTCGCGGCGCTTGCCCGGGAGCTCGTGGCGGCTCACGCGGTCCGGGCGAAAACGATGCCGGCCGATCTCAGCCTCCCTGGCGCGGCGGAAGCGATCGTCGATGCGCTCGCCGGGGCGGGTGTCGCGGTCGAGATTCTGGTCAACAACGCGGGCGTCATGTTCGAGGGTGACTTCGTCGGCAACGCGCACCAAGACCACTTGCGGCTCCTGCAGATCAATATCGTTGCGCTGACCTCGTTCATTCATCTTGACCTGCCCGCGATGATCGCACGGGGCGGAGGCCGCATTCTCAACGTGGCCTCGATGGCGGCGTTCATGCCGATCCCGCGACTGGCGGCCTGCGCCGCGACCAAGGCCAACGTTCTGTCGCTGACGGAGTCGCTCTCGAAGGAGTTGAGCGGAACGGGAGTCACCGCGATGGCGCTGTGTCCGGGCTTTACCGATACGGCGATGGTTCGCGGGTCGCAACTCGGGAAGACGTTTCCCGCGACGATGATCATGTCGCCCAAGGATGTCGCGGAGCTCGGCTGTGCGGCGTGCCTCAAAGGCGAAACGATTTGTGTCCTCGGCCTCGCCAATCGCGCCCTGGCCAGCGCCACGCAGCTCATGCCCCGCAGGCTCGTGCGCGCGCTCGGCGGAATGGTGAACGTCCGCAGTTGGGGCAGCACGGCGAGCGCGTTTTGCGGCGGCGCCGCATCCCGCAAGGAGGCGGAACAATGACGTCTGTCCAGGCCAACGGAATCACGATTGAATACGCCGAAACGGGTCCGCGCGATGCGCCGGTCATTTTGCTCGTCATGGGCCTCGGCATGCAGCTTGTCGCCTGGCCGGAGTCGTTTTGCCAGGGGCTCGCCGCCCGCGGCTTTCGCGTCGTCCGTTTCGACAATCGCGACGCCGGCCTCTCGACCCGCATGCCGTCGGCCGGTTCGCTGGCGACCACTGCGATGATGGCGCGCGCGTTGTTCGGCCTGCCGGTGAGGCCGCCCTATACGCTCGACGACATGGCGCGCGACACTGTCGGGCTGATGGACGCGCTCGGAATCGGCCAGGCCCACGTCGTCGGCGCGTCGATGGGCGGCATGATCGCGCAGATCGTCGCCATCGAGCATCCCGAGCGTGTCAAGAGCCTCACCTCGATCATGTCGACGAGCGGCAACCGCGCCTTGCCGGGCCCGAAGGGCAAGGTGCTCCGCGCGCTGCTTCGCCCGCGCCCGCGCGATAAGGCGATGGCGGTCCGCCGCTCCATGGAGATGTTCCGCCGGTGTTGTCACCTTGTCGGTGGAAGAACGCAAAGGGCCTGCGGCTCTTGAAATTTCAAGCGGCCGCGACCGTTTCGCGCCACGTCCTCATCGCCGCGGCGCGGAAGGTGCGATGCGTTTGGGCTGACGTGAGGT